>CAYGZA010000475.1:0-3579 GCA_964354135.1 uncultured Planctomycetaceae bacterium
TGCTCCTCTCCGGCGGCACGGACGGCGAAGACGGCCCCACCGACGCCGCCGGGGCCTTCCTCGACGCGGAAACCCTCGACGCCGCCCTTCAGCGCGGCCTCGATCCGGCCGACTACCTGGCCCGCAACGACGCCTATCGCTTCTTCGATCCCCTCGGGGCCCTCATCAAGACCGGCCCGACGCACACCAACGTCTGCGACCTCCGCGTCGTCGTGGTGGACCGCATTCCCGCCGTCACGTGACCAGCTTCATCAACAGTGCCGTGGCGGCGGAGGTCATCTGCCGGGCGGCGGTTGGGGTGAATGGGGGATAATCGAGGATCTTGGGCACCGTCGTCGCCGCGTACTCGCCCGCCTTGTAGGCGTTCGGGTCGGCCAGGTAGCCGATGATCCCGTCGGCGTAGCCGACCACCAGGGTGTCGGGGAGCGGCGAATCGCGGCGGATCGCCAGCCCGTAGCAGCTATACAGCTCCGCCGGATGGAAGAACATCCCCACCGGCCCGATCCGCAGGGCGCTGAGGGTGATCCGCAGGTGCGTCTCGGCCAGGTTCCGCTTGGCATTGGCGCGGTGCCAATCGGCGGCGAAGCCTTTATCGACCCATTCCCCGTCGGCGCATTTTGACGGGTCTTTCTGATAGCGGGCCAACCAGTCCTTGAAGAGCGCCATGTCCAGGGGCACCAGGAAATCCTCGCGGATGGTCTTGAGCGTGTCGACTTTCACGGGCGCGGCCTTGGCGATGGCCTCCTTCAGGGCGGGATAGATGGCGCCGGTGGTCTGGTTGGCCTCGCCCCGCCAGTCGCGGCCGTCGCCCGGATTGACGTCGCCGCAGTGGCCCTGGAGGAACGAGGGCTCCAGCTTTTCGTTCTTGCGGACCAGCTCCGCAACCATGCCCGGCCAATCCGGCCCGGCGAGGTCGTCCGCATAGCAGACCGCGTGGGCGGAGAAGTGGTACCAGAGGAGACTCCGTTTCCCGCCGCTGCGCCGGAAGAGCACGGCATGGAGCATCGTATCGCGCCAGCGCTCGTCGTCGGTGGAGTCCTTGGCGAACTGGGCGTCGTTCTTGTAGGCCTTCGTGGTGCGGTTGTGGTTTCCTCCTGCGGCGCGGGACTTGCCCAACAGGACTTCGGCCGGGGCGAGGTCCGCCTTGGCGGCCCGCACCGCCTCGATGGTCCGCTTTTCGACCACGGCCATGTATTCGGTGGGGATCGCGCCCCATTGGCGGAGGTAGCAGAACGCCGGCATCGAGTGCGTGTGGGTCGAACAGACGCGAACGTTCGCCGCCGGAATGCCCAACTGCTTCTCGACCTCCTTGCGAATGCGCGTCGCCATTTCGTGCCCCGCGGCGGCCACGTCCAGCGAGCAGATCGCCACCTGGGTCGCGCCCATCTGGAGGACCATCGCCCGGGTTGCGGTCGGCTGGCGGTTTCCTTTGATGCGGCGCTCGTTGCCGGGCGTGCGATGGAACCCGCCCATCTCGATTCCCAACGGCGGTGTGATGTCGACCGCGCCCTCCCCCGCCAGAAGTGCCGGCGTTTTCTCCTTCTCCGCGGCGAAACCGCCTTGCGCCGCCTTCGCCAAACCGCCCACAACCCCTGCCGCCGTCACCGACGCCAAGAACTCGCGGCGCCTCATTCCCTGGGTGTCTTGCGGTGCCATGGCTACTCTCCCCGAGGCCCAACGGCGGGCCGCGTTTTACTCGACCCGCTCCACGTGACCACTTCGCTTTGACTCCCGATTCCCACGCTCTGCGTGGAAACTCCGGTCGGAACCCAAATCGCTGGCGCCCTGCACCACTTTCCACGGCCCGGCGCGATGACGCCCGGTCGCAGCGCCACGATGCGAGTCCCAGTATATGTGCTCCTCGTACCGAAGGCAAACTTCCGGTCGGGGCATCGGGGCACGGCGCATGGCTATTCCGCCTTCCGCTGCATATAATAACCCGCGGTTCATTGAACAAAGGAGGTGGAACAATGTACAGATGCCGTATGAAGCCGGTCGGATCTCTGCTGATTTGTCTGGCGGCAGCCCTGCTTGCCGCCGCTTGGGCGTCGGCTCAGACGAAGCTCACCGGACGGACCGACTACCCGCGAGTCGACATGACCCCCTGGTACGAGGTCGATCCGGACTTCTTCAAGCGTCCGGCCGACGTGGCCTGGGCAGAAACCTCAGGGCTCGCCGTGGACGCGAAGGGCCAGATCTGGGTCTTCACGCGGGCGAAGCCGCCCGTGCAGGTGTACGACTCCAAGGGCAACCTCGTGCGGAGTTGGGGCGCAGACGTGGTGCAAACGGCGCACTATCTCAAGATTGACCACGAAGGGATGATTTGGCTGGCCGACGTCGGCAAGCACGTGGTCATGCAGTTCACGCCGGAAGGGAAGCTGCTCAAGACGCTCGGCACGCCGAACGAGCCGGGCTGCGACAAGACCCATCTCAACAAGCCCACCGACATGGCCGTCTCGCCCGCCGGCGACGTATTCGTCACCGACGGCTACGGCAATAACCGCGTGGTCCACTTCGACAAGGACGGGAAGTTCGTCAAGGAGTGGGGCACGATGGGCACCGGCCCGGGCGAATTCAGCCTGCCGCACGGGATCGTCCTGGACTCCAAGGGGCGGCTTTACGTGGCCGACCGCAACAACTGCCGCGTCCAGGTCTTCGACCAGAGCGGCAAGTTCGTGACCCAGTGGCGCAATCTCCTGGTACCCTGGGGATTCTGGATCACGGACAAGGACGACATCTGGATCTGCGGCTCGTCGCCGATGCCCTGGCGCAAAGAGGACGGCGCGCTCGGCTGCCCGCCCAAGGACCAGGTCTTCATGAGGTTCAATACCTCCGGCCGCTTGCAGCAGCTTTGGACCATTCCCAAGGGCGAAGACGGCAAGGAGAAGCCGGGCGAGCTGAACTGGGTCCACGCGCTCGCCCTCGATGCGCAAGGGAACGTCTACGCCAGCGACATCAAGGGGCAGCGGGTGCAGAAGTTCGTCCGCCGCAAGTGAGCGCTCTTGGTGAGTGAGGTTGCGACCACGAAGGCGCAAGGGCGCCACGAGGAAAGAGGTCGGCAGGGCGCGTGCAACGAACGCACCCTGCTCAGATCTCCGTGTTGATGAACCCGCCCTCGGCCAACTGGGGAGCGCGGGCCGGTTGCCCGGGCTGCCCGTCCCCGGCAGCGGCCTTGGCCGGCACCGCGGGAACGATCCGCTTGATCAGCGGCACATACGCCCGCTCGGGAGGGCCGACGTAGAGCTGCCTCGGGCGGTGGATCCGCTTCGTGGGCAGCATCTGCATCTCCAGCCAGTGGGCAATCCAGCCGGGGAGCCGCCCGAGAGCAAACAGCACGGTGAACATGTTCTCCGGGATGCCCATGAGGCGGTAAATGATCCCCGAGTAGAAGTCGACGTTGGGATAGAGCCTTCGCTCCAAGAAGTACGAGTCCTTCAGGGCCACTTCCTCCAGCTCCTGGGCCAGATCGAAGAGCGGGTTCTCGCCGCCGTGCTTGGCCATGAGCCGGTGGCAGACCTCCTTGATGATACGGGCCCGGGGATCGTAGTTCTTGTAGATGCGGTGGCCGAAGCCCATGAG
>CAYGZA010000476.1:0-3546 GCA_964354135.1 uncultured Planctomycetaceae bacterium
CGCCGTTCTGTAAAATCTATCGCGGCGGACGTGGGTAAAACTAAGGCTGGAAGCCTATCCTACTGCGAAGCCTTGCGGCGCTGGAAGACGTGCTTGACCTGCCGGAGCGCCTCGCCCAAGTGGTCGATTTCCTCCGGCGTGTTGTAGAAATAGAAGCTCGCCCGGCTGGTGGCCGCGAGACGGAAACGCCGGTGCAGCGGCATGGCGCAATGGTGCCCGGCACGAATCGCGACCCCGTGCCGGTCGAGGAGCTGGGCCACGTCGTGCGGGTGGATCGGCTCCATCGTGAAGCTGACGATTCCCGCGGTCAGTTCCGGTCCCGGCCCGAGCACCCGCACGCCGCCCACCGCAGCCAGCACCTCGTGGGCCCGTCGGGTCAGAATCCGCTCGTGCTCGTGGATCGCGTCGAGCCCGACGCGTTCCAAATACTCGATCGCCGCCCCGAGGCCGATGGCCGGGACGATGGCGGGCGTGCCGGCCTCGAAACGTGCGGGCACGTCGGCGGGCTCGAAGCCCTCCAGGCTCACGCGGCGGATCATGTTCCCTCCGCCCAAAAACGGAGGCATCGCCTCCAATAGCTCCCGCTTGCCGTAGAGGACTCCGATCCCGGACGGCCCCAGCATCTTGTGCCCGCTGAAGGCCAGAAAATCGCAGTCCCAGGCGGCCACGTCGGTTGTCTGGTGCGGCACGCCCTGGGCCCCGTCGACCAGCACCAGGGCCCCGGCGTCGTGGGCCCGGCGAATGATCTCCTCGATCGGATTGACCGTCCCCAGCACGTTGGAGACGGCAGTGACCGCGACCATCTTCGTCCGCGGCCCGAGCAGCCGGTCCAGCGATTCCAGGTCCAGCCGGCCGTCGTCGGTCATCGCAGCGTGCCGGACGACCGCGCCGGTCCGCTCAGCCAACTGGTACCACGGGACGAGGTTGGAGTGGTGCTCCATTTCCGTAAGCAGGATTTCATCCCCGCGGCGCATGTTGGCGTCGCCCCAGCTCCGCGCCACCAGGTTGATCCCCGCGGTCGTGCCCGAAGTGAAAACGATCTCCTCCCGGGTCGGCGCGTTGATGAATCGCCGCACCGCCTCCCGGGCGTTTTCGTACAGGTCCGTCGTGCGGTCCGCCAGCCAATGGATCCCGCGATGGACGTTGGCGTAGTGCCGCTCGTACGTTTCCACGATCGCTTGGATCACCTGGCGGGGCCGCTGGGTTGTGGCGGCGTTGTCCAAGTACACCAGCGGCACGCCGTTGCGAACCGTCTGCGCGAGGATGGGAAAATCGGGCCGCAGCAGCTCCGGGTCCAGCCGCGTCGTTTCAAGGGTCGCGCTCATGGCCGGCCTCCCGCGGAAGAAGGTGATGGGCAACACGGGCCGCCCGGGCCCACCGGCGAGTAGATCGCCGCTTGCAGCACCCGCCAGGGCAGGAGACAGCACTTCTGCCGGTTCGGGGTCAGCCGCGCTCCGAAAAGCCTGAGCATGTCGTCGGCCGTGAACCGCTTGACCTCTTCCACGGTGCGACGGTCGAACTTCTCGACCAACATCGACGCCGCCGCTTGGCTGATGCAGCATCCCTCGCCGTCGAAATAGACCTCGCGGAACGTGCCCGCGTCGTCGATGTGCAGGGTCATCTGGATGCGGTCGCCGCAGAGGGGGTTGTCGTCCTCGTGGCAATGGGTGCAGTGCTCGCACCGGCCGCGATGGTAGGGCTCCTCATAGTGCTCCAGGACGTGCTCCTGGTACAGTTCTTCGTCTTCCTGCGGCATGTTCCCCCTCGGTAGCAGGGAGTGGCGGCAGAGTCCACCCCCGGACGAATAAAAACATAGTATCTTGATAAAAACATTCTAGGCCGCCGCAGCCTCCGGGCAAGGGGAAACCGACCCGCGGAGTCAGGCAGAATCGCCGTAAAGCAATTTGCAGACAAGACTTGCGATCCACAAGTGCCCCTGCTTCCGGCTAGCACCCTAGCACTTTGGCCGTGAGCAGCCAGCGGAGCTCTCCCGCGCCGGGCCGGACGGGCCCGTCAAAGTCGATCGCCGCAACCCCTCCTTTGGCGAAGCGAATTGCCCCCTTCGAGTCACCCACCAGGGCGGCGGCCAGATCGCTCACGTCCGGGGCATGGCCCACCCAGGCCACCTGCTTCCGATTGCCCGCCTCGCGGTTCGTCCACTGGACGATCCCCTCCAGGTCGCTCCCCGGGGCCAACTCCGCTCGCTCGACCACCTTGGGCTTGCCGGGCGCGTGCTTGGAAATGACCTCGGCCGTCTGGCGGCAGCGGACCAATGGGCTCGTGGCAACGACCTCCGGGGCGAAATCCCGCCCGACCAAGAGCTTGACGATGGCCGCGAAACGCTCTCGTCCCTCCTCGGTCAGCGGCCGAAGGGCGTCGTCCGGCCATTTCGGATCGTCGCGGTCCGCCGCCCACGCGTGACGAACAATGTAAACGATCATCGGCTCATCCCCGTGTTGAACATGCCGGCGTTGCGTACCCTCCGTCGTCCTATCCTAAACCCCTGCACCATACTTGTGAACCGCCGCGCCCAACAACGAGCCGCGCGGCCCGACCGAGTGAACGCAGGTCCTGTCGCAGACCGGAGCGAGTAGGCCCACGCACCGGAGGCGCCCGGGCCGCTCGCGTCTCGCCGCAAGGCCCTTTTCCGGCTTTACCTCGTTCGGGGCACCGGATACAATCCCCAATATGACGGTTGTTTATGAACAGCTCCTGTCCGACCGGTTGGATTGGGCCTTGCGCGAGGCGAGTATGCACTTTGAAGGGCAAAGCGCCGTCTATCGGACGCTCCGCAAAATCGCGCAGCGGCTCGGCGAGCTGGACATCCCCTATGCCATCGCCGGCGGCATGGCGCTATTCGCCCACGGATTCCGTCGGTTCACCGAAGACGTGGACGTCCTGGTGAGTCGCGAAGGGCTGGAGGAGTTGCACCGGCATTTGGAGGGCCTCGGGTACCTGCCGCTCCTTGCGGGCGGCAGAAACCTCCGCGACGCGGAATCGGGGGTCCGCATCGAGTTTCTCGTGACCGGCGAGTATCCGGGCGACGGGAAGCCGAAGCCCGTCTGTTTCCCGGCGCCTGACGCGGCGAGCGTCGAGAAGGACGGCGTGCGCTGGCTCAGCTTGCCCGCGATCGTCGAGTTGAAGATCGCTTCGGGCATGACGAGTCCCGGCCGCCTCAGGGATCTGGCCGACGTGCAGGAGTTGATCGGCATTCTCGGCTTGCCCGCCGATTTCGCCGGGCAGTTGCATCCGTTTGTTCGGGAGAAGTACCGAGAGCTATGGGAGTCGGTGCAAGGGCGCAACCAGGGTGGGCAGTAGGCAGTAGACAGCCGTTGGAGCGTTTATACCCGTCGCGACGACCGTTGCGCGTGTCCCAAGGCGCGCTCGTCTCCCCGATCCCTGGTCCCTAACCCCTGATCCCCGGCGCCCCATTGAGCCCTCAAAGCCTCCGCAACATCGGCATTTCCGCCCACATCGACTCGGGGAAGACCACCCTGAGCGAGCGGATCCTGTTCTACGCGGGCCGGATCCATCGCATCCAGGAGG
>CAYGZA010000477.1:0-3540 GCA_964354135.1 uncultured Planctomycetaceae bacterium
TGCGAGGTTGTTCGCGCCGTTCTTTTCTCGTGCGGCGGCACCCCTATCCATCCCTCCGTGAATCCGTCTGCCTACCGGCAGTCGTCCAGGTCGACGGAGACCTGACACCGAGTATTCTGTTGCGACCGTCCCGCAGACGCCAACGCCATGACGTGGAAGAGAGACGGAAAACGGGCCGTGGCCGCCGCGCCCCCACAAAGGCAGAGACCGGCTCTGCCCGCTTGACGTACCACCGAGGGGGCGCATACACTTTCCGTGGTGGAAAAGCGGTTGCCGCGCAAGTCAGGCCCTGAAGCCGGGAGGCAGGTATGAACGCTCGCGCCGTATTCGGGTACTTGTTTTTCGCGATGAGCATTGCGTTGTGTGGGTACCAGCTTGTCGCTTTTCCCGCCGTTGGCAAGCCTGGTGATCAGCAGCTTGCTCTCTTGATGGTGCTCACGGTCGCTTCGGGCCTCCTCAGCTTCATGGCCCTGGGGCCCGGACGTGGGGGCACCTCGATGCTCATGTCGGTTGTTGCGTTTGCCGCCGCGTTTGTGAGCCTGGCCGGCAGTGCGTTCTGCGTGGTGACTGGGCACGACCAAATGACGACCCTGCTCTACGGACTCCTGTTCGGCTACGCGTTTCTATTCCTGTTCATCGGAGTCGTCTTCTCGGTGGCCTCGAGGCAGGTCGGGGAGCAGAAACAGAAGGGCCCCGGCGACGACGCGCCGCGCCGCTGAGCCGGAAGCGCTCAAGGGGTCGGGAGTGAATGGCACTGTCAATCGCCGTTAGTTTAATGCCAGAAGCGACTTCCGGCGAGAGGTGTGGAGCGAGGAAGCTGGACGGCGTGAGGAAGGCAGAACCTGGGCAGGAGGTTTTGGAGGGCACGGCATGCGGCAAGGGAGATCGAGCAGACCCATGGGGCGAGAATCCAAGGTCGGCGCGGGCTTGGGGGCGGCATTTGCGGAGCAGCGGGTGGGGTTTGGCACGTCGTTTCACGGCGCGGGGTTCCACGCGGTCGGGTCGGTCTCCCACCTGATGGCGCGCGATCATTCGGAACTGCGCCGAGGCCAAGGTGGTGAGGACCTGGAGGTTGGCGACCGAGGCGTGATCCCAAGACGCGACCACGGCGTCCAGGCCGGCGGCGAAGCTCAAGTGGCGCGGCAGCTTCTCGTGCAGCAGGGCCGCTTGGGCCATCGTCTTGCGGATGAGGTTGTAGGCCAGCCCGTGGCCCCAGATTTCTCGGCGGACCATCGCGGGGGTTTGTCCGCGCAGGTCGTCCATGGGCAGGGTCGCCTTGATGTTCCGCAGATCCAACTCGGCGTGCCAACGCTGCCGGAACAAGGGCGCGAGGTCGGCTTTGCTGTAGCCGCCAATCCTCCTAACCGCAATAGGACGTTCGCCTTGGGGCAACCGGAGGCGATTGACAGTGCCATTCGGGTCGGGAGTCTTTTTCCGCCAGCCGTTCCCAAAGATAGCCCAGCGCCTCTTCGGGAAAAAGACTCCCGACCCCTTGGGTCAGAACTTGAGGGTCCCCTTGCGGCGCAGACCGGTAGGGTGCGTGCTCGCACGCACGCGGGAATGTCCATCATCTCCGCGCAGGGCGGCAGCCTCTTGTCGCCGCCGTCGGAGGCGCGGCGCGACCATGCTCGGCCGCACCTCAACGACGGCACTGACAACACCCACGTCCCGGAGGGACGAGTGACAATAGCCCAGCGATTCATCGCTGGGTGGGAGTGGCCCCAAACCCGATGTGAGTCCCGAAGGGACGGTTGAAGCTCAATCCCAAAGGTAACGCTCGTCGTAAGGAATCCCGTGCTTCTTCAGGAAACGCACCAGCTCCTCCTGGAACGTCATCTTGCTGTGATGCTCCGCCTGGCTGCGGATGTAGCGCACGGTGCGCTCCACTTGCGCGATGCCGATGCTGAAAGCCCCATAACCCTCCTGCCACGCGAAGAGACGCCCCTCGGAGAACGTCTCGTGGATCCATTTGGAGGAGCCCCCTTTAATCAATTGCATCCCCTTGGCGACGGGCATCGTGGACGGCAGAGAGAGCAGGAGATGGACATGGTCCTCGATTCCTCCCACCACAATGGCCTTCATCCCGTTCTCCCGGGCAATTCCGCCCATGAAAGCCCACAGGCGAGACTGAAGCTCGGGCGTAATGAGCCTGCGCCGCCCTTTCGTACTGAAGGCACAATGGTACAGAGCGCTCACAAAGGAATGCGGCATGGCAGTAGGCCCGTGCGCAAGGTTTCAACCGTCCCCAAGGGGACTCCGAGAACCCCTCATCGCCTCATTTTACCCAGCGATGAATCGCTGGGCTATTGTCAGATGTCCCTGCGGGACTGAGACGCACAGGCAACGCAAGGGGGTCGGGAGTGAATGGCACTGTCAATCGCCTCCGGTTGCCCCAAGGCGAACGTCCTATTGCGGTTAGATGGTCACAATACAGCCCCTGAGGAGAAGTGCTGTACAGTATCGCCCGACGAAGGTCCAGCGTGCCCCAGTTCAGGGCAAGGCAGTAGGCATCGGGAGCCCTCGGTGCCGTGTGCAGCAGCACGAGGCGCTCCATAGTTGTTTCGAAGGGACGTGTATGCACGAGCATGTCAACCAGCCGATCGTGCAAGTTAACCGGCGGCACGTTCGGTGCGCCTAGGGAAGTCACGATCGGCCAACACCCTCTCTTCCCTCGGATCGTGAGCCCCACCTTCTGGATGAGGATTCTCTCGCTGTACGGGCCGTTGTCCTCAATCTGGATCACGCTCTTGGGCGGCGCCGCGTCGATGGCGGCTTGGATGCTCTTGAAATCGCCCTTGCCGTCGAGGCGGACGGTGATGATCTTGCCGAGGTTAGCGACGGCCTTTTCCAGTTCGGCGAAGGTCGGTTTGCGCTGCGGGTCGGTGACTGGAGCGGTTTGGGCGTAGTCGGTCTTGAGTTTCTCGACCAGCGGTTTGAGGTCGAAGAGTTCCTTTTGGTTGAAGAGTTGCACCGCTTCGGCGTAGAGAAGCTCGGCGTCGGTTTCGTGGAGGCCGTGTTTGGCCTGCTCTCGCGCGGCGCCCACGACGGTGTTATTCGCTGCAAACCAGGGGAGTCCCGAGTGCTTGGCCTCCAGGTCTGCCAGCGCGGCGCCGGCCGCTTGGAAGAGCTTGCCGGCCTCGTCGAGTCGCTTTTGGCCAAGGGCCGCTTTCGCGCCCTCAAGCGTCTTCTCTGCCCGGGCGAAGGCCGCTTCGGCAAGCGGGGCAAGGTACGCGTCGATGTTCGCCCCCAGGGAGCGGGCCGCGTCAAAGTGCTTTTCTGCCAGGGCCGGCTGGTTGCACGCCAGGGCCAGGAGGCCCGCCACAAGCCGGTCGTCGGCGCTTTTCTGGTCCAGGGCGAGTTCGATGAGCCTTTGCGGCGCCTTCGTGCCCACGTCGGACCAGGCAATCAGTTCCGTCTTCCCGAGCGGCAGATTGGTCGAGATCCCTTTGTCGCTGGCCCCGGTCACGTCGCCGTTTTGCCCGCGGATCGCTAGTGCCGTTTTCAGTTCAAGAGTTTCGCGTTTTGGAAGAAGTGGCCGTT
>CAYGZA010000478.1:0-3539 GCA_964354135.1 uncultured Planctomycetaceae bacterium
GGACTTGCACCCACGAGAAACCAACACCTTCTCACGGCGCACTGAACAATCCGGGATAGGCACCATTGGCCGCCGCTTGCACCCCGGCCGCCGGCCCCAGTCGCGTAAGCGAAATCGCCAGGCATCCATCGGAACCGATCCTGTTGACGGAAATACTCATTTGGCATAAACTTAGGCACTCGCGAGCGTGTCGCCAAGCCGTCTTGTAGGATAGGCCAAGTCGATGAGTCACGACGAGGGTTCAGGAACCGGGCTTTCGACCATGCGGGGCCGCAACTACCCTTCGATCCGGCAGTTTACCGTATTCCTCGAGAATCGGGTCGGGCAGTTGCTCGAAGTGGTCCGCCGCTTCGAGGGAACCACGATCCGTATCGTGGCCCTGTCGATCACCGATTCGGCCGAGTGTGCGTTCGTACGGTTTCTTCTGAGTCACCCTGAAGAGGGGAGGGAAGTCCTGGAGCGGGCCGGTCTGGCGATCATCGAGAGCGATCTGATCGGCGTGGAGTTACCCCCCGGGCCTCAGGGCCTGCTGCAAATCTGCACTGCGCTCTTGCAGGCGGAGGTGAATATCATCCAGGCATATCCCCTGTTCGTGCGTCCGCGGGGTCGACCGGCAGTGGCCCTCATGGTCGACAACATCGATGCCGGCCTGGAGACCCTGGCCGCCAAAGGCTTCACGATGATCACTGAGGCTGACCTGGCCGAAGACCAGCAGCTCCAGTAGCGCGCCCGCCGTCATTGCCCCATCTCTTCCGGCAGCGTCCTTGCGCCGCGAATCACCACGACGTTGACGGCGTCCCACGCCACGGCAGTCATCGTGTGGGTGCCGTTCGGCTCGTCCACGGCGAACACGGCGTGACTGCCCGCCGAGAGGTTCTGGCCGAACCGGTCCGGGCTGAGTCTTTGACCATCGCCGTAACGGACTTCGATCGTTGCCCCTCGGGCCTTCAGAGGCCAGAGCCGGCAAAAAAGGTCGAAAAGCGGGTGGGCCGCCATCGCCGTCGCCGCTTGGCCCAACTGCGCAACCCGCAAGGCGGTCGGCGCTTCGTCGTGGTCGGCGTGCAAGCCCAACAGATGAATGTCGTTCCCTCGGCCGGGCTCCTCCAGGGGTATAGAAATATGGCTACCCGAGGGGGAGACAATCACGCCTTCCGCGTGCGGCTTGTCCTCGCCAGACACCTCATCGGGAGAGGGGACGCGGAACCTCGAGCCACACTCGGGGCACTGCTCCGGGCTTCCTTGGAGCTTTGCGGGCCCGTGGAGGAGGTGGTTATTCGGGCAAAGGAACTCGATCTGATCGGCGGCGGTCGCCGGTCCGCGTTGCAGGCCCGACGACGACACGGCCGGGGCTTCTTCTGTAGCGGTCGACTGGGGCGGCGAGGTGTCGTCGTCCGTTCCGGCGGGCGCCAATTCGTCCATCGCCGGGACACGGAACTTCACCCCACATTTGGGGCATTTGGCCGCCAGGCCCGCCCGTTGTGCGTCGCAGTGAATCTTGTGCCCGTTAGGGCACAGGAACTGGATGACCATTGTCCCTGCTCCTCTCGCAGCGGCCGGGGAGGCAGGGGCGTGGACCCTGCCTGTGCGACTCGCGGCTCGAATCTGGGCACGCCGTCTCGACTTCCGAAGTCTTACGGACTTCGGGAGTCTCCTCGCCCGCAGCTCGTCCCGGCCGTGTACGCCCGCGAAGTGGGTGGCTGTACTGCGCTATTCTAGATCCTACTCTACAGAAGCGTGGGAAACAATTATTCGCCGGGGAGGCCCCACCGCGCCCGCTGCCCAGCGGCCCAAACAACTTGACACGAACCTACCGTCTGCCAAACTAAATGACGTTCCGCGATCCCGGGAGGACGAGGCTCCCGCCGAGCCTGACACAAAGCGCGAGCTTGGCGACCAGAAGTGCGGCTCGGCAGGAGCCTGGTCCTCCCGAGATCGTAAGACCCGATTTAGGGACGGCCGGGAACGTGGGGCCGGGCTGCCATTTGCGAGTTGATGGATGTCGATTCTCGTCGTCTGCCCCGGGTGCCGGAAGCGGTTCCAAGTCAGCGATCAGTTCGCCGGCAAGAGCGGCCCCTGCCCTCACTGCAAGACCGCAATCCGAATCCCCACCAAGGAAGAAGAGGTCGTCGTCCATGGCCCGGAAGAGGCCGCCGCAACTGCCGGCGGACCTCCCAAGCACCTGGTTACCAAGCCGATCGCCCGAAAGGAAATCCGGCTTCGTATGGGCGCGGCCGGGGCAATCGTGGCATCCGGGCTCTTGGCTTTCCTGGCGGCCTACCTCGCCGGAGAAGCCATCCGCGAGAGCTTGATCGTCCGCGTGATCGGGTTGATTGCCGTCTCTCCGCCCCTGGTCGTCGCCGGTTACTCGATCCTCCACGATGAGGAGCTGGAGCCCTATCGCGGTCGGCCGCTGTACCTCCGCTCGGGCGTCTTGGCAATGAGCTATGCGGCCCTCTGGGGCATTTTCAGTTACGTGGCGGGAATGGGCGTGACGGGGGATCTGTGGACGTGGCTCTTGGTGGTCCCGCCTTTCCTGGTCGCCGGGGCACTCACCGCGCTGGCATGCCTGGACCTCGATTTCGGCAGCGGCTTCTTCCTGTACGGCTTCTATCTCCTTCTGACAATGGCGCTCGGCTGGGCCGCCGGCCTGGGCTGGCCGTGGGATGCCGCCATCGCTCTGCCCGTGTGATCGCGCCCTGGCGCCCCAGGGGCCAAGGCATCGGGTGCGTTGCGGCGCAGGGGCGAGTCTACGGCTTGGCGCCGTGCTTGAGGACGACGACCGTCCGCTCCCCTTCCTCGCGGCGGTCGATGACCATGTAGTCGCACTTGGCGGCGTCCGTTCTGGCCTGGTCTGAAGAGAGCCACTCTCGTTTCCGGGCAAACTGAATGGCTTCTGCGGTCAATCCAAGGATCTTGCGGCCGATCGTCCCGTCCCCTACGAGAAAGTAGATCGCCTGCGCGAGAATGACCTCATCGTGGTCCGGCGAGTGGCTGTCGAGGCTCTTTTCGTGCCAACAGCCTCCCAGGAACTCCAGCACGAACCGGCGCATGCTGCTCCCCCCAGTGGCCCGCAACAGAACCCCGCGGCCAGTCTATTCCCTGGGATCGGGCTTAGTCAACAATGGCAGGGGACCAAACCGACAAAACGCGCGGCAATGTGCGACAAGATCACAATCGGTTTGCCCGCCGTGCTCATCCGAACCTCCAGATTCGGTGCGGGTCGTGCCAAGTGGAGCGGAAGGGGCTCGAACCCTCGACCCCGGGGTTTCCAGCCCGTGCAAACCCGCGTATTTCTCGGGAAAAGTGAGCTTTCGGCCGTCGCCTTCCCACGGCCTTCCCAAGGAAAAGCGGGGGGACATCGACCCCGACTTAGAGAGGGTGGTCGAGGCGTGGCCTCGGCTCGCGAAAGCAATTCGGCGGGCGATCGCTGCTCTGGCCGAAACGATATCCCTGAAACGCTCTCACGGGTCAAGGGTGGTGTTTCGTGTTCGTTTTGGGTATCCTGCTTTTGTCTCAGGCGGAGGATAGGGCAACGCAGG
>CAYGZA010000479.1:0-3512 GCA_964354135.1 uncultured Planctomycetaceae bacterium
GCTAGCATGTGGGACAACCCGAGCCCGCCCGCGGGAGAGGGGCCGGGGGTGAGGGTATGCGGCGGTGAGAGCACGAAGTTTTTGTTGGCCGGCCTTGAGGTCCGCCGGCCTGCTGACGGCGGCCCTCGGCCAGCTTACAATGGGATCCGGGGGACATCTCCAATGACGTCGATCAAGTGGTACTACGCCCGGGGACAGCAGCAGCTTGGCCCGGTCTCCTCGTCGGAGCTGAAACAGCTTGCCGATCGCGGCGACTTGGGCCCCGACGAGCTGGTCTGGCGCGAGGGGATGGACGAGTGGGTCCCGGCGCGAAAGGTGAAGGGACTTTTTGAGGGCGAGGCGTCGGCGCCGCTCAAGGCCGTTCCGCTCCCGCCCGAGCCCCCGGTCTCGCTGGCCCCCATGGCCGCCTTCGAGCGCTCGGCCGCCGCCTTTGAGCGGTCCCGCGAAGGAGATTCCTTCCACCTGTTCGACTACCTCCTCGAATGGGGCCGCAGCCGGCTTACTCCCCGGTTCGTCGAGTCCGCGGCCCGGTTGTTCGCCCTGTTGGGGCACTACGGGCTGTACGTGGCGATGCTCCTCGTGCCCGCATTCGACATTCACATGGCCCTCAAGACCAAGGTGCTCACTCCGGCGGTGCTCGCGTTGGTCGAGGTGTTGGCCCTGGCCGTGCTCCAGTACGCGGCACGGCGGTTCCTGACGGCCGCCGAGCGGTTGAACCGCGCCAGTGCCGCCAAGCTGGGCTCCGGCGCGGTTCTCGATTGTTTCGCGATCCTGTGTGCCCTTGCCGGACCGGCGGTCCTGATCGGCCTGACGATCCTCGCCATTCACGGGAAGGCGTTCTGGTCGATTTCCACCGCGGTTGCCGGGTTCATCATCTGCGAGTACCTGGCGGTCGTGGCGCTGAACCCCGAGACCTTGAATCTCTCCGTCGCTTCCGAGGCAAGCGCGGACGAGGAGACTCTCGGCGCTTTTTCATTCCTGCTGAAGCTCGGGCTCCGGCTGGCGCCGGTCGGGTTCGGCGTCGGCGTTGCCTGGGGGATGATCGACCTGGTCCATGCCTGGGTTCAGCCGAGCGCCGCCGCTGCAACCGCAAAACCCGGGCTCGGCCTCGGACTGGGCCTGGCGGCCCCGGCCGGTTTGGACGACCTGATGAAGGATCTCAGCAAGGACCTCCATTTGGACCTTCAAGGGGCCGCGGGCTTGGGCGGCCTGGCGGCGATTCCCACGGCGCTGGCCGGGGCGTTCGCGAAGGCCGCCCTCTTCTTTGCCGCCAGCCTGCCGATTCTGGCCTACTTCGCCTTCTTGTTGCTGCACTTCATGATTGACGTGTTCTACGCCGTGCTCTCCGTTCCCGTCAAACTCGACAGACTCCGGCGCGAACAGCCCAACGACGAGGGAGAGAGCCAGTAGGTCGGGCGTCTCGCCCGCCAGCCAGCCAGTAGGGCGGGCGTCTCGCCCGCCGGCCAGTCAGTAGAGCAGGCGTCTCGCCCGCCGGTCAGTCAGTAGGGCGGGCGTCTCGCCCGCCGACCAGCCAGTAGGTCGGCCGTCTCGCCCGCCAGCCGGATCGGCTTTCAATCAGGCTGCTTCCGCCGCGTCGCGGTGAAGCGCCGGCGCGGGAGCGGAATCACGCAGTTTCCCGCGGAAGCCGTTTCGGGCCTGCACCGCGAACCGGTCCAACCCCTCGCGGAGCATCGGCATCGGGCGACCCAATGCCAGCCGGGCGCGGCGGGTGTCCAACGAGGTCTCTCCCAGAGGCGCGCCGGCCGGGAAGCCGAAAACGTCTTCCGCCGAGGCGATCTCGCAGCCGCTTAACCCGAAGGCCGTCGCCAATTCGCCGGCGAAATGGTAGGCGCTGGTCCGCTCGGCCCCGGCGATGTGGTACGGACCCGTCAGTCCGCGGCATATAGCCACCCATAGCAAGTCGGCCAGGTCGCCGGCCAGAATCGGCGTGGCGTGCCGGTGGGGATCGAAGCGGTAGGCGGCCCCTTCGCTCAGCGCCTGCCAAACCCGTTCGGCAAAGCTCGGCTCCGCTGCCCGGGGCCCCCAGCCGTAGGCATGGGTCCGCACGATGAGTGCCTTCTTGCCGTGGAGTGCCCGTTCCGCCTTGCGCGCCGCCAGGGCACGCGGCTCCTCGCAAAGAGGCAGAGACTGTTCCTCGTGGAACATCCGCGGCCCGGCGAAAACGGCATCGGTGGAGATGACCGTCAGGTGAGCCCCCGCCCTTTCGGCCACCTCGGCCAGCATCGCCCAGATGCCTGCTTCCGCTTCCAGCCGGTCTCTGGGGGGCGGCACGTCCCAGCTTCCGTGGCCCAAGGCGCCGCAATGGATGATCCAGCGGGCGGCGTTTCTCAAGACCAGGCGGCGGACGGCTGCGACGTTGGCCGGGTCCCAGGCCGTAGCCGGGCATCTTTCAAGCGACACGGGCCGATCGCAGTACAGCCCGAGGACGCTCACCCGATCGGCCAGGGCCGTGGCCAGGTTTCCGCCCAGCATCCCGTCCACGCCGGTTACCAGCAGGTTCTGCGGGGCTGCGGGGGGCGGTCGCAAATCGTCCATGGACCGGCGACTCCATCGTGAGACCGGCGGGGAATGCCTCTTCTACCTGCCGGAAGTGCTCGCCCCACGTCACGCATTCCACGCGGCGGCGCGGATTCTAGCCGCGGGGGACCTGCGGGGCCAAGATGAGTTGTCGATGGCCGGCCGCGCCGCAGCGTGCTAGCAACGCTAGCACGGGGCCAACCTTGACGCTTTGCGGCAAACGTGCTAGGCTTCGGCTACGCCGGGACCTTCCTTGCGCCGGAACGGATGGGCGACAAAGCGAGGGGGTGACAGGATGCTCAGGACCCTGGGGATCGTCGAGGCGTGTTATCGCACGCCCCTGGAGCGGTCGCGGGCCTCGCGCAGGCTGGGCGGGAAGGCGGTGCTCGAGTGGATCGTCCGCCGGGCCACCGAGTGCCAGCGGCTCAGCGGCGTGATCGTCGTCACCTGCGACGCGGCGGAGAACCAATTCGTCGGCCGGCTGGTGCCGCCCGACGTGCCGGTCTTCGTGGCCGCAAGGCCGGACCCCTTGGGGTGCTTTCTCGCGACCCTGGAGAAGTACCCCGCGGAGGCGGCCGTGCGGATCGGCGCGGCCTGCCCCTTCATCGACCCGGCGCTGATCGACCGGCTCGTGCTCACGGCCGAGGCCCACCCGGAGTGCGACTACGTGAGCTACTGCTCGCGCGACGGCCGGCCCGCGATCCTCGCGCCGGTGGGCGTGTACGCGGAGTGGTTCCGCGCCACGGCCCTGATGCGGGCGGCCAAGCGAGCGACCTCGACGGCCGACCGCGAGTCGGTCACGCGGTACCTCTATTCCCACCCGGAGAAGTTCCGCCTCCGCCTCATCCCCGTGCCCGAGCAGATCGACCGCGAGGACGTGCGATTGACCGTCGACATCGAAGAGGACTGGGACCATGCCCTGGCCATCTTTGAGGCCCTGGGCCCCGAGGGAATGGATTGGCAACGGATTGCCG
>CAYGZA010000480.1:0-3504 GCA_964354135.1 uncultured Planctomycetaceae bacterium
CGTGTTCTGCCCGGCTCGGCAGGAGCCTCGCCCTCCCGGAATCGTGAAACCCTATTTACCCCGCATTTTTTGCACCTGGAGAGTTGTTCTTTGCCCGGCGTTACTCCCGCGACGCCGTCAACTTCAACGCGATCGATCCCTCGAATGCCGGCAGCAGGATTTTCAACTGCTGCTTCTCCGCCTGCACGGTGCGCGTGTCAATGACCTTGCCGCTCATCGTGTCGGCAAACTCGACCTTCCATACCCCTGCGCGCCCGATGAGTGTCAGTTCCTGGCCGCTCACTTTCCTCATCGGCCACTCAGGCGGGACGCAACGAGCGTCCCGGAACCAGCCGATCACCGTGCGATTGTTGCCGAGCATGGCCCCCTTCACGCCTGGAGCCTCGCACGCAACCGGTGCGAAGCCCGTGTAGTCAATCCCCTTGACGAACGCCGCTGCCGGGGCCGCCGCCTGCTCGTAGTGCCGGCACAGGTCCGCCTTCTCAAGCTTGTCGTAGCCATCCTGCCACCAGAGCATCCGCCCGCTCATCGCGCCGGAGACCACCGACGCCCAGATCGCATGGCGAATCCCCACCTCGGCTCTCGGAGCAACGTCGAGCGTGCCGCGCGGCGGCGCCCAGTCCAGCCCGCATTCGCCGATCATCACCGGCTTGCCGTACGTCTGCAGCCGCTCCCGCACGCTACTGAGGATCAGATCATCCAGGTGCCCGCGGAACGGATGGGCCGCGTACGGATGCACCTGGACGATCTCTACCGCATCGCTCCGCAGGAGCTTGGGCCACGCGTTGACCCCGGCCTGGGAGAGGGTGGTCGGCCGATGAGCCGGGTCGGCTGCTCGGACAACCGCCGCCGCCTGATGGGCAAACGCGACTGCCTGGTCCTCCGTCGCGCCGGTGATAAGATCGACCTCGGAGAAGATCTCCCAGCCGACAATGCACCGGCGGGGCGCCCAATGCCTCACAAACGTCTCCAGCCGCTGGAGCCAGAGCTTGCGGCACATCGTGTCACCCAACAACTCGCTGGGCCGCTTCGCCGGCCCACCCACGGTCGCGCTGAACGGGTTCTTGTCCCACGTATGCCAGGTTTCCCCGTGGCTGCCGTCATTCCAATCCGACCATATTCCCAGCACCGGCAGAACGGCCAGGTGATGCTTCTCGGCAGCGTCCAGCACGGCGTCCCACCCCTTGAGCACGTCTGGGTGGATTTCCCCCGCCTTCTCCCCCGCCGGGCTGTAGGTGAAATGAATACGCACGAATTGCTCCCCCGCGGCGGCGGCATTCTTGAAGTGCTCCGCATAGGCTTCGACGCTTACGCCGACCGGGTTGCGTCCCAGGACGAACGCGGGCGAGCCAGCGACCCGAAAGTATCGCTCCCCTTTCCGAAGCTCGAAAACCGGCGAGACGGCATCAAGCCGGGTCCCTTGGGCCGCGGCAGACCCCGCGCAACAAACCGCCAGCAGGACACACCATAGTCGAAGCCGAGTACGATCTTCGGGCCTCGGGCTTCCGGTTTCGGATTCCTCTCGGTGATTACCCATACTGGAATTCCTCCGTCCGCAGCGATGGGCGGCAAAACGTCGTGGAACTGAGCCATAGAGCATCACCGGCGCCCCAGGCGTCCCGCTGTTGGGGATTGTATCAAAAGCGGGGAGGAATTGGCAGCGCGCCAAAGGGTGCGTCGGGCGCGGCGGGAGGCTCGGCGCGCGGGTGCCACTGGCGGCTTGTCCGCCGGTGCTGAACTTGCCTTGGCCGCGGTCTTCACGGGCTGACAAGCAGCCCGTGGCACCCAGCGCGCCCCTGGGCGGCTGAGAGACCTAGCCGACGTGCAAGAGCTGATCCGGCTTCTCCGCCTCCCCGCCGACTTCGCCGACCAATTGCAGCCGTTCGTGAGGGAGAAGTACGGGGAGCTCTGGGGATCATTACAGGCTGAACCACCAGACGCGGCGGGAAGCGGAGGACAAGACGAGTAACTGATCTTATGCCCTCGTGCCTTTGGAGGACATCGGGAGGAGCACCGATGGCAGAACTGAGATTTCTTGGGGGGGCCGCCCGTCCATTGGCTTGACTTCCCTGGGCCGCCAATTCAGATTCATGGCAGCGCCGTTTAGGCTCTGACCGTCCAGCGTGGACTGGACCTTGAACGGCTACGGGTCCCACACCGCCCAAACTACCATAAATAGTTCTGACCCCTTTTTTCACCGAGCGGGTCGGTCTCGCTCGTGAGGCGATTGGCAGCGTCGTAGCCGTAGGTGGTCACCTTGCCCATCTTGTCAATATCGGACCTGTCCCGTTTTCCGTTTCCGTTTCCCGTTCTCCCAGATTCGATGGGTGTCACCGTCTCTTGCCCTCTTCTTCGTGTTCACGTTTCCTGTCCTTAGAATAGGTAGATGGGGACGCCCGAAGTGACTTGACGACCCTTCCTCTCAAAAGCAGAGCGCAGCAGAACGACAAGACTGCAACGACAGATGCCTCGATTTCGAGCGGCAGCAGGTCGCGATAACAAAGGGCTATCCCGGGGGCTGCAACCACTATCGCTACATTTCCGAACATGACAACCCAGCAAAACACCAGGACAAGTTGCTGTCGCATTGCCGTCATCCTCCTGTCAATATCGTGCATCTGGCTCCTGGATGCCCAATTTCGTGATGAGCGCTCGCTTCAACTGGATGCTGCTAGTGACGCCGTGGTTCTTAGAAAGGAGCTGTTCGAGCAACTCGTAGGCTCGGCCGAGGTTTGGCGCGTAGCCATCGCTGTCCAGTTGCGCCGGCGGCATGGACGGTTCGTCGGTCATTGTCTACTCCTTCATCTCGTTGGGCGAATATGCGCTCGCAATGTCTTCGACAGGCGCTCGTCTCCCCGCCGTCAGGTTCTGTCCCGTTGCGAAGCGTCGGCTTCACGTCGCTCCGACGGAGCTTCACGTCATGCAGTGGCGAAGCGTGTGACTCCGGTCACTTGTCCGCCGGAAGCGGAGCTTCCGGGTGAGCGCGCTCCCGGGCGGAGGCTCGGGAACGGGCGGTTCAGTGGTTGAAGAAGGGGCGGGATCATGGTGCCGACCCGCGGAGGGATGCCCCTTCATCGGCTGCCAGTCTACCAGCTTTGCGCGGGGAGTCAATGGGGGCAGTGTGGCTTGCCTTCCGGGGCACCGGTTGAGATAACGGGGCCAATGGCAGGGCCTGGGGGGGGTGGCCTCGATGAGGACTGGTGGCTGGAGCGTTCACCGCGCAGGCAGTTCTGGCCCCGCACTGGTTGGCGAGTCGCATGGGAAGCACTGCTTGTTCCAAGCAGTGGCACACCACAATCCAACGCGGCCCGTCGAGCCGGGGAGCCCAGCGAGACGGGCATGCGCCTGCCGGCAAAAAATGAGAAGGAGAAGTGCATGGGTCAGAGTGGATGGGTGCGGACGGACCGGCTGATGCGGTGGCTCCACTTGTATACGGGCCTGTTCCTGGTGCCCTGGATGGCCGTGTATGCCACGAGCGCTTTCTGCCTGAATCACGCCCAATGG
>CAYGZA010000481.1:0-3499 GCA_964354135.1 uncultured Planctomycetaceae bacterium
TCCAGACGTCGGCCCAGCCCTGGGATCCCTCCACGGTGCGAACGCCGCGCTCGAAGGTGAAATGGGTGCCCTCGGGATCGGCCTCGGCCGGCTTGGGGTGGCCCAGCACGTCGCAGAGATCGCAAAAATGTTGCTGGCAGGCACTCCGCTCGCTCAGCCGCACGTTTTGCCACTTGGCGACGAAATCAGTGGGAGTCATGGCCGATGACCCGCTGGAGGATCGGTGACCCACGCAAAGGAACTATTCTACGGTAAGGGCGTATAGGAAAGTAGGGGCGAGGGATGAAGGGAAAGGATGAAGGATGAGGGATGGAGGATGAGGGCCATGGCCAAGCACGGGCAAGATGCCCGTGCCACCTGGATCGCCTCGTCGTGACCTGCGGCCGCTTAACGGGTCGCTTACTTGCGGCGGCGCCAGTAGCCGGGTCGGCGGCTTGTATGGGCTACGGCAACGACCATGACGACGGCATCACCCTTCCGCCCGCAGGTCAGACCACGCCACGCTCCCTTCGCGATCGGCAAACCGACGCTCCAATTCCTCCGCAAGAGCCGGATCGTCGAGGGATACCGCAACGTCCTCGGTCGGGACCGTCTCCAGGAGTCGAGAAACGAGGGTCAACCGCTCGCTCTCCGTTAGGTGCAAGGCCGCATCCAAGATTGCCTCAGGAGTCAACTGCATGGTCTTCTCCAATCTCACAGCCACGGCCTTCGTCCGTCGTCTCCATACTATTATGGCGATTCTCCCCGCCCCTGTCGAGCAGGTAGCGCATCGCAGTACGGGGAGTCTAATCCAACGAGGGAACCGCCGGGGCTGTGCCTTGATCGTGGCGCGAGAACCGCGGATCCTTGATGTGGATCGCTTCGAAAAAGCCTTCCGGCCAAGTGGCCGGTTTCACCGCCTCCAGAATCACCGCCTCTCCTTCCCGGCGGATCGAAACGGTGTCGCTCTGGAAACGAGACTCTTCCGGCAGCTTAACGGCCTGAGCGCCGCCAATCTCCACGACTTCGGCTGTCTTCACGTGTGTCCCCTGCGCACGAAGTTCATGCGACCAGACCGGTCCAAACCACTGCCCTTCATTATACGTCCTATGCCGGCGGCCCCACAACCCCGGCGAGTCATTCGAGGACGACAGTCGCCAGTCCACCATCTGGTCGAGACCAATTGGATGCGCCGGCGAGGCAGGAGCTTGGAAGCGTAGGTTGGCACTGACACTCGCCAGTGCCACGGCCACGCACGGGCAGGATGCCCGTGCCACCTGGGGCTACCGGCGATAGGGAGACCAGACGGGCCGCGGCGTCTTGGTTGCGGTGCGGACGGGAACGGTGTCGGGAGTCGTTTTCTCTTGAAGGAGAGGAGCAGGAGTCGAGTCGGCGGCGGGGGAAACGGCTCCCGGCTCGTTTTCGGCCGACCCCTTCTCCGCCGGTCTGGCCTGCCACGCGGTGCCCGGCCGCGAAGTCTGGGAAGGCGTCTCGACGGCGGCCACCTCCGCTGCGTCGTGCGCCGGTTGGCCCTCCAGGGCGATATCCAGTTCCCGGTTGGCCTCCAGTTTGCGGCCGTCGCGGGTCGTGTAGCGGACGAAGAGGTGCAGGTGGCCGTGAACCGGCGCCGCCGCCGGCCAGGGCAACTCCAGATAGATGCCGTCTCCCGACGGCGTGCGGCGGAAGAGCGTCGCCGCCTGCCCGGCGGTGAGATCCCATCGGGCCACGCGGGCGGCATCGCCCGGCAAGCCGCGGTCCAAGAGGACGACCGAGACGGCTGCCGGCGCCGCGACCGATCGGGCTGCCGCATCCCGCGGCTCGACCAGCACGACGATCCCTTCATCGCCGGGCCGGCCGTCCAGGTCCCAGCCGCCGGTCAGCGAGCGGTTGAGCGCGATGCGGTCCACCCGGATGTTGTCGGCGCCAGCCGCGAGTGCCTCGCCGGCAGTGAGAACGACATCCGGATTGCGGAGGGGCGCGATCTGAGACGTTTTCCCCTTGCCATCGGTTTGGCCGGACCCGGGCATCGGGAGCTTTCGGGGTTCTAAAAGCGACTCGCCCTCCTTGGGCGCGGCGGGCAGTTGCCGCGATTTCGGGCCGGGCGGCAGGAACGTCTTCGGGATCTCACCCTCGGGGAGCGGCTTCGACGGCATCTCGACCTTGGGGACCGGCAGGTCGTCGATGCCGTTGGGAGAGACGGGCACTTTTCGGGGAGGCGTCAACTCGGGGCCGCGGAGTGCCGGCGGCCGCGCGGTGTCGGCGGGCGTCTCCTCGCGGCCCGAGGGCCGCTGGTAGCCGGTCCGCAGCTTCTCGTTCTCGCGGCGGCACTTCTGGAGGTCCGCCTCGGTCTTTTCCAGATCGTCCTGCAGATCGTAGATGTGGTCCTCCAAGTGGCGGGATTCCCGCTCCAACTGCGTGATGGCGGGGTCGGTACGGCATCCTGCCGCGATCAGACCAGCCAGGCAGAAAACGGCCAATTGCCACGCTTTCATAGTGCCCTCGCGCATAATCGGTCGGGTGGCACTGGCAGCTTGCCTGCCAGTGCTTAGCACGGGCTGACGAGCAGCCCGTGCCACCCATCAATTCAACGGGGCTGGACTGCCGGTTGGGCCGACGAGATGCGTGTGAAAAGCAATTCCGCCGGTCGACCCGGCGCCGGATCCTTCCGCTTACGACCTCCGTGCGTCAACGATCCCCGACGTGCTCCACCACGTGGTCGATCAGCCCGTACTCGCGGGCCTCGTCGGCCGACATGAAGCGGTCGCGATCGGTATCCTTCTCGATCTTCTCCAGGGGATGCCCCGTGTGTTTGAGCAGGATCTTGTTGAGCCGCTCCTTGATCTTGGAAAACTCCTTGGCGTGGATCATGATGTCTTCGGCGCTGCCTTCCATGCCGGCCATGGGCTGGTGGATGAGGATGCGGGCGTTGGGCAGGGCGAAGCGTTTGCCGTTGGTTCCGGCAGCCAGGAGCACGGCGGCCATCGAGGCGCACTGGCCCACGCAGTACGTGGCCACGTCGCAACTGACGAACTGCATCGTGTCGTAGATGGCCAGGCCGGCGGTGACGCTGCCGCCGGGGGAATTGATGTACAAGTTGACGGGGGCCTTGGAGTCTTCGGCCTGAAGGAAGAGGAGCTGGGCCACGACGGAATTGGCCACGTCGTCGGTGATCCCGGAGCCGAGGAAGATGATGCGGTCCTTGAGCAGGCGGCTGTAGATGTCCATCGCCCGCTCTTCGCGGCCGCTCTTCTCGATGACAAACGGAATGAGAGTCATGGGGAGGGATGAGGGATGAGGGATTAGGGATGAGGGATTAGGGATTAGAGCGGAGGTTGTCGGGTCTTGATAGGTGTCCTCCGGCCACTGCCTACTGTCCACTGCCCACTGCCTACTACCTGCTGTCTGTTCTCACTTCGCATCCTCATCCGCTTCCACCTTCTGCTTGGTGAGGATATCGTCGACGATGCCGTACTGCTTGGCCTCTCCGGCGGTCATGTAGAAATCGCGGTCGGTATCTTTG
>CAYGZA010000482.1:0-3492 GCA_964354135.1 uncultured Planctomycetaceae bacterium
AGCAGCGGGCCAACTTCAGCCACGGAAACATCTCCGACCAGGCGATATTCCGCAACGTCTCACGGTCGTCGTTCGTCATGGGCGTGCTCCCCCTCGGCTTGTGGAATGGACTGTCCTCGCGACTCCCGGCATTATATGAACCTGGATTGCCCTTGCAACTAGGGGCCATAGCCCCCCGCCGTTTTCGGCAGGAAAAATGCGGAGGGTAATCAGCCCTCGGGACCGGCGGCCGGCGGTTCCGGCTCCTCGGCCTCCGGTTCCCCTTCCTGCGGCAGCCCGTACTCCTCCTGGAGCCACCGCTTCAGGTCGATGTCCCGGCATCGCCGGCTGCAGAAGGGCATCGCCGGGGTATGGTCCGGGTGAAACGACTTGCCGCAAACCGGACAACGAACGGAAGACATGCGGATCAGGACTTATCGGCCGCGGCAGAGGGCTCCGGCTTCTTGGCCTGGCCGCCGGTCTTGGCGTCCGACTGGCCGTTGGCGCCGGGGGTGGCGCCGGTACCCGTACCGGAGCCGCTATCCGCGGCGGCCGCCTTCTTGTAGGACTCTGAACGGTAGTCGGTCTTGTAAAACCCCGAGCCCTTGAACACAATCGCCGCGCCCGGGCCGATCAGCCGCCGCAGCTTCCGCCGGCCGCACTGGGGGCACTTCCGTTTGGCGTTCTCGGTAATCGGCTGGAACAGCTCGAAGCGGTGCTCGCAGGCGTCGCAGAGGTAATCGTACGTCGGCATAAGGGCATTCCTCGGGTTCTCTGGCTTGACTATTGCGGCTCTCCGTCCCCGCTCGCCGGCGCGGGCTGCGGCTGGACCGCGGCGGTCGAGACCACCACCTGGCTGGGCCGCACCACCCGGTCGTGCAATCGGTATCCGGCCTGGGTTTCCTGCACGACGGTGTTGGCGGGGAACTGATCGGACGGCTGCTGCAAGATGGCTTCGTGGAGATTCGGATCGAAGGGGACGTGGAGGGCCTCGATCGGCGTGCAGTGGTGCCGCCGCAGGGCGTCCTGGAGCTGCTGGGCCACCAGTTTGATCCCCTCCAGCAGGCTGGCGGCATCGTGGGTTTTCTCTGCGGCCTCGATGGCCCGCTTCACGTTGTCCAGCGCCGGGAGGATGTCGCGCATCAGCGGCAACTGAGCGTATCGGAGCTGTTCCTGCATCTCCCGCGCGGCGCGCTTCCGGTAGTTTTCCAGCTCGGCCCGACTGCGGAGCTCGCGGTCTTTGGCCGCGGCCAGATCGGCGCGGAGCCGCTCGATCTCCTCGCCGGCCGCAGTACGTGCCTCCACCGCGACCGCGGCGGGTTCCTCCTGACCCGGCGGCGGAGACTCTGCCGGCGGCGGCATTGGCGCGAGGCCCTGGGCCGCCGCGGTTGGATCGCCGCCGCTGGTCTCTCCGCCGCCATGCTTGCGCTCTTTGTGTCCCATCAATCGCCCTCCGCCTGTCCTCGCCGTTCACCCGGTCTGGAAGTACTCCTTCAGCTTCGCGAAAAAGCTCTTCCGCTCGGGGGAGACGTTGCTGTTTTCCACGTCGGCCAGCTCCCGCAGGATGCGCTCGTGGTCCGCGCTGAGCCGCTTCGGGACCTCGATGAAGACCTGGACCACCAGGTCGCCGCGGGTGCGATGCCTGGGATCGGGCATGCCGCGGCCTTTGAGACGAAAGATCTCGCCGCTTTGCGTGCCGCGGGGGATTTCCAGCTCCTCGCAGCCGTCGAGGGTCGGCACGCTGATTTGCGTGCCCAATGCCGCCTGGGAGTAACTGATCGGCACCTGACAGATCAGGTGCCGGCCGTCCCGCTGGAAGAGGGGGTGCTGCCGGACGCTAATGAAGCAGTAACAGTCGCCCCGCGGGCCGCCGTTCGGCCCAGGCTCTCCCTCTCCGGGAATCCGCAGCCGCGATTGGCTGTCGACCCCCGGAGGGATCTTGATCTCGCGAGTCACCTTCGCCGGCACGTAGCCGGAGCCGCGGCAATCGGCGCACGCGTGGCGGATCACGCTGCCCTCGCCGTGGCAGGCCGGGCAGGTCGTTTGCAGGGAGAAGATCCCCGTGGACTGAACCACCCGGCCGCGGCCGCCGCAATAGCGGCAGCGCTCCGGCTCGGTGCCGGGCTTGGCCCCGCTGCCGGCGCACGTGGAGCAGGTCTCGTGCCGCTCGAACTGGATCGTCTTCGTGACGCCGCTAGCGGCCTCGCGCAGGTCTAAGGTTACGTCGCAGCGGACGTCGGCCCCGGCACGCCGTCGCCGGCCGCCGCGCCCTCCGCCGAACAGGTCGCCGAAGAGCCCGCTCCCGAAAATGTCGCTAAAGGCCTCGAAAATCTCGTGGACGTCGCGGAAGTGCGGCGCCCCGCCCCCGGCCTCAAGCCCGGCATGACCGTAGCGGTCGTAGCGGGCCCGCTTCTCCGGGTGGCTGAGGACCTCGAATGCCTCGGCCGCTTCCTTGAAGTGGCTCACCGCCTCTTCGTCGCCCGGATTGCGGTCCGGATGGTGCTTCAGCGCGAGCTTCCGGTACGCCTCGGAGATCTGCGAGTCGGAGGCCGAACGGTCGACCCCGAGCACCTCGTAATAGTCGCGCTTGCCCGCCATTGTCACCATGGCCAGGTTGCAGGGGTCTTTCTCAATTCTAGGGCATGGGTTCCTGCGTGCGGGTCCATACCGACGGGCGAACCCGTGAATTGCCGGCCTAAGCCCAAACGGGCCACCCCCTGCCAGAGGTGGCCCCGTGCTCCACCAACTTCGACACCCCCGGCGGGAAGGTCCCTTATCGGACGCTCCCCTCCACGCGCCGCTTCTTCTTGTCGTCCGCGCTGAAGTCGGTGACCAGCGTTTCCGTGGTCAGCATCAGCCCGGCGATGCTGGACGCATTCTCCAGGGCCGAGCGCACCACCTTCAGCGGGTCGATGATTCCCGCCTTGAACATGTCGACGTACTTGCCCGTGTTGGCGTCGTAGCCGGTGCCGGCCGGCTTGTCGGCCAGCTCGTCGGCGATCACCGAGCCGTCCAGGCCGCAGTTGGCGGCAATCTGCCGCAACGGGGTGGCAAGCACGCGGAGAATGATGTCGACGCCGATCTTCTCGTCCCCGCGGGCACTGGCGCGGACCTTCTCCACCGCGTCGCGGCACCGGAGCAGGGCCACGCCGCCGCCGGGCACGACGCCTTCTTCGGCGGCCGCCCGGGTCGCGTGGAGGGCGTCTTCGACCCGCCCCTTGGTCTGCTTCATCTCCGCCTCGGTGCCTCCGCCGACCTGAATCACGGCCACCCCGCCGCTCATCTTGGCCAGGCGCTCCTGGTACTTCTCGCGGTCGTAGTCGCTGTCGGTATCGTCGATCATCTTGCGGAGCTGATCGACGCGGGCCTTGATCTCCGACGGCTTCCCGCCGCCCTCGACGATCGTCGTCTTGTCCTTGTCGACGGTGATCTTCCTGGCCCGGCCGAGGTGACCCAGGGTGAGGTTCTCCAGCTTGATCCCCAGGTCCTCGCTGATCAACGTGCCGCCGGTGA
>CAYGZA010000483.1:0-3482 GCA_964354135.1 uncultured Planctomycetaceae bacterium
GGTGTCGAGCTCGGTGCCGGAGATCTTCTGCAGGTGGGCCGGCTGGGTCTGGATGAAGAGCTCGTTGACCTTGGGGATCTCCAGGTCCTCGATCAGCCCCAGGTTGACCCCCATCCGCACGCTCGACAATAAGTGCATCGTCTCTTCGGAGCTGATCGTCTGTGCGGTGCGGAGGATGCCGTAGGCCCGGCTCACGCGGTCGTGAAGGGTCTCGTGGGCCTCGCGGATGAGGTGGTCGCGGGCCTGCCGCTCGTAGTTGATGATCGTCGGGACGATGTCCTCGACCTGCTTGATCAGATCGCCTTCGCTCTTGCCGAGGGTGATTTGGTTGCTGATCTGGTAGAAATCGCCCATCGCCTGCGAGCCCTCGCCGTAAAGCCCGCGGACCGCCAGGCTGATCTTCTGAAGGCTGCGGAAGAGCTTCTCGATCTGCCGCGTGAGCACCAGGGCCGGCAGATGGAGCATCACGCTCACCCGCATCCCCGTGCCCACGTTCGTGGGGCAGGCGGTAAGGTAGCCGAGCTTCGGGTGGAAGGCGTAGGTGAACTGCGACTCGACCAGGTCGTCGATGCGGTTGATCTGCTCCCAGGCCTCGCGAAGGTCCAGGCCGCTGTGCATCACCTGGATCCGCAAGTGATCCTCTTCGTTGACCATCACGCTGTACTGCTCTCCCCGGTCGATGGCGACCGCCCGGGCACCGCTGCTTTCCGCGTGCTCGCGGCTGATGAGGTGCCGCTCCACGAGGAACTGGCGGTCGACCCCGGTCAGCCGCTCCAGGTCGACGTAGAGCAGGCGTGCGGCCTGCTCGGAGCTCATCAGGCATTCCCGCAGGTCCTTTTCCATCCGCGTGCGGTCCTGCTCGCTGGCTCGGCTGATGAACGGATAGTCGGCCAGGTTGCGGGCCAGACGGATGCGGCTGGAGATGACGATATCCGACTCGGGGCCGGAGCCCCGCAGCCATTCGCCACAACTCCTCGTCAGATCGTCGAGTTCCACGGGACTACCCATTGATCGGCTTACCTCGCCGCCCCCGGCATCTCCGGCCGGAGCGGCGAAGGGGATGGTCATTGGCTTGCCTCTTCGATGCGGCGGATCTCGTCGCGAAGCCGCGAGGCCCGCTCGTACTCCTCCTGAGTGACGGCCTCGTTCATTTCCCGCCGCATTCGAATCAGTTGCGTGCGCTTTTCGCTTCCTCCCGGGCAGCGCTTGGGCACCTTGCCCACGTGCTCGCTCTCCCCGTGGATGTTCAACAGGAGCGGCTCCAACTGGGCTGCGAACGCCTCGTAATCGTGCGGGCAGCCCAACCGCCCCTGACTGCGGAACTCGTGGAACGTGATCCCGCACACCGGGCAGGTTTGCTGGTCCAGTCGGGCCAATTCCTCGGCCGTTTGGCCGACGGTCATCTGCTGCGCCATGTGCTGGGCGAGGGCGGCCGCCATGCTCGAAGCGCCGGCCGGCTCACCGCCCGACTGCGTCAGGTACTCCCGCGCATGATCCTCGCAGTAGTGAAGCTCCTGGGGCTTCCCGCCGGTCAGCTCGGTGATGTGGAACGTGGCCGGTTTGTCGCACTTCTGGCACTTCATAACCGTACGTCCACTAAATGCCGTTCTCGGGTTGCCGGAACTCGCCGCACAGGCAGCCGGCAGCGGGAAAAGCCGAAACCCGCTCTGCCCCAGTCCAACGGGAGGACTTGGGAAAGATGGACCCTTCACCAGGATTCTATCATCGCCCCCGGGGGTGTCAAGGCGAGTGCGGGGCTCCGCTCTCGGTTGCCCTTCCAGACACCAACTGCTAAGCTGGTTGGGGGTCCGGGACTATCGCAACGAGGTGCTTCCGCGTCACGAACGCCGCCCGCAACGTCACGTTTCCATGAATGCCGCTGCCGACCGACATTACCCCGATTTCCGGCGCTTTTGCCAACTGGCCGAGGGCGCCGATCTCGTTCCCGTGTACCGCCGCCTGGTGAGCGACTCCCTGACGCCTGTCTCCGCGTTCCACAAGATCGACGCCGGCCGCTGCGCCTGCTTGTTCGAGAGCGTCATCGGCGGGGAGAAGGTGGGCCGCTACAGCTTCTTGGCCACCCATCCGTTTTTCGAGATCGAGGCGCACGCGAGCCGGGTGACGCTCAGCTCGCCGTCCGGGATCGCCGCCTCCGGGGCCCCGCTCCTGGTGACCCGCCAATTGCAGTCCGCCAATCCGCTCGAAGAGCTGCGGCGGCGCGTGGAGTCGTTCCGCGCGGCGACGCTCCCCGAGCTTCCCCCGTTTTGCAGCGGCGCGGTCGGCTACGCCGGCTACGACACCGTGCGCTACTTCGAGCACCTCCCCAATGCCCCGCCGGACGACCGCCAGGTCCCCGACCTGGCCTTCGCCTTCTACGATCAGATGGTGGTCTTCGATCACGTCGCCAAGACGATCGTCGTGGTGGCGATGGCGCGGCTCGACAAGTCCGGGTCCGACCGCAGATCGGCCTACGACGATGCCTGCCGCCGCGTCGATGCCCTGGTCGCCCAGTTGGCCGACAACCCCTGTGATCTCCCGCCGGTCGACATCGCCGTGGAGGGCCAGCCCGTCATCCCCTACCAATCCAACTTCACCCAGGCCGACTTCCAGCGGGCCATCGACCGCTGCGTCGAGTACATCCGTGCCGGCGACATCTTCCAAGTGGTCATCAGCCAGCGCCTGGAAGTCCCGCTACGGGTTCACCCGTTTGCGGTGTACCGCGCGTTGCGGGTGGTCAATCCGAGCCCGTTCATGTTCTACGTCCGCACGCCGAGCGTGACCCTGGTGGGCAGCTCCCCCGAGGTCATGGTCCGCGTGGTGGACGGTCAGATCACCACACGGCCGCTGGCCGGCACCCGCCGCCGCGGGGCCACCGACGAGGAAGACCGCCGCCTGGCCGAGGAACTCCTGGCCGACCCCAAGGAGTGCGCCGAGCACGTGATGTTGGTGGACCTGGGCCGCAACGACGTCGGCCGCGTGGCCCGCTTTCGCTCCGTCCAGCTCAGCGACGTGATGACCATCGAGCGCTACAGCCACGTGATGCACATCACCTCGAACGTCTCGGGCGAGTTGGCCCCCGGCAAGACCGCCTTCGACGCGCTCCAGGCGTGCCTGCCGGCGGGAACCGTCTCGGGGGCCCCAAAAGTCCGCGCCATGGAGATCATCGACGAGCTGGAGCCGCACCGCCGCGGCCCCTACGCCGGGGCCGTCGGCTACTTCGACTTCAGCGGCAACATGGATACCTGCATCGCCTTGCGGACCATCGTCGTCCAGGGCGACAGGGCGTACGTCCAAGCCGGGGCCGGGATCGTCGCCGACAGCGTCCCGGCCAACGAATGGAACGAGACCCTCAACAAGGCCCGCGGACTGCTGAAGGCCCTTGAGATCGCCGAAGGATGGGCTGCGCCAGAGACGAGGGGCTAGGGGTTAGGGACAATACCGTTGAAATAGGCGCAAGTCACAGCCTTTTGCTAAGTTAGGGT
>CAYGZA010000484.1:0-3475 GCA_964354135.1 uncultured Planctomycetaceae bacterium
AGGAGACCAAGCCATGTTGTTGACGTCTTTGTTTGCCCAAGCCAGGGCCCTTTGCCGGGCCCGGGGGAGAAGCGGTCCCGGAGTCGGGGCGGCCCGCAAGCGGCCGGGTGCGCGCCGTGCATCCTTCGAGCGCCTCGAAATGCGCGAACTGCTATCATCGGTCAGTCCACTTCCCGGCGTGGTCGTCACTTCCATCGGCACAGCGACATCGGATTGGGCCCCCGCGAGTTTCCTGGACTCCGCGACGGGCAACATCGTGGTCGCCGGTCAGTCAAGCGGCTCCACCAAGTCCGGACAGTACCGCAACTTGGCCGTCCTGCGGTATCAGGGCAACGGGGTGTTGGACCCGAGCTTCGGAACGGGAGGGGTTGTCACAACGCAATTCCAGTGCCTGGACTCGCCCCGCAGTAACGCCCAGAGCGAAGCCCAAGGCGTCGCGGCTTATTCCGGAGGTCGGATCGTGGCGGCGGGCTACGCGAGTCAGGCGTTGACCTATGGAGCCAATTTCGCGCTGGCCCGGTACACCTCCACCGGAAGCCTGGACAACACGTTCAACTACCAACAGGTTAACAAAAAAAGCGCGACATACGGCACAGTCCAGACGGACCTCGGCGGCCTCGACGTGATCCATGGGGTCGTTGTTCAGCCCGACGGCAAGATCGTGGCGGGAGGGGTCAGCGGCGGGCTGTCCAACCCCGCGCCCGCCGGTTTCGCACTGGCCCGCTACACGCCCGCGGGGCAACTCGATACCAGCTTCAATGGCACGGGCATCGTGAAGACTCCGCAGTTGTTGGGTGAGACGGCGTCTAGTCTCTCAGACGTGACGATGCAGCAGGGGAAGATCCTGGCGGTAGGGTACGCGCATGATCCCAACGGCGCCTATAACGACGACTTTGCCCTCGCGCGGTACAACGACAACGGCACCCTTGACGGTACCTTTGGCAGCGGGGGAGTAGTCATCACCAACCACGCGGGTGAAGACTGGGCCTACGCGGTGGCGGTTTACCCGAGTGGCGCGTACCAGGACGACATTGTTGTGGCTGGGTCGGCTGCTCGTGCGGACAATCCCGGCGTCAGCACTTTCGCCGTTGCCCGATATACCCCGAGTGGCTCCTTGGACGCCAGTTTCGGCGGCGGGATTGTCGAGACTGGTACCTTTGGTGCCTGGTATTCCGTCGCTATTCAACCGGACGGTAGGATCGTGGCCTGCGGCGTGAACAACCAATACTCCGGCCCCAACGGAATCTCCGTTGCCCGCTACAACACCGACGGGAGCCTCGATACGAGCTTTGGCGCCGGCACGGGGATGGTGACGACGGCGATTCCAAACCTTGCAGCCCGGCCAAGCTCGGTCTTGGTTCAGGCGGACGGAAAGATCGTCGTCACCGGGTGGGCAACAGATGCAGCCTCGCGGCGTTACATCCTGCTGGCCCGTTATAACGCCCTTGGGAACTTGGATACCACCTTCGGCGATCCCCCGGCGGGCAAAAGCGTTGCCTCGCCCGCCGCCCTGACGGACGCCGCCTTTGCGGACGCGAGCCGGCAGCACCTCGCCCTTGGGGCGGCGATGCTCCAGTACGAAGAGCAGTTGCAGTCCAAACGGCCCGACGACAAACAGTCCCGGGCAATCCCCGCGATCGACCTGGCGCTGTTGGATTTGGCGATCTGATCGGAGTCCACAACAACGTTTTCAAAAAGGAGATCAAGCCATGTTCTTTAGTCCCATCGTTTCACGAGCCAGGACGCTTTGCCGCGCGCGGGGGCCCGGCGCCGGCGCAGGCGGCGCGATCCGCAAGCGGCCCCATGCCCGTCGCCCATCGTTCGAGCGCCTCGAATCGCGGGAAGTCCTTTCCTCGTCCATTCCCATCCCCGGCGTTGTCCTGACTTCCGTCGGCGCAGCGACGTCGGACCGGGCTTGGGCCGGTTTTCTCGACTCGACCGGTGACATCGTGGTCGCCGGTGACTCATCCGGCCAAACCAAGGCCCAAGCGTATAGAAATTTCGCCGTCCTCCGGTACACAGCCAACGGCGTGTTGGACACCGGCTTCGGCACGAGTGGGGTCGTAACGACCACCTTCCAAACGCAGACGAAGCCCGCTTATCCGGCCCCGAGTACCGCTTTTGCCGCTGCGGCGTATGCCGGCGGTCGGATCGTGGCCGCGGGCTCGGTCGCGGCGTCAGCCAGTTCCCCGGAGGATTTTGCGCTGGCGCGCTACACCTCCAACGGAAGCGTCGACAGCACGTTCAACTACCAGGCGGGGAGCAAGAAAGGCAGCGCGACATACGGGACAGTGCAGACGAACCTCGGCGGCAGCGACCGGATTAGGGCAGTCGTCGTACAGTCGGATAACGAAATCGTGGCGGCGGGCAACAGCAACGCGACGGGAACGACGCACTTTACCCTGGCGCGCTACACGACCGCGGGAAAGCTCGATGGGACGTTCGGTGCGGGCGGAGTCGTGACAACGTCGTTCGGCGGGGCTTTTGACTATCTGGAGGCCGCTACGCTACAGCAAGGCAAGATCCTCGCGGCAGGCGAGGTTTGTTATCCCGATAGCTCGTCCGATTTTGCCTTGGCCCGGTACAACGCCGACGGCAGCTTGGATCCCGGCTTCGGCACCGCGGGAAAAGTCATCACCAATTACGGCTGGGCTGACAATATCCGCGGTGCCGCAGTCTACCCAAGCACAAGCGCGTACCCGCAGTACATCGTCGTAACTGGGGAAAGTTATGGACCGACGGCGCTCGACAGCCTGGTCGTTGCCCGATATGCTCCCGATGGCACGTTGGATCCCACATTCGGCACTGGTGGGATTGTCGACACGGCCGCCGCGAACGCATACATCGACGGGAAAGCCGTCGCGATTCAAACGGACGGCAAGATCGTGGTTGCCGGCTATACACAGGTGGGAAACGCGCAAGGGATTGTAGTCGCTCGGTATGATACTTTGGGGAAGCTCGATCCGACCTTTGGCTCCGGCGGCATGGCCACGACGTGGATTCCAAACGTGTCCTCGGTGTCCCCCAAAACGGTCATGATCCAGCCGGGCGGAAACATTGTGGTGGCGGGGTCTGTGTACAATAGCGGTCGACCTGTCATCATGCTGGCCCGCTACGATAGCTCCGGGAACTTGGATTCCACCTTCGGTGTTTCCGGCTCGCGGAGCGGAAGTTCCGAGTCGCCTGCGGCCCTGACCGACGCGGCCTTGGCGGACGCCGGGCGGCAGCAGCTCGCCCTGGCGGCTGCCATGCTCCAGTACGAAGACCAGTTGCAGGCCAAGCCGGCGGCCCGCAGCAAGGGATGGGAGGTGCCTGCCATCGACCTGGCGCTGTTGGACTTGGCGAGTTGACAGGGCGTCACGGGTGGAGGGGGGCGAGTGGCGCGGGGGTGGATGAACTCGGAAAGCTGAAAGCTGACGGCTGATTGGCCAAGTGTCAGTAATACGAGGTCACCCCCGTTTGGTGTTTGAAGCCG
>CAYGZA010000485.1:0-3451 GCA_964354135.1 uncultured Planctomycetaceae bacterium
CGACCTGGGCCATGAACCCTTGGCTGGCCAACGTGTTGCGCGGCGGAATCTGCGGGCCTTTCCACCCGTTGTGCGGCGCAGAGACTCGGCTTGACAAGGCCCTGGTCAACATTGCGTCGGGCGCGGTCCCAAGAGGGCCCGTGGCCAACAATTCCCGAGCCTTCGGCAAGCCCAACGCTCTGAAGACGATACGCCGACGATCTCGAATTCAGTTGAAAAGCGGCGGCCTCACGCAAGCCCCCTCTTAACCACCCCTTGTTGACCGCCCGAAAACCGCCCGCATGGCGTTTTTGTCCGCATTCAACCCTGGTCGCGATCGGATGTTGTGTCTTCTTGGGCCATTTTGGTGAGCGGATCGGTTCTCTCGCCCCGCGGCGCGCTCGCTTGTGGCCAACGGGTGAGCGGCGAGGGATGAGAGGCGAGGGAGGAAGGCGGAAGGTCGGGTGCCGTGGCCACGCGTTGCGTGGCCATGCAGAGCGAAGAAGCAAGATCATGCCCACGGCAACCGTGAGCATGGCACCGGCGCCCGGGAGCGAAAAGGTCTTCACTTTGGCAAGCACGACCTATCCCCGCCGTTGGGGCCCCCAGAGAAGGACTCCGCGAGACCCCAACACTGTGGCACGGGGGGCGTGGGAAGCGCCGGCATGTGGCCCGCGTTACCCAGGCGGCCACAGGGCGGAACCCGGCGCTGCCAGTGCGGCCCAGTGGGCGAGCACACACAAAGTGCCGGGCGCGGTAAGATGAACTTCCCATCCGTCCCCGATTTGGGGCGGATCACAGATCTGCCCTGCACCTTGCCAAGTGATGCGCGCCCGGCGCCAAGAAGACCCGAAGGTGCAGAATGCGGACACGAGGCGGAACCGGGCCCGTCTCAGCCACCGTGAAGTCGCTCCACAACCGTGCGGGCATCTGTGATCCGGCAGGATGCGAACGGAATCGGAAGTGGATGCCATAGCAGGATGCAGGTCGCCGTTACGAGGTCTTCGGTTAAGAGACAGGGAGTTGTCCTATGAGTCCGTACAAGCGATGGTTGGCGGTTTTCCTGTCAGCGTCAGCGGGCCTCCTCGTTGTCGTGATGTTCGCGCTGGCAGAGTCAGATGATCGTCAGGCCGTGCCGGAGTGGACTGCCAAAGCGAAGGCCGACCTCTACAGCGACCCACTCCCCCCCGCAGCTTTGGCCAGGATGGGGACTCTCCGCTTCCGGCACGAGACCTACGTGAATTCTGTCGCCTATTCGCCTGACGGCAAGCGTCTGGCATCCGGCGCGTGGTCCGTCATTCGGCTTTGGGACGCAGCCACCGGAGAAGAAGTGCTCTCGATTGACTCGCCGCATCGAGCCAACGGTGGCGTTTGCTTCTCTCCGGACGGGAACATCGTTGCGACAGCCAGCAGCGGTTGCCTCCAACTCTGGGATAGCAGGACGGGAAAGAAGCTTCGCGAACAGAAGTATGTCAGAGATAGCTTCTCTTTCTCCCCGGACGGAAAGCTCGTGGCCGGCAGTTCGGCCGAGGGGTACGGGCCGGATTATCCTTACAAGTTGCGTGTCTGGGAGGTTGCGACGGGCAAGCAGCACCGGAGCTTCGATGTTGACCCCTCGCTGGTTGCCTTCTCCCCCAACGGCAGGTTGCTGGTCGCAGGAGGAGGTTTCGTAGCCAAAGGACCGACCAAGTCCCTTGTACTTCTGGATGTGAAAGACGGGAACAAGCTCGCGACGATCGAGGCGCCGGAGAGATGGGGCGCCACCGCGGTCTTGTTCTCTCCGGACGGGAAGCTGCTCTTCGTCAACAGCGGCGGTTGGGCAATCCAGGTGCGAGAGGTGCCCAGTGGCAAACTCGTCCGCGAATTAAAAGGCGACACGGGCGGAACAAACGACTCTCTGGCGATCTCGCCGGACGGCAAGATCCTCGCCGTTGGCCGCTGGCTGGCAGGAAAACCGGGACGCAATGGACTGCTCTCACTCTGGGACGTTGCAAAGGGCTGGGAAACTCGAAGGTTGCCTGGAAATGAGGCGGGGCATCACGCGGTAGCCTTCTCGCCGAACGGCAGAGAGCTGGCCTCCGTGGGTGCGGACGTCATGGTGCGCCGGTGGGACGTCGCCACCGGTGAGGAAATCTTAGCTGCGAATGGACATGAGGCAACGGTCTACGCGGTGGCCTTCTCGCCCGACGGAACCACCTTGGCGTCAGCAAGCTCGGACCATACGATCCGTCTATGGGATGTCCTGACGGGGCAGGAACGCCTGAAATTGCCTGGTCACAACAAGGAAGCCTACGTTTCCTCGGTGGCATTCTCGCCGGACGGGAAAATGCTGGTCTCCGCCGCCTTCTACGCTTATTCGGGCGCAGTGATTCTATGGGATGCAGCAACAGGGAAGGAACTACGCCGGTTTGAGGGGCACCGGTACGGGGCAAGTGCGGTCGCTTTCTCGCCCAACGGCAGGATGATTGCCTCCGGCGGCCTGGGCAGCCTGGATGGTACCGTGCGGATTTGGGATGCGGGCACGGGTCATGAACTCCACAAGCTGTCAGGACACCAGGACAGGATTCGGAGCGTGGCCTTTTCGCCTGACGGGCGGAGACTTGCTTCGGGTAGTGGACAACGTGATGGTGATACTAGCCACTCGCGAGAAACCCACTACATCCGGCTTTGGGATGTCGCGACGGGAAAGGAGGTTCGCAAGTTCTTGCCGCGCGAGCAGGCAGATGTCTCCTCACTTGCTTTTTCTCCCGACGGCAAGATTCTCGCTTCGGTCGGTCGCAATAGCTGGAAACAGAATACGCCAACCGTCTACTTGTGGAACCCGGAAACTGGCCAGGAGCTGAGCCGCTTTGGAGGGACGGACAAGGCAGGATACGCGAAATCCGTGGCGTTTTCTCCCGACGGAAAGACCCTAGCGGTCGGATACCGCGACCACACGATTCGTTTCTGGGATCCTGGCACGGGGAAGGAACTTCACTCCCTGCGGGGCCATCGAAGTGAGGTCGAGTCTGTTGCCTTCTCACCGGGTGGGAAGAGCTTGGCCTCAGGAAGCAGCGACACCACAATCCTCATTTGGGACGTGTCCCGCATCGGCAAATAGGCGCTTCGTGGCGGCGGGAGCGAGAGCACGTGCTATCCGGATGCAGGTTTGTGAGGACCTGAGTGGCGCGACTAACAGGTTGACGCAGTCCGCGAACAAACGCCTATTCGCGCGGTCACTTCGCGATCGACTTCGCCGACAAATAGGCTATCCGTCGCTTACCCCGCGGCGGCGTACGGCGCGCCGCGGCCGACCACCTCGGCCAGTTCCTCGAATCGGGCGATGCGGACGTCGGCCACGGCGTCCGGGCCGAAGTTGAAGGCGACGGTCATCATCCCCACCCGGGCGGCGCCGGCGAGTTCCGCGGTGTCGTGCCCGACGAAGGCGGTGCTGCACGCGGGCGCCAAGATCCGCAAGGACTTGGCCGCCAGG
>CAYGZA010000486.1:0-3430 GCA_964354135.1 uncultured Planctomycetaceae bacterium
GCGGCTGCCGGGGTCGAGGCGGCGCGTCAACGGCTGGGTTGCCGCGCGCGATAGGCTTCAGGTCGTGCCTGCTCCTTCCGAAGGCGGCCGCCCTCCCCAGCCGCGCTGATAAGGGCCCGTCGGGGCCGTACTCGTGGCGCCAAGCTGGAGTCAAAATAGGGTCCTTTGATGGGATTCCGAAGAAACGCATGAGATTACGAAGCGACGGCGAACGACCAAGCTGCCGGGACGGCCCCCAGCGACCTCCACCATCTTGGAAACGAATCATGTGGCCCCGGTCAGGTGGAGGACTTAGTTCGGCTCGGTAGTCACTTGGATCTCTCGGTCGGATAGCCCTTCGCGGTCTCGTCGAGGACCAGAACCCAATCGTCGCGATCACCCTTCGTCGGCGCCACGAACTCGCGAGTGCCCGTGTTGGGGTACTCTCCGATCTCGCGCCACTTCCCGGTGCGGGGATCGTACCAACGGGCCTTCACCTCTTTGCCGGTCAGTTTATCCATGTGGATGCCGATCTTGCCCCCGTGAGGCAAGTAGGCAAGGACGAAGGTGCCGTCGTCGGCCCGAGCCGCTTGGATGTGGTCTTCCCCGTCCCCCTGTCCTGAGGCGATGACCGACTGGTCCGGAACAAGCTTGTACCACGGCCGAAGCTCGAAGAGCTGCCGCATCAGACCTACTTGGCGCGAGCCTTCGTAGGCCAGTGCCGTGCGCCAGTGCTGAAATCCGTTGCGCGGGAACGGTCCAGCGCTGTCCATGTAAAACCAAAACAGGTCCAGCGCCCCGTAGCCGTGCCCGGCAGCGCCGGCAAGCATCGCCCAGTAAGCGCCCTTGCGGACCTGGTGTGCGTCGATGCGCGGCGTCTTGGGTCCGGTGGGGTGATTCTCATAGGACGGCTCCACGTCCACCGTGAGCTTGGAGGGCGACAGCCCCCAGTCGCGATTGACGCGCTGATAGGTCGGCGCGGCCCATCCGTGACCGGACTGAATGGAGTTGAAATTCAGCCAGTCGGCCTTGTGGAACCAATCTGACGATGATGATCCCCCTTGGCCATGGTAGCAAACGAGGTGGCGGCCGCTGCTGCCGTCTTTCAGTCCCTTGGCCATGGCCACCCAGACCGCCTCGTCTTTTCCCGGAGCGGAGTCGCCGCCCGGAAACCACATCACGGCGTTGTTCTTGTAGCGCTGTCCCAGGAATTTGCTAAAGACGTAGGCGTTCTGCTCGTTGAACACTTTTTCCGCATGCTCCTTGACGTGCCATGACTTGGCAGTAACTAGCCCCATGACCAGACCCAACTCGTTCGCGCGGTTGACCACATAGTCCACGTTCTGAAAAAACTCCTCGTTGGGCCGGGTCGGGTCGCGGTCCAGCAGCGGCGTCGCATTGAGGAGTGACGAATTGCCGTCCGGGTGCTTCTTGCCCCGCCCGCGCAGGACATACGCCTGGATGACCGTGAAGCCTTTTTCGGCGCGGTCCTTCAGATACTCATCGACCTCCTCTCGATTGGGCCGTTGGAAGAGAAGCCAGCACGTATCGCCGAAGAAGGGCTTGCCGTCTTGATCGACGAAGTAGTGTCCGTTGGGGCTGACCCCAAGTCGCAGATCCTTGACGGAATGCGAGGATTCTTGTTAGGGGGCTCCCGAAGTTTGGTTCGTCGTAAACAACAGAAGAACAAGGCTAACGGCGATCACGCCTCCAAAGACTGCTGAGCTTACAGAGGGTTTCCTCATCTTTGATCACTCCGAACGCGGAGCCTGGAAACGCCTGACTTAGCCACTCCCGCGTCTGGACCACGCGGTACCAGAAGGTTCTCCAGGAAGTCGACGTGGTTCTTGCCGCCGTTGGCATTGTCCTTGCGCGGGCGCCAGAGTTTGGCGACTATGTCCAGGTCGCCGTCGCCGTCGAAATCGGCGGCCACCGCGGCGTGTCCGCCGAGATTGGCGTCTAGGATCACGTGCTCCACGAACTTGTGTCCCTTGCCGTCCACGTTCTCCCAGAGGAACCAGCGCGGCGGGCGGTCGCCGGCGATGCCTTCCATTTCGCAAGTGAAAACGTCGTCGTCGCCGTCGTTATCGAAGTCGGCCACAAGGAGCGAGTGGTAAGCGCCCCGCACAGCGGTGTCGGCCGGCCGCAACTCATGCAGCTTCCACACACCACCTTTGCCGTCGATATTCTCGAGCCACGCGATGCGGCCGCCCTTGATCTCGTTCTCGGTCATCACGAGGTCGTTGTCGCCATCGCGATCCATGTCGACCACCACGCAGTGCGTGGCCAGCGGAAATGGCTGCTTCGGGTTGCCGAAAGGGATGTTTTCGTGGACGATCCAGCGGGCGCCTTTGCCGTCGGCGTTCTCGAACCATAGGTTCGAGCGCACAACGTCGAGGTCGCCGTCACCGTCGAGGTCGCCCACGCCGATGCCGGCATGTACCGCCGGACCGATATCATGCCGCTGCCAAAGCTGGCGGGGGTCGGCGGCAATGTGGTACCAGCGGAGGTTGTTTTTGTCGGACATCGTGAGAACGTCGGGCCGGCCATCGCCGTCGACATCGGCCACCACCAAGTCGTGTACGCCCATCAGCTCCTTGTCGAAGACGATCCGCTCGAACGGCTCGGTGCGTGGCTTTCTGGTGTTGCGGTACCACGCGCCGCCGGCGATGAAGTCGGTCCAGCCGTCGCCGTCAATGTCCAGCACGGCGCCGCCCACGTCCGAGGGCGATTGCTCGCCCAACCGATACCGCACCCAGCGGTCGGGTGCCTCCATCCGATACCAGAGGATCTCTCCCCGGCTACGGCCGGTGATGAAGTCCAGCCGCCCGTCGCGATCCAGATCGGCCACGGCGGTTTGGCCCCAGGAGGAGCCGGGCAGTTCGCGGTCGACGAAATGATGGCAGAATCTCGTCTCCGCCGCAAAGGAAACGAGCCCGCCCAGCAAGACCAGCAGCATCCCTTCGACCAACGCGACGGGGCGGTGCAAGGGGCCCAAAGATAACATCGTATTCGGCATCATGGAACACTCCTGCGGGCATCCGAGGGCTGGAAAGGCCGCTTCCGCGGTTTCTTGGTGTTCCATCGAACGTTCCTTTCCCAGAAGTACCCCCGAGCCCCGGTGCCCCTCAAGGTAGCGGGTGCGTTTGAAATGTCAAGAACCGTTAGGTTCTCGACGCACTTCCAGCCCGGACTCGACCGGGTTCGCCCGCCGTGTCCCGGGCGACGGGTTTCCGGGGTTCTCCGGGGTGCGCCGGAAAACGTGTGCCGGATTGCTCAGATCGGGGTGGCTCGGGTGTCATCAGGGTCAGGAGCCTGACCGGCCACCGCGACAAGGGCCCCCATCAGAGTGTTTCACAAGGGGTCGTTTTTCGGAACTCCGGAGAAACGATTGGGTTGATGGGACAGCGGCAGGAGTTTCGGTGGCGGCAACCGTTAACTGCCAGACACT
>CAYGZA010000487.1:0-3413 GCA_964354135.1 uncultured Planctomycetaceae bacterium
CACCTTCATCGTAGTCCACCGGCAGGGAGCCTTCACGCGGCGGTTATAGTATCATTGTACTTTTCGCAAGAGTGGTGTCCCATGTTTTCTGTCATTTCTGTCCTTTTTCTGGCCTGAAGCTCTTGCGAGGCAACGCGATTACCGCGACGTTCGCTGCGTGGTCCACACCGATAGAACGTAAACCGTGCGATCTTCCGGAATCACCTCGTACTCGACTCCCAAGGGGCGGCTGATCAGGACGCGAACACCTGCCTGGCGATTGTCGTTCCGTTTCATGCCAGGCTTTCCAGGGCTGCCAGGATGTCTTTAAGCGGGCGGCCGGACCGCTGCTGCCGGAAGCGTTCGATCTCTTCATCCGAGAACGGGGACTCAGTGCCGTCCTCTCCTTTACCCGTCGGCGGCTCCAGGGGCTCGAAACAGCCGATCACCCGGCCGGATTCGTCGCACACACCTCGGCCGCATGGCACTGCTTCTGGCGAAGCAGTGGCACACAAGCCTCTTTGGCGGTCCAGTTAGAAAAACGGCGACAGGAGCTCGATCATCTGCTCGCCCCCGTGGTCGGGATTCCCGATGAGCTTCTGACCCACGGGGTCCACGACAAAGTCGAGGATTTCCAGAGGAACTTGCCCGATCAGCACGGGGCATTCATCGGGGACCTCCGCCACCTCGACCAGGCAGTCACGGCCTTCTACCAGGAGTCGTACCGGCTCGTAGATCTTGAAGGACACTGTTCCTGCCGCGGTTCGAGCGGTCCGACTGCGACGGTGACGAAGCCCCAACTGCTGGATCCGGCGGCGCGGCATCGAGAGGAACGTGGCGCCGGTGTCCACCACGGCATCCGGCACCTCAATGGCTCGTACTCTCCCCGCCGCCAACTCCCCTTTCTCGGATCTGAGCGCGTCCTCCAAGTTCTCAATCCGGGCCGCGACGATCACTTTGCCCATCGTGATGATCTCCATGGCAAACCTCCCCAAGAACCGCTGCACCCTACCTTCATCATACACCTTGCGACCGGAGACCGGCAAGGGAATCGGCCATGCGGCTTATGAGGGCCGCACCGCCTGTAACGGCCCGCGGGACGCCGGGCTTGCGGGTTGCTCTTCCCGCGACGAACGTTCGCAAACCGTGCCCGGGGTAAGGGGAAAGGGTGTAGCGCTAAGAACTTGTGTTCGGCCACTTCAGCGGCCGATGCTGATACCGATACAAGGAGTTACGGACTGCGGGCACGGACGCGCCCTGGGCCGGCCATCACGTCTCCCCTGCACGGGGGTATGGCGCCGACAACGAAGACGCGCCGATGCTCAAACCGCGGAATCTGAAAATCGACCTTCTGGCCCTCGGGCTGCTGGCGGTCACCGTTTTCTTGACCGCGAGCGTGTTGAGCTACAGCCCGGCGGACCCGCCCGGCAAGCTCGTTTTCCCGCAGAACGCCGAGACGGCCAATCTCTGCGGCCGGTCGGGGGCCCTGGCCGGCTCGCTTCTGTTAAGCGCGATCGGTTTGGGGGCCTATTATCTTCTGCTGTCGCTGGTGGTCCTCGACGCGGTCCTCCTGGCGCGTCGCGAAGTCGGCTCGCCGAGCCTGCGCCTGGCCGGTTGGCTCCTCTCGCTGGCGGGACTTACGGCCATGGCCGCGATGGTCGCCCCGGGGCTCTCGCCCGGGCCGGTGATCGGCTCCGGCGGCTATCTCGGGGCGGCGGTGCGGGGCTTCCTGGAAAAACACTTCGCCGCCACCGGGGCGTACATCATCCTGATCAGCCTGATCCTGGGCGGCCTTCTCCTGTGTACCGACTACTTTGTCGTGCGGGTGCTTGCCTGGACGATCGGCGTGCCGATCAAGGGCTTCGGGCGGGGAGCCGTCCGCGTCGGGATGGCTTACGCGGGCAAGGTCCGCCTCCGCCGGTCGGACCTCGAATCGGCGGGAACCGAGCTGGAAGATAGAGAAAGCGTGAAGGCCGCGGCGGTCCGCATCGTCCGGCGTGACGCCGCCGGCCAGCCTTCTACGCCCGCGGACGAAAGCACCGCCTCGCCCGGCGAGACCGGCGACGGCCGCAAGCCGGGCCCGCCCGCACAAACCGCAGAGAAGACCGGCTCCTCGCTCCGGGTCCGAAAGCCGAAGAAGAGCCGGCCGGAAGAGGTCTTGGACGACATCGCCTCCGACGCCGCCTCCGCCACCGCCGACTACGAGCTGCCTTCCGTGGATCTCCTCTTGGAGAGCAAGCCCTTCTGCTTCGAGGAGCACGAGAAGGACGTCCGCCGCAAGGCCAAGATCCTCGAAAAGACCTTCGCCGACTTCGGGTTCAACATCCGCGTCGTGGAGATCCAGACGGGGCCCGTGATCGCCCAGTTCGAGGTCGAGCTGGAGGCGGGCCTGCGGCTGAGCCGGATCACGGGGTTGGCCGACGACTTGGCGATTGCCCTGCGGGTGCCGAGCGTGCGGATCGTGGCCCCGATCCCCGGCAAGAATACCGTGGGCATCGAGGTGCCCAACGCCGAGCGGCAGTTGGTCCGCCTCCGCGAGGTCATGGAAGAGGCCGATGGCCGCGTCCAGACCATGCGGATCCCCATTTTCCTGGGCAAGGACGTAGCCGGGAGCCCGATGCTCGTGGACCTGGCGACGCTGCCGCACCTGCTGATCGCCGGGCGGACCGGCACGGGCAAGAGCGTGTGCCTCAATTCGATCATCGTGTCGATCCTCATGACGCGGCGGCCCGACGAGGTCCGGCTGCTCCTGGTCGATCCCAAGATGGTCGAGCTGAGCCCGTACAAGAACGTCCCGCACCTCATGCACCCGGTGGTCACCGACATGCGCAAGGCCGAGGCGATCCTCGCCTGGGCCGTGGAGAAGATGGAGGAGCGCTACCAGTTGCTGGCCCGGGCCGGGGTGCGGCACGTGAGCGTCTACAACCAACTGGGCATCGAAGAGCTGATGGACCGGATCCGGCCGATCGACGGGCAGGCGCGCCGCGAAATCCCCACGCAGATGCCCTACATCGTCATCGTCGCCGACGAGATCGCCGACCTGATGATGACCGCCGCCAAAGAGGTCGAGGGCCACATCATCCGCTTGGCGCAGAAGAGCCGTGCGGTCGGGATCCACCTCGTGCTGGCCACCCAGAAGCCGACGGTCGACGTGATCACCGGGCTCATCAAGTCCAACCTGCCGGCGCGGATCGCTTTCCAAGTGGCCAGCCGGACCGACAGCCGCGTCGTCTTGGACGAAATGGGGGCCGACAAGCTGCTGAGCAACGGCGACATGCTCTTCCTGCTCCCCGGCACCAGCACGCTGCTCCGCGGCCAGGGCACGTATTTGTCCGACGACGAGATCACGCGCGTGGTCGACTTCGTGGGCACCGACGATCCGCAGTTTGCGGGCGAGCTCATGCAGCTCAAGACGAAGGAAGAACTGGAAGCGG
>CAYGZA010000488.1:0-3407 GCA_964354135.1 uncultured Planctomycetaceae bacterium
GTTCTGTAAAATCTATCGCGGCGGACGTGGGTAAAACTAAGGCGTCTCGCCCGCCGCATCAGCCCAGCAACCGCGTAAGGGTGGCATGCTCTCACAACGCGAAGCGTTGGGTGAGCATGCTGTGGACATGCCTACCCACGGCTGCGCCGCGTGAAGGCATGCCACCCTTGGCCGCGGACCGGCGAGACGCCGGTTCTACTGACGCCTGCCGCGCCGCTATCCGGTGAGCCAGTAGGGCGGGCGTCTCGCCCGCCGCGCCGGCCGGGCAACCGCGCAAGGGTGGCATGCTCTCACAACGCGAAGCGTTGGGTGAGCATGCTGTGGACATGCCTACCCACGGCTGCGCCGCGTGAAGGCATGCCACCCTTGGCCGCGGACCGGCGAGACGCCGGCTCCACTCACGCCTGCCGCGCCGCCATCGCGCCCATTGCCGGTGGCTCACTCCGGCCGCAGGGCGCGGCGCACCAGCTCGGGGTCGAAGTAGTTGATCGACATTCCGGCGTCGACCACGATCCGCTGGGCGTTGATGCCGCTGGATCGCGGGCTCAGAAGGAACGCGGCCGCGTGGGCCACCTCCTCGGTCTCGACCGCCTTCTTGCGGGGGATCACCTGCTCGGCGTAGAGGTACGCCTCGACGAACCCGGGAATCCCGGCCGATGACGAGGTCCTAAGCGGGCCGGGCGCCACGGCATTGAAGCGGACCCGGGAGAAACGGCTGAACGACTTCGCCAGGAAGGCCAGCGACGAATCCAGCGCCGCCTTGATCGGGGCCATGTAGCCGTAGTTCTCGCCGGCCATCTGCGTCGTGGGAATGGAAACGGTCAGCACCGAGGCGTCCCGGTCCAGGAGATCGGCAAATGCCCGGCTCAGGGCGATCAGCGAGTAACAGGAAACATCCACTGCCCGCAGAAAGGCCCCTTTGGGCGTCTCGTGAAAGGGCCGCAGGCCGGCGGAATAGTCGGCAAAGGCTATCGAATGGACCATGCCGTGGAACTGCCGGTGCCTCGCGGCGATTTCCTCCCGCAGCCGCGCGATTTGGTCCTCGTGCTCCACGTCGCAGAGGTAGACCTCCGCGTCGCCGAGCAGCTTGGCCGCTTGCCGGCGAATTTCCTCGTTCTGCACGACGTAGACGCAAACGGCCCCGGCCTCGGTCAGCACGCGGCCGATGTGACAGGCCACGCTCTTGCGGTTGGCCACGCCAAAGATCAGGATCCGCTTGCCGGCCAGTTGCAGGAAGTCCATTGCCCTTCCCTCTCCTTTTTTCCCTTCTCTCGTTCTTTCCCTTCTCTGCATCTCCGCGTTTCCGTCGTTCCGCCATTCCGTTCCTTTCCTTCTTGGCGCCTTTGCGGGAAACCCTCCCCGGCGTTCACACCGCCGCGGCAGTGCAGGCGAATTCGAGGCGAGCGGCCAGGTTCCCTTCAACGCTCACGCGGGCCGCCAGGAAGAAGGCGTCGGCCAGCCGCTCCTTGAGCTCGACCTCGATGCGGATGGTCTGCCCGGGCCGAACCATGCGCTTGAAGCGGACGTCGCTCAGCCGCGTGACCACCGGCAGCCGCCCTTCGCCGCCGGCGAGGTGCTGCGCCAGGAGAATCGCTCCCGACTGGATCGCCGCCTCGCACAGCAACACGCCCGGCACGATCGGCCGGCCGGGATAGTGCCCGCGAAAAAAGTCTTCTTCGCCGCTGAAGGTCTTTTGGCAGACGATCCGCGAGTCGGTCCGCTCCACGATCTCGTCGACCAGGAGGAACGGCTCGCGGTGCGGGATGGCGTCGTAGATGGCTTGGCGGTTCGTGCGGCTCATGCGGCGGGCCTCAGGGCGCTTTCAAGTACGGCTGCGAGGCGGACTGCGGCGACGGGTTCAAGAGGAATCCATCCACGGCGTTGGCCACGATCACCCCGTAGTTGATCGCCCCAAGCCACCCGGAGCGAATGATCCCCACGCTCCCGGCATGATACAGCCCGGCGACCTGTTCGGGCAGGCGGCGGCTGGCGGCCAGGCCCTCGAACTTGGTGCCGAAGCTCGCGCCGCAAGGGTGGCCGGTGTAGCGCTCGAACGTGAGCGGCGTGGCGGCCTCGACCCAGTCGAGCTTCCGGCGGACGCCCGGGACGTACTCGGAGACTGCGTCCAGCGTCGTCTCGACCAGGGCCCGCTTGCCCTGCCGATACTCCTCGGGGGACATCCCGGCCCAATCCTCGTATTTGGCATTCGCGGTGACCGCGATCTGAAAGCCGCTTCCCGGCCGCATCTCGGGCGAATAGAACGAGTACGTGCGGCTGGTGACGTTGCGGCCCAGCAGCAAGTCGGTGCGGAAGACCGGGGCCGTCGAGCTGAACAAGAGCTCGCCGCACCGCCCTATGTCGATCGTCTCGCCGGGCTTCAGGCCGACGTAGACCTGGGTGCTGGAGTGGTTCAGCCGGACGGCCCGCGCCTGCTCGACGAAGTCCGCATCGAAGTGTTCCGGGCCGACGAGCTGGAAGATGGTGGTCTTCAAGCTCGCATTGGAGACGACCGCGGGGGCGCAGATCGTGCGGCCCGCGACGCTCACGCCCTCGACGCGGCGGCCCGCCACGCAGACCTTCTCCACCTCGGCCGAGACGCGGATATCGACGCCGCTCTGGCGGAGTTCCACCTCCATCAGGCGGATCAATCGGTCCGTCCCGCCGACGAACGCGTAGACCCCTCTGACCAGGAACAAAGAGAAGACGATCGCGTAGGTCAAGGCGGGGTCCTCCAGCGTGGAGCCGACGTATGCGACCGGCTCCATCATGAGCCGCAGGACGTCCTCGCGGCCCGGGAAGAACCGCTCGAAGAGCTGCCGGGTGGTGATCGCCGGATCGTCGTGGAGGCCCATCCTGCGGAGGGTCTGAAAGAACTCCTCGGCCGTCTCCCGGGCAACGCCGAATCGCTCCACGAGAATGGCGGCGAGTTCCGCCCGCTCGAAAGTGGTCGAGAGGGAGAACATCGGGTTATCGACGCGGACGTTCTTGAGTGGCACGATTGCGTCGGCGATCTCGGCGGTCCAGTAGCGGCGGCAGCTCTTGACCATGCCGTAGGGGAAGCCGTGCAGTGAAACGTCGAAGACGTGGCCGCCGGGACGCTGAAACCACGTGGCAAAGCCGCCCAACCGATCGTGCCGCTCCAAGAGCAGCACCGAGTGCCCGGCGCGGGCCAGCGTGTTGGCGGCGGTTAAGCCGGCCAAGCCGCCTCCGACGACGATCACGTCGTAGCGGTCGCGTAGGCCTGGGAGCAAAGCCGAGGACATGAGGGGCGAGGGGTTAGGGGAAAGTAGACAGAATACAGTTGACGGTAGACAGTAGCCTCAAGGGCCGGCGTCCATTCGTCATTCATCACTCATCGGCCAAGTGTCAGTAATACGAGGTCACCCCCGTTTGGTGTTTGAAGCCGT
>CAYGZA010000489.1:0-3383 GCA_964354135.1 uncultured Planctomycetaceae bacterium
GGCTTGGGCATGTTGTGGGCCATCATCCAGCGGCGCCAGACGTTCTGCGAGCGGAAGTAGTCGCCCTTCCAGAACTGGACCACCATGAGCGGGCTGCGGACCTCTTCGCCCGGGACGAGCTTGAAGCGGGTCAGTTCCTGGCCGGCGCGGACCTGGATGCCGGTGGCCGCGTCGCGGACGAAGTCGGCGGCCCATTGCCCCGGCCAGCCGACCACGAGGATCACCCCTTCGCCAGCCCACTGCAAGTTGAAATACGACCAATCGGTATTGGTGGGGCGGCCGCCGGCCGCGGAAATCCGCTTCGTGGCTTTGGGCCCCAGCGGCGTTTCCAGGGGGCGGTAGTCCGACTTGTTGGCCGGCGAGCCCGCATTGTGGTGCAGGAGGAACTCGGCTTGCGGGCCGCGTTGCCAGGCGGCGTCGAGGGCCAGGATCTTTTCCAGAATGGGCGTGTCGGCCGTGCCGGTGTTCTTGAAGTGGAGGGTCCACTCGATCGTGGGGAAGCCGTGGTACTGAATGGCCACGCAGCGGAGGACCAAGCCGGTCTTGGGGTCGGAGTAGATCAGCGTGTGCTCGGTCCGCTGCGGGTCGAGCTTCTTGGTCTGGCGTTTCAGCGACCAGTTGGCCAGGAGCTCCGCGGACGGTTTGCCGTCATAGGTGAACGAAACCGGCAGGTCCGGCTTCTCGGCCGTGAAATGCGCGGTGAACCATTTTGCCGCCTCGGTCATCTCCTCGGGCGTCGCCGCGGCGACCGACACGGCAGTGGGCACGACCACGAGGGCAAAAAATGTCAACACGCCGCAGATGGCACGTTTGGGCTGCATGGCACGTCCTCCCGCTGGAATAGTATTGCCGGTAAGGCCCAGGGGTTGCAACCCCTGGGCTTTAGAAACGTCACATCGTGTATGGGAATGCTCAGCGCCGGCGCCAATCGCTAGCCAGATTGATGGTGCGCCGCTTCGAACAATGCCTCCAGGTTATCGAGCGGGATCTCCGGCGTCATCACGTTGGCGGGGGCGACGATGAAGCCGCCGCCGAAGGGGCGGCCGAGCGTCTCGATCAGCCGCCGCACCGTATCGCGGACTTCCCGGGGAGTGCCGTGCGAGAGTAACTGCTGGAGGTCGACCGCCCCGCAAAAGGAGACCCTCCCGCCGAATCGCCGGGCCAGCAGCTCCACGTCCATCGCACCGGGCTGGACCGGGTCGAGCACGTCCATGCCGACTTCGATCAGGTCCTCGACGATCGCCGTCACGTTGCCGCAGCTATGGAAGATCAGGTCCATGCCGAACTGGTGGGCCTCGGCGAAGAGGGCCGCATAGTGGGCCTTGAAAAAGTCGCGCCACATGGCCGGCGAGATCATCACCGCCGTCTGGCTCCCCCAGTCGTCGGTGAGGAAGACCGCGTCGGCGCCGAGTTCGCCCCAGGAGCGGATCAGCTCCCGCGTGTAGGCCGCGATCGCGTCCAGCAGCCGCCGCACCTCGGCTTCGTTCGTGTAGAAATCGGTGAAAACGCTCGCCATGCCCCGCAGGGCGTGCAATCGCTCAAAAAGCGCCAGGTGAATCGTCCCGTAGCAGTAGCGGTCCCGCCCGTGCATCTTGAGAGCTGCTGCGGCGGCGTCCAACCGCCCCGGCGCGCGGGGATCGGGGATCCGCCGGGCCAGGTAATCGTCCAGGTCGGCCCAATCCTTCAGGGGATAATCGACCGGCGTTGCCCCCACGCCGCCGAAGGCGTGGCCCCAGCGCGTTCCCCATTCGTCTTCCCACTCGGCGTCGCGCATAAGGACCTCGACCGGATTGATCCGAGGCTCGCGCCGGGGCGGCTGGTAGCCGATGAAGATGTCGTACGGCACCACGCGGACCGCGTGGTCCGGGTGCCGGCAGAACAGGTCGGCCAAGGCGTCGCCGTGGCGGAGGATGATGTCGAGCGACAATCGCTTGATCCACACCGGGCACCGGCCGTCGCCCTGGCGGTGAATCGCCCGCTTGACCCACTCCTTGCTCGGCGGGCTGGCGGCCTGAGCGGCGCTGGCCCGCTCCTCGAAGCGGGCCAGGATCGCCTCCATCTGGGCAATCGGCAGCAACCGGAAGTCGGTTTCCGCGGCGTTGGTCATAGCCGGTAGATTATACCAATAACGTCAAGAATCTGCACGCGCCGCCGAGACTTCCGAAGTCTTGAAGACTTCGGAAGTCTCTTTGGTTGCGGCAGGGTGGCATGGCGTCGCGCAGCGTCGCCATGTACGCCAGCCGACATGCCCACGCTTCGCGAGGGCATGCCACCCTGTCCACCCTATCTTCGCGGTCTCTATTTCACCTGTCGATAGCTAAGGATCGCCGCGCCGGGGCGATCCTTGACTGTTACCAGGAGTCCGGCGTCCATCAGCTCGCGGCCGGACACTTCTGTGCTACCCGGGGCGTCGCGGTCGGTCACCCGATAGCGGGCCGCCGGATCGAGGCCCTGGAGCCGGAAGCGTGCCGCCTCGTAGACGCTCTCCTTGCGGCGGAACGCCTGCACCATGCCGGTCCCCGCCTCCGGCCGGTTGAACTGCCACGCCATCCACACGCTGCTCTCAAGACTATAGGGCACCAGCGGGTAGTAGTCGCCGAGCATGTCGTCGGCGATTACCCGCCAATCGTCGGCCAGCCGGCGGAACTTGTCCCAATCGACGCCCGGCTTTCGCACGTCCCAGCAGAAGCCGAAGGCCGGGCACAGGTGGCTTCGCACATTGTAGGCCAATTGGTCCTGGTTATAGTACGTGCCCGTTCCGAAGTACGGGACCCAGAACGCCAGCCCGTACGTATGGCACTGGTTGCCGGGGGCGTAGCTCGGGTCGCCGCCAAACGACTGGTAGTCGCTCCGCAAGAGCGGCACCGCGCGGCGGAGCGTCTCCAGGTCGTTGCGCCGGCCCCCGGAGGCGCACGAGTCGATAAGCATGTCCGGGTGCCGGCGCCGCAGCTCGTCCCAGTAGGCCAGGTAACCCTCGACGTGGCGGATCTCGGTGATCCCTTGGCGGTCCGGGGCGTCGGCGCGGCGCCAGAAGTCCAGCGGGTCGATGTTGAAATCCTGCCGATAGAGGTCGATTCCCTGCTCGGTGAGCAGCTTGTCGACGTGCTCGGTGAGCCACAGCCGGGCCTGTGGATTGCCGAGGTCCAATAGTCCGCCCGACTTGCCGCCGTGAATCCACTCGGGGTGCTTCTCCGCGAGCCAACTCCCGGCGGCGACCCGCTCCGGCTCGAACCAGACGATCAGCTTCAGGCCCTTGGCGTGTGCGTGGTCGCTCACCGCCTTCAGCCCGCGGGGGAACCGCTCGCGGTCGGGCTCCCAGGTGCCGACGTTCGGCCAGCCGTCCCCGCAGGGGTACCAGCCGGCGTCCATCCACCAATAGCCAA
>CAYGZA010000490.1:0-3366 GCA_964354135.1 uncultured Planctomycetaceae bacterium
CGGGCCGTGGACGTGCAGATCCTCGGGCTGCGGCGCAAGCTCGGCGCGGGCGGGCACCGCATCGAGACCGTGCGCGGCGTCGGCTACCGCCTCAAGGAATGAGCAATGCGCAGGCTCCGGCTGCTCTGGCAGATCTTCTTCGCCTACCTGGGGATCGCGGTCGTTCTGATCCTCCTGCTGGGGCTCTATGCGGCCTACGAAGTGCGAGAATACTACCTCGACCGGCAAGCGGCCGAGCTGGAAAACGGGGCCCGCGTGTGCGAGGCCAGGATCGCAGACCTGCTCCAGCGCCGCCAGTGGCCGCAGGTCGAGGCAGTCTGCAAGGAGCTGGCCGAGCGGCTCTCAATGCGGGTTACGGTGATCCTCCCGTCCGGAAAGGTAGTCGGCGAGAGTTCGGGGGACCCGGAGAACCTTGAAAGCCACCGCGACCGGCCGGAGATCGTCGAAGCGATGAGCGGCTCGGTGGGCCGATCGAGGAGGTACAGCACGACGCGCCGCGAGGACCTGATGTACGTCGCAGTCCCGGTCGTACACGGCGGAGAGGTCACGGCCGTGATCCGGACCTCTTTCCCTATTCAGACGCTTGCCCAGACGCTGCACGCCGTCTACCTGCGGATCGTCGTCGCCGGGTTGATTGCCGGCGCGCTGGTCGCCGCCGCGAGCCTCGCGGTCGCCCGGAGAATCGTCCGGCCCCTGGAGGCGATCCGGTCGGGGGCCGCGCGGTTTGCCCGCGGGGAGCTGGAGCACCGGCTCGTGGTCTCGGGGCCGGACGAAGTCGGAATGTTGGCCGAGTCGATGAACGACATGGCCCGGCAATTGCACCAGCGCATTCAAACGATCGTCACCCAGGAGAACGAGCACGAGGCCGTGCTTTCGAGCATGGAGGAGGGAGTGCTGGCCATCGACCCGAACGGCACCATCCTCAGTCTCAACCAGGCGTGCGCCCGGATGCTCAAGGTGGAGCCGGAGCGGGTGCGCGGGCGCCTGGTCCACGAGGTGGTCCGCAAGGCGAATCTCTTGGACTTCGTCGATCGCACCCTTTCCGGCTCGGCGCGGGTTGAGGAGGACCTGGAACTGTCGGGGCCGGAGATCCATGCCCGCGGCACGGTGCTCCACGACGCCCAGCGACGGAAGATCGGCGCCCTCATCGTGCTCCACGACCTGACGCGCCTGCGGCACCTGGAGAAGGTCCGCCGCGACTTCGTCGCCAACGTCTCTCACGAGCTGCGGACCCCGATCACCTCGATCAAGGGCTTCGTGGAAACGCTCCTGGCCGAGAATCTGGAGGACAAGGAAAGCGCGCTCCGCTTTCTGGGGATCGTCCTGAAGCAAGCGGACCGGCTGGACGCGATCATCCAGGATCTTCTGACGCTCTCCCGGGTCGAGAAGGGGGCCGAATCGCAGACGATCGAGCTTGCCCCGCAGCGGATCTGCGAGGTGCTGCGCGGGGCGGCCGAGATGTGCCAAAGAAAGGCGAGCGACCGCCGGATCGCCATTGAGGTCCGGTGCCCCGAGGACCTTACGGCCGCCATCAACCCTACGCTCCTGGAACAGGCCGTGGTGAACCTGCTGGACAACGCGATCAAGTACAGCGAGCCCGGGGCCGGCGTCCGCCTGGCCGCTTTTCAAGAGGCCGCCGACGTGGTCGTTCGCGTCGAGGACCACGGCTGCGGCATCGAGCCGAGGCACTTGCCGCGCCTGTTCGAGCGCTTCTACCGCGTCGATAAGGCCCGCAGCCGCGAGCTGGGCGGGACCGGCCTCGGGCTGGCGATCGTCAAGCACATCGTGGCGGCCCACCGGGGAACGGTCGAGGTCCAAAGCACGGTCGGCCGGGGGAGCACGTTTTCGATCCGCCTGCCGGCGCGCTGATCCAACGATTTGCGGCGGAGTAGGGCGGGCGTCTCGCCTGCCAGTCAGTAGGGCGGGCGTCTCGCCTGCCACCTGATCACCTGGCCCAACGCCGACCGGCGAGACGCCGGTTCTACTCGCCCCTCGCCCCTCGTCCCTTCTCCCCCCTGATTGACGGTTTCTCCCCCGAGGGGTATATTCAGGGCCGCTCTGTCCAAGTGCCTCCAAGTTAGTCGAGGGCCCAACACCATGTTCGTCGTTCCAAGCTACGCGGTGGCGGTGATCTTCTGCGTGGTCACGATGCTCTGTTGGGGGTCGTGGGCCAACACGAAGAACCTGGCCGCGGACTCAGGCTGGCGGTTCGCGTTGTTCTACTGGGACTACGTCTTCGGCGTGCTCCTGATGGCGATCATCTTCGCCTTCACCTTGGGGAGCATTGGCAAGACCGGCCGCAAGTTCCTGCCCGATCTTCGCCAGGCCGAATGGGGCAACATTCGCTCTGCGTTTGTGGGTGGAATGATCTTCAACGCGGCCAATATCCTCCTGGTCGCCGCGATTGACGTGGCCGGCATGTCGGTCGCGTTTCCCGTGGGAATCGGGATCGCGCTGGTGCTGGGCGTCGTGGTCAACTACTGGGCCGAGCCCAAGGGAGACCCCGTCAAGCTCTTTGCAGGCGTGGGATTTATCGCGGCCGCCATCATCCTCGACGCCTGGGCTTACAGCACCGTTCCCGGTCAGAGCAAGGCGGTCGGCATCATCGGGATGGGCCTCGCCATCGCTTGCGGCCTCCTGATGGGCTTCTTCTACCGGTTCGTCGCCGCGGCCATGCCCGAGCCCAAGCCGGAGAACTTCATCAACATGCCGCCGGGAAGGCTCAGCCCCTATTCCGCGATGGTGATCTTCTCCCTGGGCATCCTCGCCAGCCAGGTCGTCTTCAACTTCGCCAATATCCTCAACTCCCTCACGACGGTGCCTGCCCCGTCGCCGGAGTACTTCAGCGGGAGCATTTGGGTCCATCTCTACGGCATTCTGGGCGGGATGATCTGGGCCGTGGGCATGACCTTCAGCATCATTGCCTTCGGCACGGCCGGCCCCGCCATTTCCTACGGCCTGGGACAAGGGGCCACCATGGTGGCGGCGTTTTGGGGCGTTTTCATCTGGCGGGAGTTCCGCGAGGCCCCGTCCAGCACGATTACGCTCATCGGCCTCATGTTCGTCGGGTACATTCTCGGCTTGGCGCTGTTGATCCTTGCCGGCACCAAGAAGGAAGAGGAACCCTCATGACGAAAAGTCCGCGCATCGTCGTGGTCGGCAGCTCCAACACCGACATGGTCATCAAGGGCCGGCGGCTCCCGGGCCCGGGCGAGACGGTCAAGGGCGGGCAGTTCGTCATGGCCGCAGGCGGCAAGGGCGCCAACCAGGCCGTCGCCGCGGCCCGGCTGGGAGCAGAAGTGACCCTGGTCGCCAAGGTCGGGGCCGACGTGTTCGGCGATCAGGCCATCGCCGGCTACCAGAAGG
>CAYGZA010000491.1:0-3360 GCA_964354135.1 uncultured Planctomycetaceae bacterium
TGCAGTCCAAGACCCTGGGCGGGGATGGCAAACCGATCTCGCTTACCGTCGGTCGCGCTGCCACCAGATAGACAACCCGCGCGCCAACCTGCCTTACCTCTCCACCGGCCGTGGCAGGCCGCCACGGCGCAGGACTGGCTGGACGCCGGATGCCTGCCGGGCGGTCTGGGTCATCGACCCGCAGACGCGGACCGTGACCGCTTATCGAAGCCGGCACGAGGCGGTCGCCTTGGGCAGCGCGGAGATACTCACCGCGGAGGAGTTCCTCCCGGAATTCAGCGTGCCGGTGGCCGAGTTCTGCGCGTGAGGGCGTCAGCGACGCAGGAGTCCGGAAGCCCACCAGAACCTCACAAGCCCTGACAGGGCGACATTCCCCGCCGCGACCGAACGGATGATTACGCCCTTTCAGGGCTGCGGAACGTGTTCGGGCCTCGATTCCCAGGGCGTTGCCCTGGGCTGTCGTATTGCAGCCCTTCGGGCCTGCATCGCGCAGGTCCCGCTGTTGCCGCAGGAGAATCGCGCCCTCGGAAAACGGTGGGACCTCGCCGGCTACCACGCGAAGTGGGCGATGGCCTTGTTGGCGTCGGCCATGCGGTGGACGTTTTCGCGGCGGGTAATCGCCGCCCCATGTCCCGGTCCCTTGGCTCCTCTCCGTCTCTTGACTGTATAGCGTTCTGCAGTACAATGGAGAAGAAGGAGGAAGCGGAGATGTCACGATCCGGATCATCCAAGAGAGTCAAGAGTAACGGGGGGGCCAGCCCGCTCATGGTCCGCTTGGACCCTCAAAGCAGGGCCTATCTTTCGCAGGCGGCGGACCTGCGGCGGATCAGCGTGAGCGACTATGTGCGGGCGGTGACGATCGCCCAAGCACGACGCGAGGTAATGGCGGCCCGCGAGCAGACAATTGCCCTGACTCCGGAGGAGCAACTGGCGTTTTGGATCGCCTTGAACCACGCGCCCAAGCTGACCAGCGCGCAGCGACGGCTGAGCGCGGTGATGCGAGGCGAGTCGTGAACGCGATCCGGCTTCCTCAAGGCTTCCGGCTCGAGCACCTGCGACGGGCGCATCCGCGGCGTCGCTTCCGGTGTGGCGAGGACCGAGTAGATGCGTGGCTGACCAGCAAAGCCCTCCAGCACCAGGAGAAACACCTCTCGGTGACGAGAGTTCTGCTGGAGCCATCGGGCGGGATTGCCGGTTACTACACCCTGGCGACGGGGCAGGTGGATTTCGCCGAGTTGCCGGCCGACCTGGCCAGGCGATTACCGCGGTGCATGTTGCCGGTGGCGGTGTTGGCGTGGCTCGGAGTCGACACGGCGCAGCAAGGCCGAGGATTGGGGCGTCTCTTGCTGGCACACGCTTTGCGCAACTGCTGGGAAGCCGGCAAGACGTTCGCTTTCGTCGCGGTGATTCTCGATTGCCTGAGCGACGCCGCGAGGGCCTTCTATCGGCACTGGGATTTCGAGGAGGTGCCCGGCCATCCCTACCGGTTGTTCCTGGGCGCGAACCGCCTGGCGGCCATGATGGAAAAGGCCTGACGCGATCCGAAAGGCCGCTCGGAGAGCTTACCACGCGAAGTGGGCGAAGGCCTTGTTGGCGTCGGCCATGCGGTGGACGTTCTCGCGGCGGGTGATGGCCAGCCCTTCTCGCTTGTAGGCGGCCATCAGCTCGGCGGCCAGCTTCTCGTCCATCGGGCGGCCTTTCTTTTCCCGGCACGCCATCAGGAGCCAGCGGATGGCCAGCGATTGCTGCCGCCCGCGGCTGACTTGCATCGGCACCTGGTAGGAAGCACCGCCCACGCGGCGGGAGCGGACCTCGATGTTCGGCTTGACGTTGTCCACCGCCTGGGTGAAGACCTCGACCGGGTTCGTGTCCGGGATCTTCTCGTGGATGATGTCGAGGGCGCGGTAGAAGACGCCCTGCGCCACGGTCTTCTTGCCGTTCCACATCATGCTGTTGATGAACTTGCTGGCCAAGAGCGACCCGTAGCGCGGGTCCGGCCGCAACGTCTTTCTGCTGGCGGTGAGACGACCCATATTGAGGTTCCGTTTAGTTCTCCGATGATTGGGCTTGCTGTCAGCTATCAGCGATCAACGGGACGACTGTTTCTTATAGCTGACTGCTGATAGCTGACAGCTTTACTTCTTCTTCATCCCGTACCGGCTGCGGGACTGTTTCCGGTTCTCGACCCCGAGGCAGTCCAGGGTCCCGCGGACCACCTGGTAGCGCACGCCGGGGAGATCCCGGATACGGCCGCCGCGGACCAACACGATCGAGTGCTCCTGGAGGCTATGTCCTTCGCCGGGGATGTATACGGTGACCTCTTTGCCGTTGCTCAATCGCACGCGCGTGATCTTGCGCAAGGCGGAGTTCGGCTTCTTGGGGGTCATGGTCTTGACCTGGAGGCACACCCCCCGTTTCTGGGGGCACTTGTCCAAGACCGGGGCCTTGCTGAATTTTCGCGGCGGTCGCCGGCGGCGGTGAACCAGTTGGTTGATGGTCGGCATCGTCTAACTCGATATCGGTACACGGTTCGAGGTCAGTCGCACAGCGCGAACCATGTAGGATACCCGAAGTGCGGGCTCCGTCAAGGCGTGCCAACGCAGTTCCGACTCATGGGTTCTCGGTCGGCGACGGGTCCTCGCCAAACAGTTTGTCCAATTCGGACGGCATTCGATCCGCCTTCTCGGCAGGGGCCTCCGTCGCGAAAACAAAGGGCGAAAGGGCCGCCTGTTCTTCGGCCGGTGCCCCTTCCAACAGGGGGAATATCGGCCGAGGAGCGGGCGCCTTGCGGGCCGCCAACTCCGAAATCGCCATCGGGCGGAACCGCACCTCCGCGTCCTGGTAAAGGCGGAACCCCGTTCCGGCGGGGATCAAATGCCCCAGAATGACGTTCTCCTTGAGCCCCACCAGCCGATCGACCTTGCCGGCCAGGGCGGCTTCCGTCAGGACCTTGGTGGTCTCCTGGAAGCTGGCGGCCGAGATGAAGCTGGAGCTCTGCACGGCCGCCTTGGTGATGCCCAGGAGTTGGGTGCTGGCGGTGGCGGGCGTGGGGCGGGCGCCCTTGGCGGACCTTCCGCCGCCGGCCTCGAACTGCGCGTTCTTTTGCTCGAGGATCTCGCGGCGGACGATGTCCCCTTGGGCAAAATCGGTGTCGCCCGCGTCGCTCACTTCCACGCACTCGGACAACTGGTCGTTCGCCTTGCGGAACTCGAACTTGTCCATCACGCTCCCCTCCAGGAGCCCGCTGTCGCCGCCCGACTCCACGCGGACCTTGCGGAGCATCTGGCCGACGATGATCTCGATGTGCTTGTCGTTGATCTCGACGCGCTGGCTGCGGTAGACGTTCTGGATTTCGCGGAC
>CAYGZA010000492.1:0-3335 GCA_964354135.1 uncultured Planctomycetaceae bacterium
CATTGAACCTTGGTCATTGAACCTTGGTCATTGAACCTTGGTCATTGAACCTTGGTCATTGGACCTTGATCCTTGGACCCTGAACCTTGGACCTTGGTCATTCAACCTTCATCCTTCATCCTTTCCCCTGACTCCTCATCATGCCACAATACTCCCGGGCACAAAAGGAGCGGCAGGATGAGCGAAGAATTCCGCACCCTGTTGGAGACGTTTCCTAATCAGTACCCCGGCAGGGACTATACCATCGAGATTGTCTGCCCGGAGTTCACTTCCGTTTGCCCCAAGACCGGCCAGCCCGACTTCGGCACACTCACCATCACCTATGTCCCCGACCAGAAGTGCGTGGAGCTGAAGAGCCTGAAGTTCTACTTGCAGTGCTACCGCAACGAAGGGATCTTCTACGAGAACGTCACCAACCGGATCCTCGACGACCTCGTGGCGGTTGTCCAGCCCCGTAGAATGACGCTGGTGGCGGCGTTCACGCCCCGCGGGGGGATTACTACCACCGTGACCGCGGTCTTTCAGCAGGGTTTTGGGGCGGGGCTCTGAGGGCCCGACTGCGTTGGGCGGCCGGAAGGACGACGCGCGGTGAACGGGGAGGGCGGCGATTGACATGGATTTCCATTTGGTATAGATTGTCATTCAGACGTCAAGTGAACGACCGCGAGATTGCAGAAAGGCTTGAGCAGTTCGAGGCGCTGTGTCGCGCCCGGAAGTCCTCGTTGACGGTCCAGCGGCGGACGATCCTCGAAGCGGTGTTACGGAGAAAGGACCATCCCACGGCGGAGGAGGTCTACCAGGCAGTGCGAGGGCGGATTCCCGGGCTGTCCCGGACGACCGTGTACCGCGTGCTGGAGACGCTTGCTGAGCTGGGAGCCATTCGCCGGCTCGAGCACGCCGGAGGGACTGCCCGGTTTGACGGGAGAGTCGAGCGGCACCATCACCTGGTCTGCGTTCAGTGCCATCGGGTGGTGGATTTTGAAGACCCCGCCCTGGATCGGGTCGTCCTGCCTCACGGAGAGCCGGGGGGCTTCAAGATCGACGACTACTCGGTCCATCTCTTGGGGACATGCGGGCGATGCCGGAAGGGTCGGTAGTCGTCTCGCTTGGGAAGACGGCGCTGTGGAGGCGCCGAGTGCGAGAGGGCGTTCCTTCTTCTGACAGGAGGGTAAGACGATGACTCGAATTGGGTTTCTTGGGAATAGGGCCGGTTTGGTGGTCCTCATGTGCGCGTGGCTCGGAGCGATGGGGCTGCCTCAGACGGCCAGTGCGCAGCAGAAGCTGCCGTCGAGTTACTCCCCGGTGGTGATCCCCGAGGAGTTCGAAACGATCGCCAAACGCATGGAAGCCGCCAAGCCGCAGATCATGGAGCGGCAGATGCAGTTGCTCCAGGAGCGCTACGACCTGAGTGATCGGCCCGCTCGGGGAGTCGCCATGTCGCGCGGCAAAGCGGTGCAAGGGGGCGTCCGCGCGAGGCTGCCGGACGGGATAAAATCATGGCAGGAACTTGCGGCGATGGCCCCGGAGGAGATTCGCCACAAGGGGTTGTGGCCCATAGGCTTCCTTCCTTTGCCCCACCCCAACCACCCCGAAGGGGGCATGCTTTTTCCGAAAGAGCATCTCGACCTAGTCAAGAAGCAGGACGACCGGGACCTGACGCGCTTCGATCTGGACTTCGACCTCCCGCAGCATTTATTGCCGGAGTTCCCGCCGCCGATCTACCTGACGACCCGGCCGGACCTCGGCGACGTGTCCCAAGGCCAGTTGGTGACCCTGGCCAATTACTACAAGCTCTTCAACGGGATCCTAAACCCCAAGCAGTTGGAGGGGCTGCGCCTGCTGGTGACGCCGTTTCCGCAGCAGCAGTTCAATGCCACCGAGGACCGGCGATCGCTCAAGCCCAGCACCGGCGTGACCTGCTTTGACTGCCACGTCAACGGACACACGAACGCGTCGACCCACCTCGTGGGCGACATCCGGCCGCAGCCGTTCCGCCACCGGCTCGACACGCCGTCGCTGCGGGGCGTGAACATCCAGCGATTGTTCGGCTCGCAGCGGGCGCTGAAGAGCGTCGAAGACTTCACCGAGTTCGAGCAGCGGGCAGCCTACTTCGACGGCGACCCCGTGATCGCCACCAAGAAGGGCGTGAACATTCTGGAGCGGGCGAGCCAGGTCCATTTCATGGCCGAGTTCCAGGCATTGCTCGATTTCCCGCCGGCGGCGAAACTCAACGTCTTCGGCACGCTGAACCCTCAGAAGGCGACCCCGGCGGAACTCCGCGGGCAGAAGGTCTTCTTCGGGAAAGGGAAGTGCGACGTCTGCCACCCGGCGCCGTACTACACCGACAACCTCCTGCACAACCTCCAGGGGGAGCGGTTCTACAAGCCGCAGATGATCAACGGCCGCATGGCCGCCAGCGACGGGCCGATCAAGACCTTCGTGCTGCGGGGGATCAAGGACTCCCCGCCGTACCTGCACGACGGGCGGCTCTTAACGCTGGAAGACACCGTCGAGTTCTTCGACCTGGTTCTGGAGACGAAGCTCACCGACCAGGAGAAACAGGACCTGGTGGCGTTTATGCGGTGCCTGTAGCTCGGTGGGTCACACTGGGGACCAATCGCGTCAAGAGACGTGCGGCGCGGATCCGTACTCGATGCCGACGTGTTGCCCGTTGTTCGCGATCGAAAGCCGCGCGGCTTCGGTGACCAACTCGTTGATCGAGCTGTTGGCCGGGGTGGCGAGGATGCCCCGGCGGTCGATCTCGGCAAGCACTTCGCGGCGGCGGGTGAGGGCCTCCTGGGCAGTGTGGCCGGCACCGGCAGCGTTGACGTTCTGGGCGGCGCCAACGAGGGCCTCGATCGAATCAAAGCCGTAGCCGACCGGTCTTAAGCCCTCACCTTCCCAGGGCACCAGCCGGAAATAGTCGGGGCTCACGAAGCGGAACATGGCCCCGCTTGCGCGGTCGATGTAGGCGTGGCTCACGCCGCGGAACTGGTCGTCGTGGCGGATCAGGCCGCCGCAATCGGGCCCTTCGCAGAACAGGCACAACCCCTGGTCGTTGGCGCCGGCCCCTTCGTCGGGATAGCCCAGCCCGTTGGTGACGCTGAGAATCGCCCCGTTCTCCCAGATCACCTGGCCGGCGGACCAGAGATAGCCCACGTTGCCGTTGGGAAACTTCCCCTCCACGCCGCGGACCGAGACCTCGACCGGCCGCAGGCCCGTGATGAACCAGACCAGGTCCACGTAGTGGCAGCCGATGTAGGTGAACGGGTCGCTATGGTCCTTGGTGAACCAGTTCTGGAAGTTCGAGTGGCGGTAGTAGTAGGGCTCGATGA
>CAYGZA010000493.1:0-3309 GCA_964354135.1 uncultured Planctomycetaceae bacterium
GGAAAGTGACGTCGATTGTGATCCGGCTGAATCGGGTCTTTCCGGCCGACGGCGTCGCCCGGCAGTTGGCCCTCTCCCACATTCGGCCCGTCCTGGTCTCCAACGCCTTGGGCGAAGTCCTCGGGCAATCGTATCCGGAGCGGGGCGTGCTCTTTTCGTTCGAGCCGAGCACGGCCCCGGGCAAGACGTCGTTGCGGGTGGCACAGATCATTCTCGAGCCGGTCACGGCCGAGCCGTTCGTGCTGCGGGCCGAGACCAACCTGGAGTCCCAGCCCGAGGCAAGCCTCCGCGACGTGGACCAGGCGCTGAAGCTCGCGCCGCAGAACGCCCGGGCCCATTGGCTGCGGGCCCGGCTGCTGGTGCTCTCGGGCGACCACGCCAAGGCCGTGGCCGCGGCCGAGGAAGCCGTGCGGCTGGACCCCAAGGACGCGCAGTTCCGCGTGACCAAGGCGCAGATCCTCGGCCAAATGGGCCGTTTCGCTGAGGCCGTCCAGGAAGCGGAGCAGGCTGTGGCGTTGAGCGGCCAGCGGGCGCACGTGAAGGCCCGGGCCCAGTGTCTGGTGGGCGACTTGTTGGGCTCCGGACCGCAGCCCGACTACAAGCGGGCGGTGGAGTATCACACCCAAGCCATCAAGACGGCCGATCCCCTGCGAGCCAGTCCGCACCCGGCCGTGCGCCAGCCCGCCAAAGAGGTGCTGATCGACGCCCACCTGGGAGCCGCGCACGACATCGCCTGGGGAAACTGGAACCAGAAGGAGACGGCCGTTCGCACCTGGCTCCAGCGGGCCTCGACGCTGGCCGAGGAGCTGATCCAGCGCGACGGCGGAAGCGCTGAGCATCGTTTCCGCGTTGCCACGCGGGCCTTGGCGGCCTACGTCGGCGCCCAGGGCAAGCTCGATCCCGGCGAGTGGGCGGACAAAGTCCTCCAGGTCGGCCAGGAGATGATCGCCACCGCCGGCGACGCCTCGCAGAAACAGCAGGTCCAATGGGAGGTCGGCCTGGCCTTGTACGACGCCGTCCAGGTCTATCAAATGCGGGGAGATCGCGAGCTGGCGCTCAAGAGCGGCCAACGGGCGATCGAATACCTCGAAAGCGGCCGGGCAAGCAAGGAGAGCCCCGCCGACACCTATCTCTTGGGCCGCCTCTACTTCCGTCTCGGGTCGATCCACGCCATCGGCAATCAGAACCACGCGGCGGCGATCGAATGGTTCGAGAAGGCGGTGCCTTGGCTTCAACAAGCGGTGCCCCAAGTGGCGACCTTTGAGCTCGGCCGCCTTGGCGAGACCTTCGTCAGCATCGGGGTCTCCTACTGGGAGACCGGGCAGCGGGAGACCGCCGTCAAGCTCAGCCAGCAAGGCGTGGAGCTGATGGAGAAGGCGGCCGCCGCGGGCGCCTTGCAGAAAGACACCCTGGACGTCCCCTACACCAATCTGGCCACCATGCACCGCCAACTCGGCCAGGACCAGGAAGCCGAAAAGTACCTGGAGAAAGTGGCCCGAAAGGGGAGCACCATCCGCCGCTAAGTCGCGCTGCGCGATTCCGGCAGGGCGAGACCCCATTGGGCCTATCGACCCGCCGGGCCCCATCCCCGATAATCGACCGCAGACACGCGACGGCTTGCCTTCTCCGCAACTCGGGGGTCGAGCGGTGCTTCTGCGGCTCTTTTTCCTGTTCACGCTCTTGCCACTGGTCGAGTTGGCCATCCTGGTGTGGATCCACTCCGTGACCAACTGGTGGGTCACCCTCGGCCTGCTCTTTCTGCCCGGCGTTCTTGGGGTGTGGCTGGTGCGTCACCAGGGGCTGCGTTGCCTGCAAGAAGTCCGCCGCCAGATCGCGCGGGGGGAGCCGCCCGCTGCCCCGCTCATGGACGGCCTTCTGATTCTCGTCGCTGCCGTGCTCTTGGTGACGCCGGGAGTCCTCAGCGACCTGATCGGGCTTGCCTTGCTGATCCCCCCCGTCCGCGGCGTCATTCGCCGCTACGTCACCCGGCGGATCAGCCAACGGGTCGTCACCGCGGTCCGCGATCGCCTGCAAATCCCGCCGGCAGAAGGCGGAACCGCCGAAGACGGGAGCTGACTTGCCCCTGTCTGCCCCCGCGGCCCGGGAATATACTTGATTGGACAGGGGGACAGGTACCGTTTGCCGCGCAGCGGCCCGTAGGGTACTTCGTACAAACGGTACCTGTCCCATTCTAATCCGCCCGCCAGCAGCAGCCCGAACGTCATGGCAACCGTCTCCGACCGAGCTTCCGCGGCCTTTCCCCTCCAACCCTACAAGTCGTTGGAGAACGCGGAGCTGACCGCGCGGATCCAGGCGATCCGGGCGGAAATGGGCCGGCGGCTCTTGATCCTGGGGCATCACTATCAGCAGGACGAGGTGATCGCCCTCTCGGACCTCCGCGGCGACAGTTTCCGGCTGAGCGAGCTGGCCGCCGCCGACACCCAGTGCCGGGCGATCGCCTTCTGCGGGGTCCACTTCATGGCCGAGACGGCCGACGTCCTGGCCAATCGCCCGGAGCGGCTGGCGGAGCGGGGCGGCCGGCGCGTGCCCGTCGTCCTCCCCGACGTGACGGCCGGCTGCTCCATGGCCGACATGGCCGAGATCGGGCAGGTCGAAGAGTGCTGGCAGCAGCTTGGCGAGGCGATCGACGTCTCCGAGATGACGCCGGTCACGTACGTCAATTCGGCGGCGAGCCTGAAGGCGTTTTGCGGGCGGCACGGGGGAATCGTCTGCACCTCGGCCAACGCCGCGGCGGTGCTCCGGTGGGCCTTTGCACGGCGCCCGCGGGTGCTCTTCTTTCCCGACCAGCACTTGGGCCGCAACACCGCGCTGGCGATGGGCATTCCTTTGGAGGAAATGCCGGTCTGGGACCCGCGCGAGGACCGCCTCGGCGGCAACCCGCCCGAAGCGATCCTGCGGGCCCGGGTGATCCTCTGGAAAGGCCATTGCAGCGTCCACCAGATGTTCCTGCCCGCCCACGTCGACCAGTTCCGCCGGAAGTATCCCGGCATCAAGATCCTCGTCCACCCCGAGTGCATGAGGGAAGTGGTCGCCGGGGCGGACGAGGTCGGCTCCACGGGCAAGATCATCCGCGTGGTCGAGCAGTCGCCCCCCGGGACCCGCTGGGCGATCGGCACCGAGCTGCACCTCGTGAACCGGCTCAAGCACGAGCATCCGGAGCAGGAAATCCACTTCCTCTCGCCGGTGGTCTGCATGTGCGCGACGATGTACCGCATCGACCTGGCGCACCTCTGCTGGGCCCTGGAGAACCTCGCCGCCGGCACGCCGGTCAACGTGATCCGCGTGGAC
>CAYGZA010000494.1:0-3296 GCA_964354135.1 uncultured Planctomycetaceae bacterium
GGTGAATCACGCCCTTTTGATGGGCATAGTGGACCGCCTCGGCCACGGCCTTGACCAGTCCGGCCGCCTCACGCGGCGGCAGCGGCCCTTGGGCGACCCGGGCAGCAAGGCTCTGCCCCTCCACGTGGCCCATCGAGAAGTAGTGCTGCCCTTCGTGCTGGCCAACCTCGTGGATCGGCACAATGCCCGGGTGGTCGAGCTGGGCGGCTGCCTCGGCCTCGGTGCGGAACCGCTTGAGGTCCTCTTCGGCGGCCAACTGGCCAGACAGGATCATCTTCAGAGCGACGATCCGATTGAGGCTTATCTGCCGGGCCTTGTAGACCACGCCCATCCCACCCTGGCCGATCTCTTCCAAGAGCTCGTAGTCGCCGGAGTAGCGGACCTTGGTCCTCGGGGGCGGTGGCAGGGTCCTGCCATGCGGCAGCGTCTCGGCGTCGACGGCCTCTGCCTTGGGAGGAAATGGCTCCTCGGCCGGGCCCGGTGCAGCCCGCGCCAGCCCCTTTATCTTGTCGTATTCTACCCATTTTATCCCCGTGACCGTGCCACGACGAAGCAACCTGTACGCAAGGCCAAAGCCAACAACCACAACAACGATGCCCGTTACACATAGCACAGCGGCGAGCGACTTACTCGGTGGGATTTCCCAAACGGACAGGGAGCCGCTCACGCTGCCGAAGGCGGCTTTGCTTCCGTCAGGTGAGAAGGCACCGCTAGTCAGGAAACTGTCACCATGCAGTACAACCGGTTGGCGCCGGCCCGATGTCCCGTCAATGAAGGTTACTTGGTGGGAGCCGAACGCGTTGAGCCTTAACTTCTCCCCGAGCCACCGCATATACGGCGCAGTGAACGTCGGGTAGTAGTCGGGGACGACCACCATGGACTTGCCCGGGATCGCCGCGGGATTAGGGGCAAGTTCATCCCCGGTGTCCCAGTGCCTTCCCAACTTGAACTCAATGCTCCTTTTCAGCTTCCAGATCTCTGTATCCCATAGCTGCACGTCCCTATTCTTGACCGTGACCAAGGTCTTCCCATCCGCGAGCATTTGGGGGGACCACGCGGCTTGCTGGAACACGCGCTTCCCCGTCGAGGTCTCAAACACCTCCACGGTCTGCTTGCCGCTCTGGTCGGACGAGTTCACTGCTAGCAGCCGGCCGTCCGAGGAGAAAGCTGGCCAGGGTCGCCAGCCTGTCCTAGTGCCGACGAGGACAAGCGTCTGCTGGAGGGCACCCGAACCTGTATCCCAGAGTTTCAGGGAGACCTGCTCCTCGCCCGTATAATCCTTGCGCCTGTCGTGTTCGTGGTCGTCCACCGTCGCCAGCAGCCGAGAATCGGCAGAGACGACCGGGTAAGCCGCCGACCCGAGGGAGAACCGTTCCTGCCGTTTCTCCAGATCCCACACGATGACGGAACGGGCTTGGTAACGGTTCCCTGCGCACCAGGTAATGAATCGCGAGTCCGGGGAGATGAACTGTTCGGTGATGTCGCCATGCCCGTAGCGGTCGCGGTGGGGGACCGGCAAGACGGCGACCAGCTCCCGCGTCGCCCGTTCGAAGACGATCAATTCCAGGTCGCCCCGTTTTCTGAGATCGTGATGCTCTTGGAGGACTGCCAGCAGCCGCCCGTCGAGTGAAAACTCTACGCGGATGATTCCCTTAAGGACGGGGGGGTCGCCCTCGAGCGGAGCGACTAGGGTCGGCAGGGGCGGTTCTGCGTCAGTGCCGTCTCTGCTGTTGAAGAGTCGAATCGGACTTACGGATTTAGGAAGCCACCCCTCCTGGACGAGTGTGCCTGCGGCCAACACATCACCATGGGGCGTGAACGCCAACGGCGCAAGCGACTGGTTCTCAAGGCGCAGCAGTGGCTCATACCCCGATACGAACCACGCCGCTATGACGAGCGCGACTATAGCCGCAAGAGCGATCAGCCGAGTGAGACGCCGCTGTGGGAGATTGTTGATCGCCATCGGAGTCCTACCTTGCCGGCTAACGCGTAGGGGGTCGTCTTCACTGGCATCAGAAATCTTCTGGAGGAATTCAAGCTCGCTCTGTTCTGCCTTCTCACCGCCCTTGGTCGTCCGGCACTTCCAGCACACGTCGAACGTGCCGGGTACGGTCTCATCGCACTGAGAGCACTTCCATGCCGATGCCTCATTGTCGGGCGGGGCTGGTTCGTCCGATTCTACCACGACCTCGGCATCTGGCTCCTCTTCGCCCGTGCTCGGCTCAGCGGCCTGCGACTCCGCTGCGCAGGGGGGCGTCTCCTTGGACGGGCGACCATGGCGGTCTTCGCTTTGACTGTATGGTTCGACCAGATGACCAGGTGTATTCTGACTGGCAGATCTCCAAAATGCGTTGCCCAATTCGTCCTTTCCCCGGGTTTTCCATCAGTCCCCGTAGCGCGGGACATTTCCTTTTCGATACCGGGTGTGGTTTCAGGCCCAGCAAGCTCAGGCAGGGTGTTCAAGGCGCCCCGGAGGTCATATAGTCGGGCATGGGAGTTACGTCCTATGGTCACAAACCTTGCACACCAGCCTTGGTCGCCGTTTCCGGGTCCACCTTCTTGAGCGCTTCAATGGCGGCCGCACGGAAGCACAACTCCTTGCCTTGAAGCGCCTCGACGAGCGATGGAACCGCGGCCTTGGCGTCCGGCCCGACGTTTCCCAGGGCCGCCAGGAAGAGCCACTCCACCGAGCCGCCTCCGCCGGAACTCCGCCCAGAACCGCCGGCCGGGGCGGGCGGGCTGCCAGAGTCCCCTCGGTACGCGGAGGGTGGTGGCGGCGGGGCTGGGCTCTGTACCACGGCCGGCGGTGCCATTGCCACATCGGGCGCCCGGTTCACGCCGAACCTGAGGAGCCCGTCCCACTGCTCGTCGGTAAACCGGGGCCGCAGCATGGCCGCCGTGGCATGCTTCTCTTCGAACACGTCCACGGTACGCCTCCGGGCACTGCTCGCCGAGGGACTCGGTGATCGAGGTCCCTCCGGTCCTGGGGATGTGAATGAACAGAAACCGCCGCTGGACTACCTCCTGACCTTCACCGGCTCCTGGACCGGCGACCCGTGGCCGTGAGAAGAGGGTTCAAGGTTCAGGGCCCGGCTGAGTGCTGCGCTCAGTGCGGCCCGATGATCCTCATGGGGCGGTTCCCGCCGTGCCGTCTTTGCCCCTGGCCTTGGCTCGCGGTTTCTCGGCGCACGTCCTGATCTCGGCGAGGGCCTTCAGCTCCGGATCGCCGATCCACGCGGCGCCTTCCCGTTCGACCAGTCGCCAAAAACCCTTCCAGGCACGGAAGCAGCAATGCC
>CAYGZA010000495.1:0-3283 GCA_964354135.1 uncultured Planctomycetaceae bacterium
ATCGGGCAAATCCAATCCGGGGCGATTGCCGGTCTTGAGGCCCCGCCGCGGGCGCCGGCAGCCGAGGCCAAGGTGCTTCCGGAGGCGGGTGCGGAAAAAAAAAGCCCCCAGGTCAGCGGGGAGGTTGAGCCCCCGGCTCGTGTCGCCCCACCCCAGGCAGTGACACCGCGCGCCCTCACCCAGGAGAATGTTACGGAGGTCTGGTCCCAGGCGGTGGGAATGGTCTCGGGTTTCGCGGCGGAACAGGCCAAGCACTTCTCCCGCATAGCAACTCCCGCGCCAAACCGCCTAGTGGTGACTTTCAAGCCGGGGTATACTTTGGCCAAGTCGATTTGCGAGCGGCCGGACCAGAAGGCCAAGTTCGAACAGGCGCTGGCCGAATTGACCGGCCAGGATGTCCGGGTGGAATTCCACGTGATGGACGCGGAATCACCTTCCGGGCAGCAAGCGGCAGGGTCTCCCCGGGCGTTGTTGCCCCAGCAGCGGCTGGCCCAGGCGGCGCAGCACCCGATGGTCCGCCGGGCCTCCGAGCTGTTCGGGGCCGATCCGGTTTGGATGGAAGAGCCACCGGAGGGCAAGTAGTTGGCGACGCGGCCGCCGTTGGCCGAGACGACGTTGCGTGATTTCGGGAAGCCGTACTTGGGTTTGCCTCAGTTGAACGCTGGAAGACGTTTCGCGGGAGCGGGAAGTGTTTAAGGAATTGCTCGGGCTAAGTTCTCTGCTGAAGAACGCCCAGGAGATCGGCGGCCGGGTACAGGCCCTGGGCGACGAATTGCGGGGCCGCCGGGCCACGGGCTCCGCGGGGGGCGGGCTGGTGGAGGTCGAGGTCAACGGCCTGGTGGAAGTGCTTCGCTGCCGGATTGACCCGAAACTCCTGGCCGGGGGCGACCGCGAGCTGCTCGAAGACCTGGTGGCCACCGCGGTCAACGACGCCGTGGCCAAGGCCAAGCAGTTCCACGCCGAGGCCGTGCGGTCGGTGACCGGCGGGCTGAACTTCCCCGGTCTGGACCAGGCCCTGGCGAAATTCTTGAATCTCAAGTCACCGGAATCCCCTTGAGGTCGGCCGTGGCGGAGCTGAGCGAATCGGTCACCAAGCTGATCCAAGAACTGACGAAGCTTCCCGGCATCGGGCGGAAATCGGCGGAGCGGCTGACGTATCACATTCTTCGCGTCCCCGCGGCCGAGGCCCTGGCCCTGACTGACGCCATCCGCAACGTCAAGGAAAATGTGCGATATTGCCGAATCTGCTACAATCTGTCGGAGCAGGAAGAGTGCGAGATCTGCCGTGACCCGAAGCGGCAGAGGGACGTGCTTTGTGTCGTGGAGCAGCCGCGGGACCTGATTGCCCTGGAGCAGACCGGGAAGTATCACGGGTTGTACCACGTGCTTTTGGGGCGGATTGCTCCTCTGGAGGGGATCGGGCCGGATCAACTGACCATCGACGCGCTGGTGCGGCGGGTCCGCGAAGGGGCGCCGGCCGAGATGATCATGGCGACCAACCCTACGGTCGAAGGCGACGGCACGGCGCTCTACATCTCGAACCTGCTGGCGGACCTGCCGGTCCGCATCACGCGGCTGGCGCGGGGGATCACGTCCGGCAGCGTGCTAGAATTTGCTAATAGGGAGATCCTCTCGGACGCGCTGGCGTACCGCCAGGAGCTTTGAGGGACAGAAGGGGTCGGCACAAGCTCGGTTCTCTGGTCTGCCTTCGGGCATGGACCCTCGGTCTCGACTGCCATGCGACTGTCGTTCGGACAGGAACTGCGGCTCGTTCAAAAGCAGATACTGGCTCCGCGGATGATCCAGTCGATGGAGATCCTCCAGTTGCCGATCCTGGCCCTGGAGGAGCGGATCGCCCAGGAGCTGCAGGAGAACCCGATCCTGGAGATGCAGGAGGAGGACCCGGACCTCCCCAGCGAGGAAGCCGAAGCGGAGCGGCCGGACGCCCCCACCGACGAGGAACGCGAGCTGGTCATCGACGAGACGACCAACAATGAGCGGGACTTCGAGCGCCTGCTCAAGATGGACGAGGAGTGGACGGACCATTTTGAGGAGCACTCGCGTCCCTCGCGGAACCGCATCGATGAGGAGGGAGAACGCCGCCACGACGCCATGGCCAACATGACGGCCCGCGCGCAAACGCTCCAGGACTACCTCCACGACCAGTTGGCGTGGTTCGCGCTAGCGCCGGCGCTCCGCGCCATGGCCGACCGGATCATCTACAACCTCAGCCCGAACGGCCGGCTGGAGAGCAGCCTGGAGGACGTGGTCGGCGCGGATGCCACCGAGGAGGACCTCGCGGTGGCCCGCGAAGCCCTGGCCTTGGTGCAGAGGCTCGATCCGCTCGGGGTGGGAGCCCGCGATCTCCGGGAGTGCCTGCTCCTGCAAATCCACCCCGGGATGCAGTATTACGAGCAGCTCCAAACGCTGGTCGGCAATCACCTGGAGGACATCCAACAGAACCGGCTGCCGGTGATCGTCCGGCGGACCGGTTATCCGATCCCGGTGATCCAGGATGCGCTCGCGGAGCTGCGGAAGCTCAACCCGTACCCGGGGGCGGATTTTGAAAGCGTCCCGGCGCCGCCGGTGACTCCCGACGTCTTCGTGGAGCCGGCCGAAAGCGGCGGCTACAAAGTCCGCCTCGAAGACGGCCGTACGCCCAGCCTCTTCATCAGCCCCTACTACCGCAAACTCCTCACCAGCGGCGAGGCCACCCCGGAAACCCGCGAGTACATCAAGCAGAAGCTCAACTCCGCCCAGTGGCTGATCGAGTCGATCGAGCAGCGCCGGAACACGCTCCTGCGGGTTTCGCAGGCGATCGTGGACCATCAGACGGCGTTTTTGGACAAGGGGCCGGAGGCGATCGAGCCCCTCAAGATGCAGCAAATCGCCGACAAGGTGGGCGTCCACGTGACGACCGTGAGCCGCGCGGTCGACGAGAAGTGGATCCAGACGCCGCGGGGGATTTTCCCCCTCAAGCGGTTCTTCTGCGGCGGCACCGTCAGCGCGGACGGCGAGGAAGTGGCCTGGGACACCGTCCGGCTGAAGCTCCAGGAGGTTATCGACGGCGAGGACAAGCAGCACCCCTACAGCGACGACGAGCTGGTCAAGGAACTCGGTAAGCAGGGGATCAATGTCGCCCGGCGCACGATCACCAAGTACCGCAAGGCCATGAGCATTCCCAGCTCGCGGCAGCGGCGCGACTGGAGCCCGGCGGCCCAGTCCGATCAGTAGGACCGGCGTCTCGCCTTAGTTTTACCCACGTCCGCCGCGATAGATTTTA
>CAYGZA010000496.1:0-3258 GCA_964354135.1 uncultured Planctomycetaceae bacterium
GGGACCGATGGTCGGCCGGATCACAAGTCGCGGCCGGCTCGTGGATCGCGAAGGGCAGCTCCTCGCCCGATTCGCGCAAACGATGGAGGCCCGCCGCTTGAGCCGGGTCCTGGAACTCCGCATCGACCTGGAGATCGAGCGGCAACCGGAGCCGGAGCCGTGGAACTCCTACTACGCGGCCCGTTTCGCCTGGAACGACGAGACGGCCGACGTCTACCGCAGCGTGGGACTCGCCGGCCGGCGGACCGAGGCCAACTTTCTGGAGGCGCCCCATTTCATCGACATCCGCGGCCGCAGGGCCCGCATGACAATCCTCCCCGGCGGGCTGCCCTACCACCGCCGCTTTGGGTTCCGGAAGCTGGATACGCTCTTGGTCGTCCGCGGCGAGACGGCCCGGTCGTTCCGCTTGGGCATCGCGATCGATGCGCCGTACAGCCTGCCGGCGGCCCTCGATTTCCTTGCCGCGGGGGCCGAAAAAGCCGAAGAGAGCCCGCCGCCGCCAGCGCCCTCGGGGTGGTTCTTCCACGTGGACGCCAGGAACGTGCTGGCCACGCACTGGGAACCGCTTTGGTCCGAGGGGCGAGCTGCGGGTTTCCGCGTCCGGCTTTTGGAGACCGAAGGCCGGGGGACCGAAGTCGGCTTGAGATCCTTCCGCGACCTGGCCTCCGCAAAGAAAACCGACCTGCTGGGAGAATCCCCGGGTGAGTTGCCGATTGCCGGAGACCGCATCACAATAGACCTCGGCCCGCACCAATGGGCCCAGGTCGAGGCCCTGTTCGCCGGTTGCGGGCCCACGGCCGCCGGCGCGCCCCCCGAGTCCCTAGTCCCTGATCCCTAGTCCCCAGCCCCTGATCCCTAGCCCCCGTCCCCTGTGATCGTCACCATCGACGGACCTGCCGGAGCCGGAAAGAGTACGGTGGCCCGGGCGCTGGCCCGGCGGCTGGGGTTCCGGTACCTGGACACCGGTGCGATGTACCGGGCAGTGGCACTGGCCGGCTTGCGCCTCGGCATCGACTGGCGCCGACCGGGCGACCTGGCCCGTGTGGCCCGCAAAGTGAAACTCGAAGTGGCCGACGACCGCATCTTCCTGGACGGCGAGGACGTCACCGAGGCCGTCCGCAGCTCCGAAGTGACGGCGGTGACACGCTTTGCGGCCGACAATCCGGAGGTCCGGCGACGGCTCGTCCGGCTCCAGCGGGCCGTGGCGGCGGGGCAGAATATCGTGACCGAAGGACGCGATCAGGGAACCCTCGCTTTCCCTCATGCCGAGTGCAAGGTCTTTCTGACGGCCAGTGAGCCGGAGCGGGCTAAACGCCGATGGGCCGATCTGGAGGCCCGCGGCGAAGTCGCAACCTTGGACCAGGTCTTGGCTGACGTGAGACGGCGGGACGCTGAGGACTCCACTCGGCCGGTAGGAACGCTCGTCGCCGCGCCGGACGCCGTCGAGGTATCCACCGACGGGATGACGGCGGAAGAAGTGGTGGATCGCCTCGAGGAAATCGTGACGTGCTGCAAGGCCAAGGGCCGTAGCGCGGGCGGGCCGCAAGGCAACAGACTTCCGAAGTCTCGGAGACTTCGGAAGTCTGCGCGAGGTGCGCAAGGTCTTGACGATAACAGCAGAGAGCAGGAGCCCGAGAATCCACCGTGACGAAGCCATCGACGGTCCAGCGGAGCCTCTCCAGCCGCATCTGGTATGCCGTGTCGAAGCAGGTCGTCCACGCGGCGGCGGCACTCATCTACAAGGCCCGGTATACCGGGATCGAGAATGTGCCTCTTGTAGGGGGAGTGCTGATCGTATCGAACCACCAGAGCCACCTGGACCCGCCGATGGTCGGGTGCGGCTTTCCCCGAAGGGTCAACTACCTCGCCCGCGCGACGCTATTCAGGTTCACTCCGTTCCGCTGGCTCATTCGGTCGTACGATGCCATCCCGATTGACCGCGACGGGTTCGCCTTGGGGGGGATCAAGGAGACGCTGCGGCGGCTGAAACGCGGGGAAGTCGTCCTGATATTTCCCGAAGGGACGCGGTGCCAGGACGGCGACATCGGCGTGTTCAAAGCGGGCTTTACCACGATCGCTGCTCGGAGCGGGGCCTACGTGCTCCCCATTGCCATCGAAGGGGCTTTCGACGTCTGGCCGCGGCGCCGGAGCTTTCCCGGGCTGGGGACGATTCACGTCCACTTTGGCCCGCCGATTGCCCCCCGGGACGTAAAGGCGATGGACGAGGAGGAGTTGCTGGCCGAGACGGAGCGGAGAGTCCGGGAGTGCCATGCCCTGCTCCGACGTCGCCCGGTCTTTGCCCGGCGCCGACGCGTCCGCCCAACGAACCACTACTCCGCGGGATGAGTGGTTTGCCACATGGCGGATTGGGAATCTTCCCCGCGACCATGACGGTGCAATTGTTGGCTGCGGGCCGGGTTGCTATACTTATGGGTTCGCCGCCGGTCCGCGGGTATGCGTCCCCCGCCGTGGGGGACCGGGCTGGTGGAATCGCCTCCAACAAACTGGGCGGTCGGGACGAGAGGAAAACCTCCGCGAAAAGCGGGGTCGCCGCTAGCGGCAACGCCCGTCTATCGACCGCGCTTGTCAATCGTTCCCTATGGTAAACCGAAACCTGATTCGAGGTCTGGACCTCAGCGAAGAACAGTGGCAGCAGGAACTCAATGACGCCCTGGAGGGGACGGCCCCCGAGGTGATCGATTGGGGAGGCGAGCGGATCGCCGTCAACGAGATCGTGGAAGGCCGGGTCCTCCGCGTCGAAGGGGACTTCGTCCTGGTCGACGTGGGCTACAAGAGCGAAGGGACCATTCCGCTCAGCGAGTGGGAGGAGCACGAGCCGCCGCCCGCCTCCGGCCAGCCGATCAAAGTGCTCATCGAGGACATCGAGGACACGTTCGGCCTGCTCGACGACTCGCGGGGCATGATCACGCTGAGCAAGCGCAAGGCCGAGAAGATCGAGGCCTGGAAGAAGGTGATGGAGGCCGTCCACGAAGAGGACGTGGTCACCGGCACCGTCTCGCGGAAAATCAAGGGCGGTCTGCTGGTCGACATCGGCGTGAACGTGTTCCTGCCGGCCAGCCAGGTGGACATCCGCCGCCCGGCCGACATCGGCGACTACATCGGGCGGACGATCCAGTGCATCGTGCTGAAGATCGACGAAGCGCGCCGCAACATCGTGGTCAGCCGCCGGGCGCTGATCGAGGCGGAGCGCACGGAGAAGAAGGCTCAACTCCTCACCGCGCTGGAAGTCGGGCAGCT
>CAYGZA010000497.1:0-3247 GCA_964354135.1 uncultured Planctomycetaceae bacterium
CGCCGAAAACTACGAAAACTTTACCCGTCAATCGAAGATTGACGGGACACTAGCTTACGTTGATCTCTTTGCGGGGTCAGGGATTTGCACGTTACGGGGTTCCAAGACGCGGATCCCTGGTTCAACACTCATCGCGGCCAACGCCGTTAAACCATTCAGTAGAATCATCGTCTGCGAGAAGGACTCCGTCCAGGCAGAAGCTTGCAGGGCTCGACTGGAGAGAACATCGGCAGCGGATCGGTGTAAACTCTTCGTCGGCGACTGCAACGAACTGATTGCGGAAATCGTCGATGAGATCCCCCCAAGGTGTCTGACATTGGCATTTGTCGACCCGAAAGGGCTCGACGCGAAGTTCTCCACAATCTCAACACTGGCGTCCCGCGCAAGAGCGGACTTCGTGATCCTGTTCGCAGATGCGTTTGACATTGCTCGAAACGTCGAGCACGTGTATCGTCAGGATCCGGACTCCAAGCTTGATCAATTCCTGGGACCCAACTCAGGCTGGCGGAAGGAGCTGGACCGGCTTCGTACTGCTTCGGGCGTCCAAAAGCGAAGGCTGTTCGCTAAGATCTACAAGTCCCAACTCAAACGTCACCTGCGGTATAGTGAGTTCGACGACAAGACCATTAGAGACGCGGGCAGGCCACTGTACAAACTGATTTACGCGTCGAGACACGAGCTCGGGCTCAAATTCTGGCGTCAAGCCGTTAAGGAAGATTCGAGCGGTCAGCGTGATCTCTTCGATTAGCCGAGGGTTGGTCCGGAAACGAGGCTGAGTCGCGGTAGGTCCGTTCTTCTGGCCCGGATCGAAATGGTGGGACTTCGTCCCACCCTACACCTCGCCCTCCAGGGATTTCGCCATGTCGTTTACCCCACGTCCGCCAGGTCCAGGGCCTGCCCGTAGCGGACCAGCACCATGCGCCGCAGCCGGGCGTGGTCGGGATGACAGAGCCCGGGATCGCCGGCGACAAGGGCTTGGGCGTCGCGGCGGGCCTCTTCCAGGATCTCGGCGTCGCGCAGCAAGTCCGCGATGCGAAACGGCGGCAGGCCGTGCTGGCGAGTGCCAAAAAGCTCGCCGGGGCCGCGAAGCCGGAAGTCGATCTCGGCCAGCCGGAAGCCGTCGGTAGTAGCCGCGAAGGCCTTCAGCCGCTCTTGGGCCTCCTCGGTCTGCGGGACGTAAAACACGCCGCAAAACCCGGGGAACGCCCCCCGGCTGATCCGCCCGCGGAGCTGGTGCAATTGGGCCAGGCCGAAGCGCTCGCCCCCTTCGATCGCCATCACGGTGGCGTTGGGCACGTCGACGCCCACCTCGACCACGGAGGTCGAGACGAGGACCTGGATCTCGCCGCGGCGGAAGCGGTCCATCGCGGCGTCCTTCTCCTCGGGACTCATGCGGCCGTGGATGAGACCCAAGCGGAACTCCTCCAGCGGCCCGTTGGCCAGCGATTCGTACATCGCCTCCAGACTGGCCGCCTGCACCTGCTCCGACTCCTCGATCAGCGGCGTGACCACGAACCCTTGCCGCCCCTCGCGGAGCTTCTGGCTGAAGAACTCCCACCACTTGGGCCGCTCCGCCTCGGGCACCAGGTGCGTGTGGACCTTCTGCCGGCCGGGCGGCATGTCGCGGAGCGTCGAGACCTCCAGGTCGCCGAAAAGCGTCATGGTCACGGTCCGCGGGATGGGCGTCGCGGTCATCACCAGGTAGTGCGGATCGAGCCCGGCCTGCTTGAGCGTCGCCCGCTGGCGGACGCCGAACTTGTGCTGCTCGTCGATCACCACCAGCCCGAGCTTGCGGAAGACCACGGCCTCCTGGATCACCGCATGGGTCCCGACGACGATGTCCAACTCGCCGGCGGCAATCTTCAGCAATATGTCCGTGCGATCCCGCGACGCCAGCCCGCCGGTCAGTTGCCCGCGGCGGACGTGGCTTGCGGCCAGGAGGCGGTCCAGCGTCAGGGTGTGCTGGCGGGCGAGGACCTCCGTGGGGGCCATGAGCACTGCCTGGTATCCGTGGGCGACGGCCAAGAGCATGGCGTAGAGGGCCACGATGGTCTTGCCGCTCCCCACGTCGCCTTGCAGCAGGCGGTTCATGGGCACGGCCTCGCGCATGTCGGCGGCGATCTCGGCGATGGCCTGCTCTTGCGAGGCGGTCAGCTCGAACGGGAAGAGGCGGCGGATGCGGGCGTCGATCTTGGCGGTGGCCTCAAGCCGCGGGGCGCGCGGCTGCGATCGCTGCTCTTGCCGCTTTACCGCCAGACCCAGTTGCAGGATGAAAAGCTCCTGGTAGACGAACCGCCGCCGGGCCCGCTGTAGCCCTTCCTGGCTCGTGGGGAAGTGGATTTCCGGGAGCGCCTGCCGCAGCGGCCAGAGGTTGTGCCCTTCCAGATAGGCGGCCGGGAATGCCTCCTCCAGCACGTCCACGTGGGCGTCCAGCACCTCGCGGACGATCCGCCGCAGCTCCCACTGCTGGAGCCCTTCGGTGAGCGGGTAGATCGGCAGGATCCCGGCCGCCGGCTCCTCCTCGTCCTCGGCCAGGTGGACGACGCGGGGATGGATCATTTCCCAGGCCAGCCCCTCGTACTTGGGCTTGCCGGCCAACATCACCCGCTGCCCGAGGGCAAAGCGGTCGCGCAGGAAGGGCTGGTTGAACCAGACGCCGCGCAAACACCCGCTCGCGTCGCGGACCAGCACCCCGAGCACGCAGCGGCCGGTGCCGGTGTTGCGCATCTCCACGTCTTCCACCGCGCCCAGGATCGACTGGAGCTTCCCCTCTTCCAGGTCGGCGATCCGGCGGCGGTCGGTCAGGTCCTCGTAGTCGCGGGGGAAGAAGAACAAGAGGTCCTTGGCGTAGTAGAGTCCGAGCCGGGCGAGCAACTCGGCGCGCCGCGGCCCTACCCCCTTCAAGAACTGCACCGGGGTGGCCAGCAGCTCGGCAACGCTTTTCTCCGGCCCGCTCATGCCCCTATTGTAGCAACAGCATCCTGCCTGTCTTCCCCCGGCAGAAGGCGGACTCGATCCTCTCGTTGCGAAGCTCCCGCTTCGCAACGGGCCTCCGCGAAGCTCGGCTTCGTCCCAGCGCGGCCGCGTGCGGATCCAATCCTTCGCCAATCCCTAATCCCTAATCCCCCAATCCCCCGTCCCTCTCTCACGGCCACGGGTCGCCGGTCCAGGTGCCGTAGAACGTCAGGGCGAAGTCGATCGGCCTCGCGATCGTGCGGGTGTTCGTCCCGCCAGCGGTCCCGTAGAC
>CAYGZA010000498.1:0-3230 GCA_964354135.1 uncultured Planctomycetaceae bacterium
GAGCAGGTCTTCAAGAACAGCCTCACCACGCTCAGCATGGGCGGGGCCAAGGGCGGCTCCGACTTCAACCCCAAGGGCAAGAGCGACGGCGAGGTGATGCGCTTCTGCCAGTCGTTCATGAGCGAGCTGTTCCGCCACATCGGGCCCGACACCGACGTCCCCGCCGGAGACATTGGCGTGGGCGGCCGCGAGATCGGCTTCTTGTTCGGGCAGTACAAGAAGCTCAGCAACCGCTTCTGCGGCGTCTTGACCGGGAAGGGGCTCCAGTACGGCGGCTCGCTGATCCGGCCCGAGGCCACCGGCTACGGCTGCGTCTACTTTGCCGAGGAAATGCTTGCCACGCGCGGCGACAGCGTCCGCGGCAAGGTGGCGACCGTCTCCGGCTCGGGCAACGTGGCCCAGTACACCGTCGAGAAGCTCCTCCAACTCGGCGCCAAACCGATCACGCTCTCCGATTCCAACGGGATGATCGTCGACCAGGAGGGCATCACCCCGGAGAAGCTGGCTTGGGTCATCGAGCTCAAGGAAGTCCGCCGCGGCCGTATCGCCGAGTATGCCGAGCGCTTCAAGACGGCCAAGTACTACGCCGACAAGACGCCGTGGGGCGTGCCCTGCGACCTGGCCTTCCCCAGCGCCACGCAGAACGAGATCGACGAGACCGACGCCGCGGCCTTGGTCCAAAACGGCTGCACCTGCGTCTCGGAAGGGGCGAACATGCCGACCACGCTCGAAGGGGTCGAGGTCTTCCGCGAGGCCAAGATCCTCTACGGCCCGGCCAAGGCCGCCAACGCCGGCGGGGTCGCCGTCTCGGGGCTCGAAATGAGCCAGAACGCCGGCTGCCTCCGCCGCTCGCAGGAGGAGGTGGATCGCCAGTTGCACGGCATCATGAAATCGATCCACGCCAACTGCGTCCGCTACGGCAAGAATGGCGCCTCGACCGACTATGTGAAAGGCGCCAACGTCGCCGGCTTCATCAAGGTCGCCGACGCCATGCTCGCCCAGGGGATCGTGTAGTCCCCGCGTGATCCGGGTACAATGGTAGCGCGTCAGCAGGCCGGGCTGGTAGCGCGTCAGCAGGGCGGCGTTCCGCCCGCCGACGCCAGCACGAATCAGTAGGGCGGGCGTCCCGCCCGCCGAATCGGATTGCCCGCCGCAGGACCGGCGAGACGCCTTAGTTTTACCCACGTCCGCCGCGATAGATTTTACAGAACGGCGAGCTGTTGAGCTACCCGACGAATTGAGCCGGCTTGGGTTTGCGTGCTAACAGCTACCCGCTGGCGAGAACCTCGGGATTCGCCCCCACGGGGCTTGTCCCCGTGGGGGCGGGAAGTGGTGACTTGGGGTGCCGCCGTAGCGGTCAAGCAGCGCCCCACGGGGACAAGCCCCGTGGGGGCGGCAGGATTGGGACACTTTGTGGAGAGATCGCTTATGAGCTCCATGGTCTGGCTGGCGGCTATGGTTTGCATGGAGGCGGCGTCCGGTGGCGAGGGGACCGTGGAACTGGCGGAGGCGCCGCGGGCGGTGCGGTGTTTTGATGCGGCCGAGTTCGTGGTGAAGGTCTCCAAGCCGCCGTTCAGAAACCCGTTTACTGAAGTGGAGCTGGTGGGCGTTTTCGCCGCGCCGGGCCGCGAGAAGCTGACCGTCCCCGGGTTCGCGGATTCGGCCGATGGCAGCACGTTTCGCCTGCGGTTCTGCCCGCAACGGGCCGGCGCGACCTACCGCTACGATCTGCAATTCCGCGGCGGAGGGATCGAACGGCAGTTCACGGGCGAGCTGGCCTGCACCCCGTCCGACCGTCCCGGGCCGGTGATCGTCGATCCGCAGCATCCCAAGCACTTCCTCCACGCCGGCACGAAGAGGCCGTTTTTCCACCTCGGCTACACGGCCTATCACCTGCTCGACCCGTCGAACAGCCTCGCCGACGTCGACGCCACGATCGACTACTGCGCCCGGCACGGCTTCAACAAGGTCCGCTTTCTCTTGACCGGCTATCCCCGCGACTTCGACCGCCGCACGAGCAAGGACGCTGAGTACGGCGTGGCCGACCCGTGGAAGGCCCCCAACTACGGCTCCAAACCCGGCCAGGTCAACCCGCTGCCGGCCTGGCTCGGCAAGCCGCACGCCTACGACTTCACGCGGTTCGACGTGGCCCATTGGCAGCGGGTCGATCACGCGGTGCGGCGGATGCGCGAGCGCGGCATCGTGGCCACCTGCATCTTTACCATCGAGAAACAGGACCTGCCGCGAGAATACGGCCGGCTGAGCGAGCACGAGTATCGGCTTTACCGTTACGCCGTCGCACGGCTGGCAGCCTTCGACAACGTCTGGTGGGACCTCGGCAACGAGCACAACGAGTTCCGCAACAAGGCGTGGGGCGACGCGATGGGCGCGCTGGTCAAGAAGACCGATCCCTTCGGCCGTCTGGCCTCCGCTCATGGTTATGCGGATTTCTGGTACACGAAATCGCCCTGGGCCGGCTTCATCATCACGCAGCAGTACGGCGACGAAAAGACAGTCCACGACTGGGCCCTCAAGTTCCTCGACGTGCCCAAGCCCTACGTCAACGAGGAGTACGGCTACGAGGGGAGCTTCGATAAGCCGAGCCACGGGCAGAACGCCGACTGGGTGCGGCGCTGCCACTGGTCGATCGCCATGGCGGGCGGCTATGCCACCTACGGCGACTGGAGCGGCGGCGTAAGCTACTTCTACATGGGCGAGCCCGGGCCGGGCAAGGCGGCCGTGCAACTGAAGCACCTTCGCGCCTTCTTCGAGCCGCTCCCGTTTGACGAGCTGATGCCGCACGACGAGCTTACCACCGCCGGCTTGTGCCTCACCAAGCCGCCGGGACTCTACGTCTTCTATTTCCCCCGCGGCGGCAAGGCCGAGATCAAGCTCGCCGATGCCGGCAGCAAAACGCCGGCCGCCCGGTGGTACGACCCCCGCACGGGCCAGTGGCAAGACGGTCCGACCGTGACGGGCGCGAAGAACTCCGTCGCAGCCCCCGACAACCGCGATTGGGTCCTTCTGGTGCGAAGCCTTCCGTCCAAGTAGTGCGGGCCGGCACCGGGTAAGCTGGGGCGCAGCGGAGCGCCGCCCCAGCGACAACCGCCTGCTGGGGCTGCCGCGCCAGGCCTGCTCCCGCCACTTTAGATCATCCAAAACGGCGCCGAATTAGGCTGGTCCGCCTGTCCGCCGCGGATGCGGAGCTTCGGGCTCTCCATCGTGACGGT
>CAYGZA010000499.1:0-3212 GCA_964354135.1 uncultured Planctomycetaceae bacterium
GGGGAGCACGTGCCCGGCTTGACGTTGTGGTAGGGCGAATACGCCAGGAGGGCCTTGAACTCCCCGGGATTGTCGGAGGAGCCGTAATCGTCGACCCAGAACCGCCCGGCGGTGAACTTGTGGAAGCGGAGCATGTCCATCACGCCGACCGCCGGCAGGGAGGCCCCGAACAGCTCGGGGCGCTGGGTGATCACCGCCCCGACCAGGAGGCCGCCGTTGCTGCCGCCCTGGATGGCGAGCTTCTCGGGCCGGGTGTACTTTTGGGCCACAAGCCACTCGGCCGCCACGATGAAGTCGTCGAAGACGTTCTGCTTCTTGAGCTTCACGCCCGCCTGGTGCCAGGCCTCGCCGTATTCCCCGCCGCCGCGGAGGTTGGCCAGGGCGAACACGCCGCCCATCTCCATCCACACCAGCCGGCTCACGGAAAAGGCCGGCGTCATCGAGGCGTTGAACCCGCCGTAGCCGTAGAGCAAGGTCGGGTTAGAGCCCTCGAGCTTGATCCCTTTCTTGTGGGCGATGAACATCGGCACGCGCGTGCCGTCCTTGCCGGAGTAGAAGACCTGCTTGACTTCGTAGTCGGCCGGGTTGCACTTGGCCTCGGAGCGGCGGAAGAGCGTCCTCTGGCCGGTGATCATGTCGTAGCGGTAGATCGTCGGCGGCGTGGCGAAGCTCGTAAACGTGTAGAAGGTCTCGGTGTCGGTCCGCTTGCCCCCGAACCCGCCGGCGCTGCCGATCCCCGGGAACTCGACCTCGCGGACGAAGCGGCCGTCGATCGAGTACATCTTCACCTGGGGCTTCACGTCCTTCAGGTAGGTGGCCACGAACAGGTTGCCCACCAGGTTCACGCCGAGCAGGGTCTCCTGGGCCTGCGGGATGAGCTCCTTCCAGTGCTCGCGCTGCGGCTTGCGGAGGTCGATGGCGATCACGCGCCGGCGCGGGGCATCGACGTCGGTCGTGAAGTAGAGCACCGGGCCGTCGTTGCCGACGCACGTGTACTCGTTCTCGAACTTGTCCACCAGCTCCATCGGCATCGCATAGGGCTCGGTCAGGTCCTTGATCGTGATGCGGTACTTGTTGTCGGTCCCGAGGAAGGTGACGATCACCAGCCAGCGGCCGTCTTCGGTCACCATCGCCCCGTACGTCCAGTCGGGGTGCTCGGGCCGGTAGTAGACCAATACGTCGTCCGACTGCGACGCGCCGACGCGGTGGTAATAGAGCTTGTTGTTCAGGTTGAGCGATTGGAGCTCCGCCCCCTTCTTGGGCTCCTCGTAGCGGGAGTAGAAGAAGCCTTTGCCGTCGAGGGTCCAAGCCGCGCTGGTGTGCTTGGTCCACTTGACCTCGTCGGAAAGGAGCCGGCCGGAATCGACCTCCATGACGTGCCAAGTGCGCCAGTCCGAGCCCGCCTCCGCCCGCCCGTAGGCCAGGTACTTCCCGTCGTCGCTCACCTCCAGCCCGGCCAGGGCAACCGTGCCGTCCTTGGACCATTGGTTCGGGTCGATAAGGACGCGGGGGCGGCCTTCGAGCGAGTCCATCATGTACAGGACGGACTGGTTCTGGAGCCCGTCGTTCTTATAGTAGTAGTAGCGGCCCGCCACCTTGAAGGGCGAAGAGTACTTGGGGAAGTCAAAGAGCTCGGTCATTCGGCGGCGGATCTTCTCCCGCTCCGGAATCCGCTCCAGGTAGCCGAAGGTCACCTTGTTCTGGGCCGCGACCCAGTCGGCCGCCTCCTTGGAGTTGCGGACGTCGTCTTCCAGCCACCGGTACGGGTCAGGGACCTTGGCGCCGTGGTAGACGTCGACGTGATCGACCCGCCGTGTCTTGGGGTATTCGATCCGCTCGGCCGCGATCGCCGGGACCGCGAGAGTCAGGCCCAGCCAAAGCCACGTTGCCGCACTAAAGAACCGCTGCATCTGGAAGTCTCCGATCTGTTGTAGAGTTCTCGGTCAGGGAAAGGGGGTCCGAACAACTCTCGGCCAGGCCGGGGACCGACCTGACGACGGCGGCGGCCCGGGGCGAGAGAACAGTCCTGATTCCTCTTTCCTCTTGGCCGGAAAGCTACCGGTGACGGCTTGAAAGGGGTAGCTGGAGCATAAGCCATGACTTCAGTCGAGGATCCGCTTCCAACGCTCGAGGTTCCAGCGGGCCTTCTCGGCGGGGGACATCTTGCTGAAGTCCGGCTCGTCCCCCGTGCGGGCCGCCACGGACGACGAAGCGGTCTTCTTGCCGCCGGGCGGGCCCGACCCACCGTAGCTGGTCGCCGTATCGGTCCGCTGGAGGTCCTCTTCCAGCGAGCGGTGCGGCCGGATCCCCAGCCGCCCCAGGTCGGCATGGTACGCCCGGACCGCCTCTTCCGGCGGGATCTGGTCGTCGGCCACCAGGCGGAGATGGCGCACGAAGGTCAACTGGTGTTCCGCGTTGTTGATCTTCCGGCCGTAGAGGGCCACCCGGGCCCCGTGCTTCTTCGCCTCCCAAAGCATGTGGAAGGCGTCGTACGTGGTGCCGGCCGAGCCGCCGAGAATCCCGACCACCAGAGAGCGGTCGTAGCCGGCCAGGGCCTCCATGGCGGCGGGACCGTGGTACGGTATCTTCAAGAAAAGCGGCCGGCCGCGGCCGGTCACCCCGGCCAGGGCCCGCACAATGTGGTCGTTGACGAACCGCCCCAAGTCCCCGGGCGGATGGTCGCCGGGGGCATTGGGGTCGAAGACCTCGAGGAAGTAGCGAAAGCCCTTGGCCTCGGCCTCCAGGCGGAACGCCTTGTAGGCGTCCAGCGTCGCGCGGTCCAGCTCGGCGTCGTTGTTGAAGGTGACCGAGTACAGCCCGAGGTTCGCCCCGATCGCCCGCTCGTGCGGCTCGCACTCCCGCTTGCCGCACATGATGTGGTCGATCGTCGCCGTGCGGAACGGGAGCGACGGCTGCGACGAATAGCGGCCCGTGCCGGCGGCCAGCCAGATGTCGGTCGTGTCGTTGGCCCGGACGGCGGGCGTCACGTGGCTCGAATCGAAGAGCCGCTCCTCGATCGTGAGCACCTCGCTGGAGCTGGCGCTCATGAGCATGATGTCCACCATGCCTTGGCGGACGATGTCGCGCATCAGTTGGCGGTACTCCTGGAGGGTGCGGAACCGGGCCTCGCCGGCGTGATACTCCGGGCTGCGGCCCGGGGCGGCCAGCCCGAAGGCCATGTCGGCGTCCTTGGCGTCGGCGATGATGAAGTC
>CAYGZA010000500.1:0-3182 GCA_964354135.1 uncultured Planctomycetaceae bacterium
ATGAAGATCATGGTATGACGACGGATCGGCTTACCATGATCTTTTTTTGCGCGCCCGGGCCGAATTCACGTTCCCGCAGAACGTAGGCCAGGTTTCCAACGCGGCTCAGCCGCCCGAGAGCGCGCCCGTCCGCCGCCCGAGGGCGGGCTCGTAACCCGTCCCGCTCGAGGGCGGATTCAAGACTCGCCCTACCCGGGCGGGTATCCCCGGCTAGCCCTTGCTCAACTCCTCCAAGAGGGCCTTTGCTTCATTGCGGAGATAGAAGGGAGCGGGCGACTTCATGGCGGGGGACTGGAGGAGCCGAATGGCGTCCTGCTTGCGGCCGCGATCGACCAGCACGCGGGCCGTGAAATAGAGCATCTCGGGCGTCGGCCGCGCGGCGCCGAGGGCCTTCCGCAGCGAGACTTCCGCCTCGTCGAGTCTTCCCTGCTTGTAGTAGGCCCAGCCGAGCGTGGCGGCGGATTCCGGCTGGTCGGGAAACAACCGCGCCGCGATTTGAGCGTACTCCAGGGCCAGCCGGCGCTTGGCGGCGTCGTCTTGTTCGGCGAGGGCCAGGACGAGGTTGCCGATCGCCAGGAGATTCGACGGCGAGAGCAGGTGCGCCTTCTCGAACGAGTCCTCCGCGGTCTTGAAATCCTTGCGCATCATCCCGACGACGCCGCGGATCAAATGCGCATCGAGCGACTCGGGATTCAGTTGCACCGCGATGGCAGCCTGCGTCTCGGCCTGATCGAAGTCGCCCAGCTCGTAGGCCCACTGGGCCGCGACCAAGCGGGTCTTCACGTCGCGGGGATTGGCCTTCAGGGCCGCCACCATGTGCTTGCCCGCGTTGTCCTTGTCCCCGGCGTCCTGGTAGAGCTGCGCGATCTGGGCCTCCGGGGTCAGCACGGTGCGGTCGAGCTTGGCAGCCTCTTGGAGTTTCGCCAGGGCCTCGTCGGCCCTTTTCTCGTGGAAAAGGACCCGGCCAAGCTGCGCCAGCGCGGCGGCGTTCTTGGGCTCGTCGGTCAGGAGCTCCTTCAGGTATCGCTCGGCCCGCTTCCAATCCCGCCGGGCCTCGGCAACCGTCACCAGCCCGGCCAACACCCGCCGTTTGACCGACGCCAACCGTTGGGCGTTGATCTTCGCGCTGCGAACCAACGCATCGCCCTTGTCGAACAGCAGGCCCGCCTCCGTCAACTGCTGGTTCCGCAAGGCGATGTCCCCAAGCAGCACGTAGGGCTCCGGGTCTTCCGGAGCCTCACGGATCGCCTGCTCCAGCACACTACGGGCCATGGCCGGCTGGCTGGCGTCGACCAGCCAGGCAGCCAGCACCATCCGCGCCGGCGGAAGCTCGGGATGCTTCTTGACGGCGACCTCCAATCGCTCGAGCGCTGCGTCGGAATCCCCAGTGCCAAACAGCTTGAAGGCCTCGTCCAGCTCAGGAATCTTCGGAGCGGCCGACGAGGCCGTGGCGTCGGCGGCTCGGCTGCGAGCCGTCTGTGCCACCCCCGAAGGAACCGCCAGGAAAAGCCCCGCCACAAACGTCCCGAAGATCGCCGTCCGCCGACACAGCCGATTTCCCATGGCCAAGCTCCTCTTTGCCTGTCTGGAGCACCCCGGTATTCCACGTCCCAATATGACTTGCCTCCGCCCGGAGATTCAAGTGTACGCGATTCTCTTCCCGGTTGCTTGCGAGCAGCCGGAGTGGCTAGTATCATAGGGGCGTATGTAGCTCCCTAGACAGCGGTTCCATGGTTTACCGAAAGGAGGGTCTGATGAAACGCTCAACCCGAGTCAATCTGTCCTGGACCGGTACGGTCCTTCTGGCGGTGATCGCCTTATCGGCGCGGGGGCTTGCCGTGGGGGCACAGCCCGAGTCGGCCAAGGCGGAAGCTCCTGCCAAAGCCGTCGCTCCAGAGAAGGCGCCGGCGAAGTCGTCCGCTCGCCTTCCGAACTACTACGCCCGCGTGGTCAGCGAGGAGCAGCGGGAAAAGATCCTCGCGATTCAGCGCGTTTTCGCAGCGAAGATCGACCCGTTGCGGGCGCAAATCGAGGCCCTCGTCAAGGAGCGCGACGAGAAGATCGCCGCCTTCCTCACGCCGGAACAACAGAAGAAGATCGACGCGATGAAGGCGGCAGCCAAAGCCTCCCGCGACAGCAAGCGGACGCCCAAGGGGAAGTCTTCCACCCAAAAGCCGCCGCCTGCGAGGTGATCCCGGAGGGGAGCACGAGCGAGCCGAGATACCTCGCCCTGCAATCGGGGGACCACACCCACGCTGACGTGGGCATGGTCCCAATGTCATGCCCACGCGAGCGTTGTCACGACGCCCGGCTAGTGCAGCGAGATGATCCGGCTGCGGTGCTCCTCCTCGATCTGGATCTTGTCTTCCCGTGCAAGCCAGCCTAGGGCCTGCATGACGAGGTCGCGGGGGTGGCCAACCTCCTTGACCAGCTTGGCCATGCTCATGGGGCCGTTGTCGGCCAGCGTTTTCCACACGACTCCGGCTGTTTCGCCGATTTGCACAATGAAGGCCGCGGCGGTTGCGGTTGCCATGCGCTACCTCCTGGTGGACACTCGGCATTTCCTCGGTCCAGAAAAGCCCACGCAACCTGGATTATAGCGAAAAGCGGCAAGGTCGCTCAAGACGCCGGCCGGTTTTCCAGCTTGGCCAAGATGCCGCGACGCAGCCCCGATTGCCCCTGCCGTAAGGCCGCCAAGAAACGAACAAGGGCTCGGATGGTCAGCGAGGGGCAGCCAACCGAGCCCTTCTTACCGTGAAAAACTGGATCTCCCGTGGTGGGGCTTGGATCGCCGTTGTTGGGGCGATGGTCAACTAAGATTCACGGCCCTCCTAATCCGCGGCGTCAGGCCGACCCGGTTCCCGGGTGCGGGAGGCCCGGGAACCCATGGGTCGCACGCGATCGGCCGACAATCCTACTGCCGAGCAATCTCCATGCCAAACCGACGATAAACCTCTGCCCCGGTCCTCCCGGGCCCGGAAACCGGTTCCCCGGGATGACTTGCGATCCCAGGGCCAGGGCCGGCCCCAGGCATCGCCCCATCCCGCTCTTGTAAGGCTTACAAACTCGGGGAATAAGCCTCGAAAAGGGGCCTCGAAAAGGCGTCAGGAACCTTTTGCCGGATGGCCCGAAGGGTGCTTTGCGCAAGAGGTTCCTGACGCTACTGCCCGGCTGATGCCTGG
>CAYGZA010000501.1:0-3175 GCA_964354135.1 uncultured Planctomycetaceae bacterium
ACATTCTCTACAACTCGCTCGCCCGGAGGCTCCACCGCGCCAAGGCGTTCCCCGGGGCCCACGACGACATCCGCGGGCTGGAGCTGGTGAACAAGGTGATCCGGGTGGATCAGCAGCCGCTCGGGCAGACCCCGACCTCGAACCCGGCCACGTTCACCGGCGTTTTCGACCTGATCCGCTCCCTCTATGCCCAATTGCCCGATTCCAAGCTCCGCGGCTACTCGCCGCGGCGGTTCAGCTTCAACGTGCCCGGGGGGCGCTGCGAAAAGTGCGAAGGGAACGGGCAACGGAAGATCGAGATGCACTTTCTGCCGGACGTTTGGGTCGAGTGCGACGCTTGCCGCGGGCGCCGCTACGAGCCGCAGACGCTGGAGGTGAAGTTCCACGGCCAGTCGATCGCCGACGTGCTGGACATGCCCTGCGGCCAGGCCCTCCAGCTATTTGAGAACATCCCGCCGGTCCGCCGGATCCTCCAGACGCTCTACGACGTGGGGCTCGATTACCTCACGCTCGGCCAGCCGGCCCCCACGCTTTCCGGCGGCGAGGCCCAGCGGGTGAAACTGGCGGCCGAACTCTCCCGGCCCGATACCGGACGAACGCTCTATCTCTTAGACGAGCCGACCACCGGGCTGCACTTCGACGACCTGGCTCGGCTCTTGGACGTGCTTGACCGCCTGGTCGATCTGGGCAACACCGTGGTGGTGATCGAGCACAACCTCGACGTGGTCAAGACCGCCGACTGGGTGATCGACCTCGGGCCCGAGGGCGGCCACGAGGGCGGTTTTCTGGTCGTCGCCGGGACGCCCGAGGACGTGGCGGCCCACGCGAGGGTTCAGGGGTCAGGGGTCAGGGATCAGGAATCAGAGCCGGGCCGTGTCGGCCCGGGAGGGTTCAGGGTTCAGGGTTCAGGGTTGGGGGCTCAGGGGCCAGGGGCAACAGCAGCCCTTCATCCCTCATCCTTCATCCCTCATCCCTCATCCCTTCGCTCCTACACCGGTGAAGTGCTCGCCCCCGTCCTGGCCGCCGGACCGTTTGCCCCGCGGAAGCCTCACGATTTTACCGCCGACTCGGTGAAACGCCGAGGCGACCTCGACATCGCCGAGGTCGGCCGCGAGGCCCGGATGCCCTGGGAACTCGACGGCCGCCGCTGGCACACCAAGGACCGGGTGGGCCGCAACGGCAGCCCGTGCCGCTGGGACGGCCGCACCCTGGCCGACGTGATCGACCGCATCCAAGACTCCGGCCTTTTCAGCGACGTCGATTGGGAGAATCGGAGTGTCGTGGAGATTCGCTCGGCCAAGAAATCGGACGGCTGGTTCTTTCACGCGATCACGGGCGAAGAGTGGCTCCTGAAAATGAAGTTCCGCACCGCGCGGAATACCTTCCGCCGGGACGATCTGGTTGCGCGGCTCGATCTCAAGCCGCTCAACGAGATGCACGACCTGCCGCTCTACGGCACCGAGCCCCGCGTGAAGTGCCGGAACCTCCGCGGCCCGTGGCAGGAGGTGGAGTTGCGGGTACACAGCTACCAGGAGATCGACCGGCCGGAATTCTGGGACTTTGTGGACAGGGCGGTGGAAGGCTTCCGCTTGTTCACGGACCGCGTGCGGCGAAGGCCCGACGACCTGATGCCCTGGAAGGTCCTGGGCCGCCAATGGCATCTCCTTCGCAAGGGATTCCTCAAAGGGGGCCCGCCGCGCTGGGAGCCCGTGGTCCTCGAGAAGGCGTGCCTGCTGCTGGAAGGCGCTGCTCCGGGCTTGCGTTTCGGGTGGCAGAACAAGGTCGTTGTGCCGGTGCATCTCCCCACAGCCAAGAGGCCGTGGGCCTGTCTGCTCACCAAGAAGCCCGACGCGGTGTATCTGTATCTGTTCGGTCCCCACGGACGTTTCGCCCAGGGGCAGATCACCGGCCTCGGGTTCGAGCCGGTCCTGGAGGCCGACCGGCCGGGGGTGGACCGCGTGCGGCTGAAGTTCCGCTCCCTGGAAGACCTGAACCGCGGCGATCTCGCGGGATTCCTCAAAGAGCACTTGGCGTCACTGAATCCCGGGCCGCGGCCGTAGGACGAGTTCTGAACCTCGGCACGCCGGTCGACTCGGCGGGCGAGACGCCCGCCCCACTGATTCACTTGTTCACTTGCTTCGCCCTTCTGAGGATCCGCCGGCACCCTCGCCTCTCATCCCTCGCCCCTCACCTCTCGCCCCTACTGCCTTGCACTGCCCCGACCCGGCCGATATGCTTGGGATTCGATTTTGTCGTTGGGACGGCACCGTGGTTCGAGGCATGAAAGGGAGTCGAGATGTTTCGGATTCGATCCGGTCGGGCGAAGGTGTTTGTGGTGTGGCTGGTGTTGGCACTGGTGGCGTCGGCGGCCCGGGCCGCCGTGAAGCTGCCGGCCATCTTCTCCGACAACATGATCCTCCAGCGGGATCAGGCAGTGGCGGTCTGGGGCTGGGCAGAGCCGAACGAGGAGGTCACGGTCGGCGTGGCCGGCCAAACCGCAACCGCGAAGGCCGGCGGCGACGGCCGCTGGCACGTCGCCCTGGCGAAGATGCCCGCAGGCGGCCCGCACGAACTGGCCGTCCAGGGCTCTTCGGGCAGCAAGATCACGCTCAAGAACGTCCTGGTGGGCGAGGTCTGGCTCTGCTCCGGCCAGTCGAATATGGAGTGGTCGGTCGCGGCCTCGCTCGACCCGCAGCAAGAGATCGCCGCCGCCAAGTTCCCCAAGATCCGCCTCTTCACCGTGCAGAAGAGAACCGCCGACAAGCCGCTGACCGACTGCACCGGCAAGTGGGCCGAGTGCAGCCCGCAGACGGTCCCCGGCTTCTCGGCCGCGGGATACTTCTTCATCCGCAAGCTGCACCAGGAGTTGGACGTGCCGGCGGGAATGATCAACACCTCCTGGGGCGGCACGCCGGCCGAGTCCTGGACCAGCCGCAAGGCGATGGAGTCGGAGGCAAGCCTCAAGCCGCTCTTGGACCGCTGGGACGCGGGCAAGGCCGGTCCCGCCAACTCGCCGCACCGGCCCGCCAACCTCTACAACGGCATGATCGCCCCCGTGGTCCCCTTCGCCATCCGCGGCGCGATCTGGTACCAAGGGGAATCAAACGTCGGCCGGGCCTGGCAATACCGCACGCTCTTCCCGAACATGATCCAGAACTGGCGCGACGACTGGGGC
>CAYGZA010000502.1:0-3137 GCA_964354135.1 uncultured Planctomycetaceae bacterium
CCAGGTCGCCCCAGATTCACAAGAGGCGAAATTGCCGCCCGAAACGGGTTCTTGGCTTTCGCCGCAAGTCCTTGCTGCGTAAGCACTTCATGGCGGTTTCCCGGGAGATCGTTGACCATGCCGCCAAGGGCTGGTACGCCATAACCCATAAGATAGCCCGTTAAGTCCTTATGCGGCAAAGGATTACGGTTCGGCCGTCTCTGGCCCAAAACGTGCCAAACGCCTCATATTGTCCACAATGCGATTTTGGCCACTTCAGAGGAGGCTGCGGGCCCAAGGGTGGTCAACAAGTGTACCTGGCAGAGGGCAGAGGGCAGAGGGCGGTAGGCAGTCGCTCGGGTGCCATGCCCGCGCTAGGCTTCAGAATAACGTCCGCGTTCCACCGCCCGGCGGATCGCGTGGAGGTTCTTAGGCGGGACCGCGGCGGGATCGAACGTACACCCGGGTGCGATCAGGATCGGTCGGCCGCCGGCCTGGTCGAGGGCGTCGGCCACCTGCCCACGCGCGGAAACGAGCCCCGGCCCCCTTCTCGATCTTCTCTCGATCAGCGCGTCTTGAGGCCCCAGTCGGCGAGGATCTTGTCGCACCCCGGGGTCAGGTTGCGGATCTTCTCGGCAATCACCGCGCGTTCGGAGACGGTCGCCTTCTTGAGCCGCCGGGAGAGATGGGTTAGCTTCTTCTGCCGGTGGCGGCGACGTTTGAGCTCTTTCTTGCGTTCGCAGATCGACACGTGGGCACTCCTCGGGCCATCGGACGGTGGGACACCGCTCGATCGAGCCTCTGTTTATAGCCCCTCCACCGCGGTCGGTCAACCCGGTCGAGGGAGAAACGCTTTCTCCCCAGGCCGGGGGACTTGTCCGCCGGGGAGTTCCCGCTATCGTGTTGGCAGACCCCTCCGGACGACCGCCGGAAAGGGGGAAACCGCGTCCCAACAACGCCCTGCCGAGGAGATCGCGATGGAACACAAGCTACCCGATCTGCCGTTCGCCAAAGACGCCGTGGCGCCGCACGTCTCGGCCGAAACGATCGAGTTCCACTATGGAAAGCACCACGCCACGTACGTCGCCAACCTGAACAAGCTGATCCCCGGGACTGAGTTCGCCGACATGCCGCTGGAGGAGATCGTCAAGAAGGCGGCCGGCGGGGTCTTCATCAATGCGGCCCAGGTGTGGAATCACACGTTCTACTGGAACTGCCTGTCTCCGAAAGGCGGCGGAGAACCGGGAGGGACCCTGGCCGCGGCGATCGACGCCGCCTTCGGCTCCTTTGCCAAGTTCCGCGAAAAGTTCACCAATGCGGCGGTCTCGCACTTCGGATCGGGCTGGGCGTGGCTGGTCCGCAACCCCGACGGCAGCCTCGGCGTCGAAAGCACCCCAAACGCCCAAACCCCGCTCACCCAGGGAAAAACGCCGCTTCTGACCTGCGACGTCTGGGAACACGCCTACTACATCGACTACCGCAACGCGCGGGCCAAGTACGTCGAGGCATTCTGGAAGCTGGTCAACTGGCAGTTCGCGGCGGGCCGCTGAGCAGCTCGGCAGGAGCCTCGCCCTCCCGGAATCACGCGAGGCTATCCGGCAGGCCGCTCAACTCCATCGCGGGCGCTGCTTGGTGTGGAGCTGGTCGATCACCCGGCGGACGCCGCTGACGCCGCGGGCCGTGCGGACCGCGTTGTGACGCTGGTGCTCGTACTCGATGGTGCCCGAGAGCGTCACGTTGCCGCGGCGGCTGAGCACCGCGATTTGGCACGGCGAGCGCAGCCCGTGGTTGATCAACTGCTGCGTGACCTTCTGGGTGAGGATGCGGTCGGTGGACGTTTCTTTGCCGAGCATGGTCCTGACTCCGGGTGAGAGGAACAATCCGAGCCCGCAGGGAAGGTCCAGGTGGAGCCGACCGTGGCGATCAGAGGAGGTCAAACCGCAAGGGACCTTGCCAAGAGTTAGTATAGCGGAGACGACCGAGACGGGCCATACAATTCTTCGCCCCCGAATAGGGGAGAACCGTGGCCCGCGGGCCACCCTTCGTTGCTGCCGCTACTGCGGCAGTTCTTGGAGGTGGTTTTGGGCGGCGCGGTAGACTTCGCTGTCGGCCGGGGCCCGGGCAACGATCTTGGCGAAGAGCTCCTTCGCCTGGTCCGGCTTGATCTTGAGCAGCCGCTGGGCAGAGTTGTACAGCGAGTGGCACTTCTGGAGGTCCCGGCAGGTCTTGGCCTGGGCCACCAGCTCCGGATCGTCGCCGATCTCGGCGAGCCGCCCTTGCGCAAGCACGGCCGAGGGGGCGGGCGCCAGCTTGGCCCCCTCGCGGTAGACCCAGTAGGCACAGCACGGGTGATTGGCCGCTTCGTGCTGCCGGGCGGCGTCCCAAAGGGCCTTGGCCTTGGGCTCGTTGAGCACAACGGCAAACTCCGCCCGCCGGCGCTCGTGGCCGACGTGCTTCTTGATCTCCCGGTTGGCTGCCGAAACGACGCGGTAGTCCTCGGCGAGCCGATCGTACTGGTCGAACGCGGCCCGAACCTGGGCCTCCCACTGGACCATTTGCGAGCTGCCGGCCGGCTGGCCGCCGGGCGGGCTGGCGCGGTCGAACAAGTCGCCGGGCGAGAGGTTCTTGGCCTCGCGGTCGAGCCCGGCGGCGATTTCTTCCAGCTTCTTACGGGCGTCTTCGGCGAGCGTGCCCAACCGTTCCCGCGCGGCCCGCGTGCTCGGGGTGGGCGGGCGCGAGCGGGCCAGCCGGACGTACATCCTGCCGGCCACGGCAATCTCGCCCTTCTCGTAGGCCCGATCGGCGTCGGCCAGACGAGCGGCATCGCCGGTAGCCCGCGCCCAAAGCGCCATTTCCCGCGATGCGGCAAGCGCTCGCGCCAGCTCGGCACGGCGGGCGGCGGCGGAAGCGGCCGCATAGTAGCTGGAATTGACAACGGGATACGATGCGGAAGTGCCCCGCCCCGGGGCACAACTGCGGACCCCTCAGGCACCTTCCAGGCGGGTGGCGTCGAGCAACAGAATCCCGGCCAGGTAGAACCCCAGAGCAAGCCTGCGAAGCGGCATAGGGTCTCCCCCTCTCTTGCGGGTCCCCCCCGCTACCGTGCATTGGACCAGAAACGCGGAACAAAATCAAGCCTGGGGACCGGCAATCCCGAC
>CAYGZA010000503.1:0-3127 GCA_964354135.1 uncultured Planctomycetaceae bacterium
ATTCTATCGACCCATCCCGGCGGTCTATCTGTGGATCGCCCAGTCCCGCCGGGCGATTGGAGAAGCGGACGCCGCCCGGCAGGCCGACGAGCAGGCCGCGGCCCATCCTCCCGCCAGCGGACTGGACTACTTCATTCTCGGGGAGTTCCACTACCTGTGTGAGGACCAGCCGGAAAAATCGCTGGCGGACTACTCGCTGGCCCTGCGGCGTCAACCGGACCACTACCTATCGCTTTTGGCCGCGGGCCTGACGCTTTGGGAGCGAAGGCGGCACGAGGAAACGGTGGCCATGCTCACCGGGGCCATTGCGGTGAACCCGCGCACGACCATCGCCTACATTTGGCGCGGAAACGAATGCGTGAACCTGAGGCAGTTCGATCTCGCGCAGGCTGATTACGACGCGGCCGTGGAAATCGATCCGCGAGACTACCACGCCTACTGGGCACTGGCCCAGTTGCGGCACTGGCAAGGCGACGACGCCGCGGCGCTGGCGATGTACGACAAGGCCGTGGCGCTCGCCCCGACGACACCGCCACTGGTCCTTCTGGAGCGCGGCCAGTTTCACGTCAAATTGGGCAATCGCGAGAAGGCGCTGGCGGATTACAGCCGCGTCATCGAGTGGCTGCGTCCCCGTCTTGGGCTGGCACGGAGTATCCAACGATACCGCGGCGCGATGAGCGGCGACCCCCGGGCCACGTACATTCAGGCCTGCAACGAGCGATCGCAAATCTACAAGCAATTGGGGCAACCGGACAAGGCCGCGGACGACTTGAAGGAGGCCCTTCGACCGGCCCCGAAATCTTTCGATAGTTACCGTGAACGGGGGGTCGTTGAGGAAGGGCAGGGGGAGTTTGATAAGGCCATCGCGGAGTTCACCGAAGCAATCCGCCTAGATCCCCTAAATTCCAGACATTACGGTCGCCGGGCCGAGGCTTACCTGAAAAAGAAGGACTTCGACCGAGCCATCGCGGATTACAGCGAGGTTATTCGGCTCGACCCAAACCACCCTCAGAACTACGACAAACGCGCCGGGGCTTACGAGTAAAAGCGCGACTTCGACCGAGCCATCGCCGATCACACCGAGGCGATTCGACTCGACCCAAACGTGCCTCAGGGTTACAACAACCGCGCATACGCCTTTTTCCAACGGGGCGACTTCAAACTCGCGCTTGCCGATTTGGACCGGGCGATTCAACTGTGGCCTAAGGTTTGGCAACTCTACCACACTCGGGGCCACGTCTACATAGGGAACGGCACCTATGACCAAGCCATTGCCGATTTCACCGACGCGATCCGCCTCGCCCCGACATCTTCCAACAGTTATGTCGGCCGGGGCCGCGCCTATCTTGAAATGCACGAGTTCGAACCCGCGATCGCTGACCTGACGGAGGCGATCCGGCTCAACCCGAGGGACCAGTGCGCGTTTCTTTTCCGGGCTCATGCACACCGCGAACAGGGCCATGAGGAGCAAGCCATCGCGGATTACGGCGAGGCCATTCGGCTCAACCCAAATGTGGCGGCGGCGTGTTACGCCAACCGAGGTCTTCGCTTCCGGGAAATCGGTGACCTGGACAAGGCGATCGCCGATGTGAACGAAGCGGTTCGGCTAGCACCCCAGCTAAGCGGCGCCCGGCGATGGCGAGCCGATGTACTCGAGAGAAGAGGAGATTGGCCGGCCGCCCTGGCGGACTATAACGAAGCGATTCGCCTTGAGCCGAAGAAAGCACACTGGTATCGCATTCGAGCGGAGGCATTCGAGAGAAGAGGAGATTGGACGGCCGCCCTGACGGACTATAACGAAGCGATTCGCCTTGAGCCGCAGAACGCAACCCATTATCACGGCCGCGCCGGCGCCCAGGCAGCCCTCGGCCAGATCGACGCCGCTCGCCGCGACCTCAGCACCGCGGTGGAAATCATCACCTCGAACCGCACTGAAGCGACCGCCGACAAGTGGGAGCGCTTGACGAGGGTGCAGGGCCTGGCCCGCTTCGTGGCCAGTTGCGCGGACGCCCGGTTGCGCCGCCCCGACGAAGCCCTCCGCTTTGCGGAGCAGGCAATTCAAGGCGATCCGCGAAGCGCCGCGTGCTGGGGGACCTTGGGAATCGCGCGATACCGCGTGGGCAAGTATGGCCCCGCAACGGAGGCGCTGGAGAAGTCCCTCAGTTTCAGCGGCACGCGACCTGAGCCGGTCTGCTGGTTGTTCCTCGCGATGGCCAAGTGGCAATCGGGTGAGAAGGATAAAGCGCGGCCCTGGTATGAGAAGGCCGCGCAGTGGCTCGACACGAAGGGGACAAACGACCTTGAACTCCTCCGCTTCCGCGCCGAAGCGGCCGAGCTCTTGGGCATTCCCCTGAAACCGCCGGCAGAAAAGGAGAAGCCGAGGGGAAAGGATGAAGGATGAAGGGGAAAGGATGAGGGATGAAGGATGAATGTCGTGAATCAGGCCGGGGCGTAGCGCGTCAGCCCGTGTACGCGGTCAAAGTCGGCGTCGTTGCTTGCGAGGTGTACCAGCCCATGACTTTGCATGACAGCCACGATCAAAGCGTCGTTGGTCAGCAGACCCGTCTGCTGGCTGATCGCAGCGGCGGCAGCGATGAGGGCCGGGGCAATGGTCAAGACTCCAAGGCGCGATTGCAGGACAGTCTCTACAGCCGAGCGGAAGCGGGTGAGGCCCTGAAGCACCGCAGGCTGTTGCCGCAGCCGCTGGACGACTTTGCCCGCCGACCATCCCGGCAACACGGAAGCCTCCATCGCCATGAGCCGGTGAGCCACCTCGCTCAACACGTGTGTCGAGGTGAGACCGCGGACCCGGTCGTTCTCAATCGACTGCATCAATTGGTTGCAGACAGGGCCGAGGACGGGATGCGGCTCAAAATGGTAGACCAAGATGTTGGCATCCAGAAACACCGATGCACCGGCGGGAAGGTCGGCGAGAATCATGGCCCCTCCAGCGGATCAAGTTCGGGATCTCGCGCAAAGTGGTCGGCCAGCTCGGCGCTGCCAGTCCAGCCCATGATCCCGTAGGCTTGGAGGAGTGGGCTCGTGCCCGTGCCGATCGTGATTTGGACTTTCTCGTGCTCCGCCAGCGGCAAGGGCTGGGCCGGCTTGAGCACGCCGTTTTCGTAGA
>CAYGZA010000504.1:0-3109 GCA_964354135.1 uncultured Planctomycetaceae bacterium
GGTGATCTTGGCCACGCGACCCAAGATCGAAAGCGCGGCCACCGTCTCGATCTCCCTCTCGGTGTTCTTGGTGGCCTGCTCGCGCATGGTGACCCGCCAGACGTCCACGTCGTCGAGTCCGGCCTCCTTGAGCCCGGCGTCGAGCTGCTGCTTCATCTTTTCGAGCGAGCCGGCGAGATTGGGGTCGCGGCCGCCGTGCCAGTCGAAGCCGAAGTAGATCCGATCGCGCTTGCCGCGGAGCGCTTCGGCATAAACCAGCACCTCTCCGGCCGAGCAGGCGTCGATGTAGTTGATCCCGTGGTCCAGGGCCGCGGCCATCACCTCGCGGCGGTTGGCCTTGAAATCGTCGCTGCCGTGCTGGTAGGGAATCTGCTTCCAGTGCCCGCCCATGCTCACGGCCGAGAGCATCATCCCGGTCCGCCCTAGCCGGCGGTATTCCATGTTTTCGTTGTAGTTGCGGATCTTGGCAGGATCCGGTGCAGCGGCGGCCGCGCCGCTTGTCCTGCCGAACATTCCCGCGGCCAGGGCCGCTCCGGCAGCCACAGCGGCCGTCTCCTGGACGAACTCGCGCCGGGAAATCGGTTTGTCGGTCATCGGGAATCTCCTCGGAGAATCTCTCGGGGTGGGCTTGACGGATCCTAAGGGGCCTTCAGCTCTCAGCAGTCAGCTCTCAGCTATCGGCTTTCGGCGGCACGGCAGGCTCCGCCGACCGTCAGTCTGATCGCCAATCGCAAGTACCTGATGGCTGATGGCTGATGGCTGACTGCCGATAACTACTCACTTTCCTCGGTTCAACTGGTTCGCCTGCGGCGTCACCTTGTCGATGTTCGGTTTGATGTCGGCGCGGACGTTTCCCAGCGCCCAGGCCAGGCCGCCCAGGGCAATCGTCTGGAAAAAAGGATTCGTCCACACGTCCTCGCGGTGGCCCAGCGAGGTGTAGAAAACCCGGCCCTTGCCGTGCATCCGGGCCCAGGTCATGGGGAAGTCCGGCCGCTGGTAGGAGGGGCCGGTCATCTTCGCGGTTTCCTGCACGATGATCACGTGCAGGTCCTTGGCGAAGTTCTTCAGGGCATACCACTCCTCGTAGAACGAGAGTCCCTCGGCCATGCCCAAGTCGCCCGCGCCGGGGAAACGCGAGACCAGAAACAGCGATGCCTCCTGCTGCTTGTCGTGTTTGACGAACTCGCCGCCCAGCATGGCGATGTAGGGATCGACCTCGGTTTGGACCTCGCCGCGCGGGCCGGCCGAGTGGAACGAGTCCGTCGCGGAGTGGAAGCCCACAAAACTCTTGCCGGCGGCGACGGCGTCCAGGAGCTTCTGCTTGCCCGCGGCGGTCATGGGGGGCGTCTGCTGCTTGTTGGGCCTGGTCAGGTCGCCGCTGGTGTAGAAGGCGATGGCGTCGTAGGGGTCGAGGCTGCCGTCGAAGACGCGGCCGTCCTTGGTACACTCGACCTCGAACCCGGCCCGCTTGCCCATCTCGGTCAGGACTTTTTCCGAGTGGCTGAGTTGGTCGCCCTTTCGCCGGACCACCGAGTGCTCGAATCCCGCGCTGGCGGTGAAGTAGAGCACCTTCTGTTTCTTCGTTCCGGCGGCAGCCGTCCACCGGAGCGGAGCGGCCGAGAGGCCGAGCACCGCACCGGAAACCACCTTCAACATCTCCCGACGCTTCATGGCAAGACCTCCGGCGGGCAATACTCCGCTCCTTTATACCAGGGGGACACCCGGCGTGGCAACCACCTATTCCCGCGGGCGGGCCAGCGGCTGGAACTGGAGCGTGGTCCGCTGGGCGGCGTGGACCGCCTCGACCGCCTCCCCGTGGAAGTGCTCCTGGGCGCGAATCGCCGGGCCCTCGCGCGGGACCTTCTCGTAGGTGCCGTCGGGCAGGAGGTGCCGGGCCTTGACGTTGTCGGCAAAGCACACCCGGAGCATCTCGATCAGCCGGCGGCGGAGGTTCGCCGCAGTCACGGGAAAGATGATCTCGATCCGCCGCTCCAGGTTGCGGTGCATCCAGTCGGCGCTGGAGAGATAGACCTCCTCGTGGCCGCCGTTGCGGAAGTAGAGGATGCGGGCGTGCTCCAGGTAGCGGTCCACGATCGAGCGGACCTCGATGTTCTCGGAGAAGCCGGGCAGCCCGGGCCGCAGGCAGCAGATCCCGCGGACGTTGAGCATGATCTTCACCCCGGCCCGGCTCGCCCCGTACAGTGCCCGGCAAATGTCCCTGTCCTGGAGCGAATTGACCTTGGCCATGATCAGTCCCGGCCGATCGGGCGTCGATACCTGCGCTTCCCGCTCGATGAGGTCCACAAACCGCTGCTTGAGCCGGCCGGGCTGGCAGGTGAGCTTCGACCAGCCGACGGTCTCCGAATAACCGGTGAGCATGTTGAACAGCGCGGCCACGTCCGCGGCGATGTCGCGGTCGGAGGTCATCAGGCCGACGTCCGCGTAGAGCCGCGCTGTGCGGTCGTTGTAGTTGCCCGTGGAGAGGTGGACGTAGCGGCGGACCCGCGTCGCCTCGCGGCGGACCACCATGAGCGCCTTGGCGTGCGTCTTGAACCCCACGATCCCGTAGATCACGTGGGCCCCGGCATCTTCCAGGCGGCGGGCCCAGGTGACGTTGCGGGCCTCGTCGAAGCGGGCCTTCAGCTCCACCAGGGCGGTGACTTCCTTGCCGTTTTCCGCCGCCCGCTCCAGGGCCTTGACGATCGGCGAATCGCCGCTGGTGCGATAGAGGGTCTGCTTGATCGCCAGGACGTCCGGGTCGTCCGCCGCCCGCTCCAGCATTTGCACCACCGGATCGAAGCCCTCGTAGGGATGGAACAAGAGCACGTCGCGCTCCTGGAGCGTCGCCCAGAGATCCTCGACCCCGATCAAATCCTCCGGCGCTTGCGGCGGCCAATCGGGGGCCTTGAGGGACTCAAAGCCCGGCCGGTTGGCGATCGCCCAGAGGGCCGTGGCGTCCAGCATGCCGTCGATTTCATAGATGTCTTCTTCGCGGAGCTGGAGCGACTCTTTGAGCCACTTGCGGATCCGCGGGTCGATGCCGGCCGATGTTTCCAGGCGCACGGCCGCGCGGCGCCGCCGGCCCAGCACCGCCTCCTGCACCACGTGC
>CAYGZA010000505.1:0-3084 GCA_964354135.1 uncultured Planctomycetaceae bacterium
GGGTTCAGGGTTCAGGGTTCAGGGTTCAGGGTTCAGGGTTCAGGGTTCAGGGTTCAGGGTTCGTGCTTATCCTTTTCTGCCCGTCGTTAGGTGCCTCATTACCATCACCAACCCGGCCAGCGCTGTGATGCTGAACCCTGACCCCTCTCCTAACTACTCTCTCCCGCCCCGGCCACCAGGAGTTGGACTCCCGCGGCCAGGACGCGGCTCTGCCAGTCCTCGTTGATTCCACCGTCCACCACCAGGTAGGTCACCGCTCCCAGCGCACAGAGGTGCGTCAGGCTGCGGTGGCCGAACTTGGAGCTGTCGGCCACGACGATCACCTCGTCGGCGGCCTTCATCATCGTCCGCTCGGTCTCCACCAGGAGCGGGTTGTTGTTGAAAAACCCTTCGTCGTCGATCGCCGCCACGCTCAGGATCGTCTTCCGCACGCGGAGCGCGGCGAGCATCGCATTGGCGTGCGGCCCACGGATCACGCCGGTCCGGGGGCAAACGTTTCCGCCGATCATCAGGAGCTCGCTGGCCTGGTCGGACGCAAACAGGTTTGCCACCGGCAGCGAGTTGGTCACCACGTGGACCGGCCGGCCCACCAGGAGCCGTGCAACCTCGTACGTCGTGCTACCGCCGTCCAGCAGGACCGTGTCGCCGTCTTCCACGAGCGTCACGGCCTGCCGGGCGATCGCCCGCTTCTGTTCCCACCGGTTGGCTTGCCGGGCGTCAAAGTGCGGCAGCTTCGGCGAGGTGCCGGTGTAGAGCACGCCGCCGTGGATGCGACTGGCGGAGCCTTGCTCCTCCAGGTACTCGGCATCCCGGCGGACCGTCGATTCCGACACTCTCAGCGCCTCTGCCAGCTCCGGAAGCGACGCAAAGCCTCGCACCCGGACCATTTCCAGCAAGTGGTTCCGCCGTTGTTGGGCCAACATCGAAATCTAGCTCACCGTATTTCCCCCTGAACCCTCTCAAGTATCCCTTGGAGGGTGGGAGAAATCAACTACCTGCCCACGGAATTCTTGCAGGATCTGATAGCTTTCTGCCAAAACTTTCCAGCACCCCCTCTGTAGAACGGAGACCGCGGCATAAGTCCTTGCCCTATGAGGTCTTGTGAAGATAGCGAAAGTGCAAAGACTTTTCCAGCGGCCCTCCAGATCACTCCGTGAGTTTCCTCCGAGGGCGCGGGAACCAAAGGATAGGCTTCCGAAGTCTTCGAGACTTCGGAACTTCGGAAGTCTGGAGGAAGTCTGGAACTGGGATTCTTGCTCGGAAAACGGGATGCTACTTCCCCGAGAAAAACGAAGAGCGGGACAGCCAACCGAGCGCTCACGCAGGCTTGCCCGCCTCGGTCCCGGCTGGGGGTGCGACCACCTTGATGTAGAGCGTCAGCGGGTGGCCCGCGACGGCCACGTCAAGCCGGGTTGCCCCGGCCGTGAGGTTGAGCGTGGCCAGGGCCTCCAGCACTTCCTGCTGATTTGGGGTGTTCTCCGGCAGCAGCGTACACGTGACGTCGGTGCCGAGCGTTTCCCGCTCGATGGACTCGGCAAAGGACGAGATCGCCGCGTGCAGCTCCGACGAAGCGGTGATCGCCACTACGCGGATGCGGTCCGTGTACTGGCAGCTCATTTCCTTGCGGCAGGTCTGGACGGCGTGGACCACCTCGCGGGCAAGCCCTTCCAAGACAAGCTCGGGCGTCAGCTCCGTGGCGACCACGACAACGCAGGAGCGTCCTTGGGCCGCGGCCCAACCTTCCTTGGCCTGGAGGCGGACTTGTATGTCTTCGGCCGAGAGCGTGACCGGCCCGTTGCTGAGCGTGAACGTGACCTCCCCCTTGGATGCCAGCGCCCGCATGAGCTGCCCGCCGTCCGTCTGCCCCAGAACCTGGCGCAGCTCCGGCAATCGCCGCCCCAGGCGCGGGCCGAGACGTTTCAGGTCGGGGAGCACCGTGTACGTGACGTACTGGTCGGCCCGGCGGGCAAACTCGACCTTCTTGACGTTCAGCTCCTCGCGGATCAAGGCGGCGTGGTCCTCCAGCCATGCCCGATGCGACGGGTCGGCCAGCGCGATCTCGACCAGCGAGAGCGGCTGGCGGACCTTGAGCTTGGCCGACATCCGAGCGCTGCGGCCCAGGGAAACCACCTCCCGCACGAGGGCCATTTCCTGCGAGAGGGTCTCGTCGATCGCGGCGGGATCGGCGGCGGGGTAGTCACACAGGTGAACGCTTTCGCCCGTCCGGGCCGAAAACGCCTGCACCGCCAAGTTCTGCCACAAGGCCTCGGCCAGGAACGGCACGAACGGGGCGATCAACTTCGTCGTCGTCAGGAGGCATTCGTAGAGCGTCCAGTAGGCGTCCGCCTTGTCCTCCGACCAGCCGCCCTGCCAGAAGCGGTCGCGGCTGCGGCGGACGTACCAGTTCGACAGCGCGTCCACAAACTCCTTCAGGTGGCCGCAGGCGGCGAAAGTGTCGTAGGCGTCCATCGCCTCGACCACGGCCGCGACGGTGCGGCTGAGCTCGCTCAGGATCCAGCGGTCCAGCTCGCTCCGCTCGGCCGCCGGGCGATGGCCTTCGGCGGTGGCCAGCCTGTCCGGCGTAAGTTGGCCCGGGTCGCCAGGAATCGCCGCTGCCGGATCGAAGCGGTCGATGTTCCCGTAGATCACAAAGAAACTGTAGACGTTCCACAGCCGCAAGAGGAACTCGGGAATGCTCTCCCGGATCGCCCGCTCGCTGTAGATGATGGAGCTCCACGGCGGCTGATTGGCGAAGAAATACCATCGCAGGGCGTCGGCTCCGTAGCGGTCGAAGATCTCCTGCGGCTCGCGGTAGTTCCGCAATCGCTTCGACATCTTCTCGACCTTGCGCGCGACCCGGCCGCCGCACTCCTCGCACTGCGACACCTCTTGGACGTAACGCTTGCCGCACTTGCCGCACACCGACGATTCGGCAAGGATCAGCCCGAGGACCACGCAGTTCCGATAAGGGTGGGGGTACTCCACCGGCGGCGTCTCCTGCTCGAGAAACGCCCCCGACGATCCCGCCGGAGGACCGCCCTCTTCTTCGCTGAACAGAAGCGTGCTGATGGCCAGCAGGCTGTA
>CAYGZA010000506.1:0-3079 GCA_964354135.1 uncultured Planctomycetaceae bacterium
GGGCGGCCAGCCCGAAGGCCATGTCGGCGTCCTTGGCGTCGGCGATGATGAAGTCTCTACAAGAGGGGTCCGCCAGGATGCGGGCGAGCTTTGCATCCAGTGATTTCTGCATGGTCGGTTTCTTACCCGAGGTTCGGCATTTCCGGTCGGGTCGGCAGAATGGGTTTACGACCCCCGGCGATACGCTTGAACTCCGCAATTATAGCGTATGCGAGACGGGGAGATCTAGCCGTACGGGGGGCGTCTCGCGCGTCTCCGGGGTCCATTGCAGGGGGTGTGAAGGGGGACAACCGCCGTTTTCGTGCTCCTCAATCCGGCATCTCAACCGCGGTGATACGCAGTGCGCCCAACGGCTCGTCCTCGTGCAGCAATTCCAGCGCATATACCCCCGGATGCGGCACGGGCAGCGGCGGCACCGGGACAACGGCTTCCACGGTCTTCAGCGGATCATTGCTCTGCACCGGGAACTTGGCGGTCAGGAGCACCCCGTTGTTGGAAAGGTCCACGTACCGCAACTCCAATTCGGCAACCCCTCGTACCTCCGTGAGGCTGATGAACACCATGGGAGACCCGGGGCGACTCGCGTCGGCCGCCGAAAGCGGGCGGGGCCCCGTTGTCGCCTGAGCAGCGTCCGGCGGTGCCGGCTTCGGCTTGGTCAGATTCAACTGATTGAATACGCCGGCGATGACTTTCTTCCCCGTGCCCTTGTCCTGGTACACGTGGTCGGCCAAGAGCAAGGCTTGAAGCACTGGCTTGGGCACAAGAATTCCCTCCTGTGAGGCAATGGCTGGGTTGGAGCCCTGGAGTGCGGTGTTGGAACTACTCGTTGAGTAGCCGCCGGATCGCCTCCTTGAGGACTTTTTCGGACTGCGGGGCCACGTGCGAGGCGGTCGGCTCGTAGCCCCCCTCCTTGAACGCCGCCTCGGTGCAAATGTAACCCGTCCCGAGGTCCCCGTACGCTGCCACCGCCACAAACTCCGTGGGCCGCTGCGACTGGGCGAACCGCTGGAACTCCAGCATCGACTCGCCGGGCAAATGGACGATCCACACCGGGCCGATCCCCAACGCGCTTGTGTCCAGCGGCGTCTCGATCCGCTGGGCAAACGACACCCGCGTGGCGGCCGTGACCCGCTCCGCCGGACCAAGCTGCGGATTATCGGCCGTGTCCAGGTGCTTCTCCAACGCCTTGGCGCTGCCGGGCGGAAGCGGCAGCACCAGCGGCACCGAACGCCACCGCAGCGGACCGATCGGAGCGTACTGCGTCGCCGCCACCGCCGCCTCCATCCCGGAGAAGAGCCGCTCGGCCAGCTCGGCCCGGGCTCGGCGCGAGCCGTCGTTGTACTTCCCGAACGTCACGTCCCCGGCGCAGCCGGTAAAGTAGACCTGGAACACGCCCTCCTTCTTCTGGAGCCGCTCCCGGGCGAAACCGGGCACGTCGGCCGAGGCCCGCGAGTCGCCGTAGAAGCTCTGCGGGTGCGTGGCGTAGTAGTGGATTCGCACCACCGGCTTGCCGCCCTTGGCCAGCGTGATCGTCTTCAGGAACGGGTCGATGAACCCCTCCGGCAGGGCCGCGATCGCCGGGTCCTTGGCCGCCGAGCTGTATCGGACGTGGATCTTGCCGTCCGGCGTGATGATCCGCCGGCTGGAGGCGACGCGCTCCACTTTCGCCTGGCCCGTGCCGATCCGGTCCACTTCCTGGAACTTGTCCAGCGACTGCCTGGCGGCCGCTGCCAGACGGTCGCTCACCGCTTCGAGAAACTTCAAGTCCACGTAGAGGATCGGCTTCTTGGTCAGGTTCAGGAGCTTCTGCGCGTCGCCGTCCACGTAGGGCGCCGTGTGCTGGTGGACGCAGTGGACCATGACGCGGGAAACGTCGGTCCCCGCGGCCGCCGCCAGCTTGCCGCGGAACAACTGGTGCGACGAGTTGCTCAGCCCGCACCAGTCCACGGCGCAGAGCACGTAGCGGGCCCGGCCGTCGTCCAGAACGATCCCCTTGGCCAAAAGCGGGTCTTCGACCGTCGCCAGCGGCGTGACCCAGATGATCGGCTGTCCGCCCACCGGGGGCGTCACGTCGCAGCAGAAAGTCGTCACCCGCAGCCGGGGCGATTCTTCTCCCCGCGCCTCAGCTACGGGCCAGGCACACAGGAGCGACAATAAGAAGCAAGCGGGTTTCCAGTGCATGGCGTTGATCCCCCGGAGTCAAGAGCAGTCAGGTGGCGGACCGGCAGCACCGCCGGCCTTCGGACGACGGCCTTTCCCACGATAACCGGCCGCGAGCGCCAATGCAAATCCCGTTGCCGGAAGAACGCGTCGGCGGCTCGCAGATTCCCAAAACCGTGGAGACTTCGGAAGTCCAGTCGATTGCCGCTCCGCTGCACTGTGCCGATTTTACCCTCGGGGCTTGCACCCGGGGCTCGCGGCGGATTATCGTGAGGGAAACCCTGCCGGCCTGAAACAGGAGCGTCGCCCATGGTCCGGAGAAGCAGCTTCTCGCGTCGTCGGTTGTTGAAGCGTGCGGCAGCCGCGGCCCTCGGCGCGGCCGCCTGCCCGCAGGTGATTCCCTCCCGCGCCCTCGGCCTGGCCAATGCCCCGGCCCCCAGCAACCGGATCACGCTGGGCTTCATCGGCGCCGGGGACCACGGCATCGGCCGCAACCTCGCCGGTTTCCTGCGCCACCCGGACGCCCAGGTCCTGGCCGTCTGCGACGTGGACTCCTCCCGCCGGGAGAAGGCCCGGAAGATCGCCGAGCAGCACTATGCCGGCACGATGTCCAAGGGCGCCTACAAGGGCTGCACCGCTTGCGGCGACTTCCGCGAGATCATCGGCCGCAAGGACGTCGACGCCGTGATGAACTCCACCCCGGACCACTGGCACGTGATCCCTTCGATCCAGGCGGTGCGGGCCGGCAAGGACGTGATCTGCGAGAAGCCGCTCACCCTGACCGTCGCGGAGGGCCGCGCCCTGGCCGACGCCGTCCGCCAGCACAACCGCATCTTCCAGACCTCCTCGGAGAACCGCTCGATGCAGCCCTTCCACCGCATGTGCGAGCTGGTGCGCAACGGGCGGATCGGCAAGCTGC
>CAYGZA010000507.1:0-3051 GCA_964354135.1 uncultured Planctomycetaceae bacterium
CGCTGACCGAATCCGAGGCCTCTCCGGGGCCAGTTTTCTCGCGCCCCGCGACCTCTTGGACATCTGTGAGCCGTCCCAGGGACGGCCTCGCGCCAAAACGCTTCCCCGGGCCCCGTTTGGCGCGCCAGGAACGAAATCCTGACCTTTGAGGGGAAGGGAAGGCCGACGCAGACGGAACTTCGGCTCGGGAATGCGAAGCGATGCGAGTGGCGAGCAGGACGGCGCGTCGAAGAGAGAGGACCGGGTCCTCGGAAATGGGAGAACCGTCTCGGAACGCATGAGTTGGCCACCACGGCAGACCCGTTTTTTTGCACTACCCCTCACTACCCCTCTTCGCTCCCGAATACCCGTCTTCTTCGAGAAATACTGCAATTGTTCGCGAGTACTTGCAAAACGGTTACGGGGGGCGTAAGATGGTATTCGCTCTGAGTTTACGGGTGATTTGGGGGCCGTCCAAGAGGTCGCTTACACCGAGGAGGTCGGCCGTTCGAGTCGGCCATCGCCCACTTGGCTGAGCCGTTGTCCGGGGTGGACAGCGGCTCGTTTCCTTTGACAGGACAACCACTCAGGGCGAAAACGCCATTCTGAGCGATTCTCTCGGCAACGCTTGCCCTCTTGCCTATGGTTGACTGCGATACCCGCGGTTTGTCAGAAGTTGGTGCAAACCCTGGTGCAAACTCAAATCGGCGCGAAACGCCCGTCGCTCTTGGTGTTACGGGCGTAGCTAGTGAACGGGCGTCAACAGTTTCGGGGGCCGCGATTTCGTTCCCCGTCGCCCGAAGGTCCGCGGTGCCACGCCGGCCGGGTGATTCTTGCACTGTGCCGCCGGCCTGCTACAGTGGGGGCATGTCGGGAATCATCGCACCGGGGGGACGGCGAATGAGGAACCGCAACCGGTGACGCCGGGTGTCGGGTGCCATGGCCACGCCTCGCGTGGCCATGTAGAGTTCTCGCAAAATGATACGAAAGCATGCCCACGGCACGCGTGGGCATGGCACCGGACGCTACGCCGTCTTTTCCAGCGCCGCCGCCTGGTTGAGCCTATTATAGAGCGTTTTGAGGCTGATGCCCAGCTCCGCGGCGGCCCGAGGCTTGCTGCCGCCCGAGCGGTCCAGCGCGTCGTAAATGGCCTGCATCTCCAGGTCGCGGAGCGTCTTGGCGGCGGAAGGACCACCGGGCAAAGGATAGCGGAGCCGCCGCTCGGTAAACCGCACCGGGAGATGCTCGGTGGAAACGGGCAGCCGCTCGCAGAGGATCACGGCGTGCTCGATCACGTTGGCCAGCTCGCGGACGTTGCCCGGCCAGCAGTGCTCGCTCAGCAGGACCAGGGCCTCTTCGGTGAAGACCTCGTCCTCGGGGCGGATGTTCGGGCAGAAGCGCTTCGCCAGGTGCCGGGCCAGGATGGGGATGTCCTCGATCCGCTCTCGCAGCGGAGGCAAGGGGATCTCGAACGTGTTGACGCGGTACCAGAGGTCCTCGCGGAACTCGCCCTCGGCGACCATCTCGTCGAGCTTGCGGTGCGTGGCGCAGACGACGCGGACGTCGCAAGTGAAGGACTCGTTCTCTCCCACGCGGCGGATCTCGCCGCTTTCGAGAAAGCGGAGGAGCTTTGCCTGCATCGCGTGGGGCAATTCGCCGATCTCGTCCAGGAAGAGGGTGCCGCCGTTGGCCACCTCGAACAGGCCGACGCGGTGCTCCTCGGCCCCGGTAAACGCCCCCTTCCGGTGGCCGAACAGCTCGCTCTCGATGAGGTTTTCGGGCAGGGCCCCGCAGTTGATCGCCACGAAGGGCATGTCGGCGTGCAGGCTTTGGTCGTGCAGTGCGCGGGCAACCAGCTCCTTGCCGGTGCCGGTTTCGCCCAGGATGAGGACCGTGGAGTCGGTCGGGGCGACCTTCGCGATCAGGGCCCGCACGGCCTCGATCGCCGGCGAGTCGCCGATCAGGTCGGAAGCCCCCTCCAGGCGATCCAGCCGCTGTTTCAGGGCCCGGTACTTGTTGGTCAGCTCGCGCTTTTCGGCGACCCGCTTGAGAACGGACTGCAACTCCACCAGGCGGCACGGCTTGGTGAGGTAGTCGAAGGTCCCGTGCCGCAGGGCGGCGACGGCGGTCTCCAGCGAGGATTTCCCGGTCAGCACGACGGCCTCGACGTCGCCGGAGAGTTCCTTGGCCCGGGCGATCACCTCAATGCCGCTGAGGCCCGGCATGTCGAGGTCGACGAGGATGCAGTCGAAACTGCTCCGCTGGAGGGCGGCCACGGCCGAGGGCCCGTCGGGGCAGACGGTCACTTCGTGGCCCATGCGGGGCAACTCGATGCGCATCAGCTCCTGCAACGACCTCTCGTCGTCGGCAAAGAGGACCTTCAGACGTGGCTTACGCGGCGCGGTACTGATGGGAGGTCTCCTTGAGGTCTTTGGCCAGCGGGAGTCGGACGCGGAACGTGGCGCCCAAGCGCGGGCCGGGGCTTTGGGCCTCCAGTTGCCCGCCGTGGTCGGCGACGATCCGGTAGCTGATCGACAACCCCAGGCCGGTCCCTTGCCCTTCCTTGCGGCGGGTGAAGAACGGCTCGAACACGTGCTCCAGCACGTCGGGGGTCATGCCGCAGCCGTTGTCGATGACGGCCAGCTCGGCAAACCCGTCGCGGCAGCCGACTTCCACCCGCACCTTCCCGTCTTCGTCGAGGCTGTCCAGGGCGTTGGTCAGCAGGTTGAGCACGACCTGCTTGATCTCCTGGGGATTGACCGCGGCGATGGCCGGCCCGCTGCGCCGGAGCGCGATCTCGCGCCCGTGGTACTTGCCGAGGTGGCCGATCATCTCGATGACGCCCTGGACCAATTCCCCCAAATCGGCGCTCTCGCGCGTGGTTCGGCCGATGCGGGAGAAGTCGAGCAGCTTCTCGGTGATCCCTTTGCAGCGGAATGCCTCGCTCTGGATCATCCGCAGGTAGTCGAAGACGACGGCACGTTCGCCCTGGCCATCGCTGAGGTCGCTCCGCAGCCGGTCCTCCAGCGACTCGGCGCACATGGCGATCGACGCCAGGGGATTGTTGATCTC
>CAYGZA010000508.1:0-3047 GCA_964354135.1 uncultured Planctomycetaceae bacterium
CTGCTCGGGCGAGATGTAGTCGAACGTGCCCAGGGTGACGCCGCTGGCCGTCAGGTCGGCGCCCGGTTCGCCCAACCGCTGCACGCGGGCAAGCCCGAGGTCAATCAGCTTCACCCGGCCGCTGGCGGTGATCACGACGTTGGAGGGTTTGATGTCGCGGTGGACGACGCTGCAAGCGGCGGCGTGCGCCAAGGCTTCGGCGACCTGGAGGGTGTAGCTTACGGCCTCCGCGAGCGGCAGCGGCCCCTTCTGCTCGACGAGGCTGCGAATGTTCGACCCCTCGACGAACTCGAAGACAATGAACGGTACGCCGTCGTCCTCGCCCACGTGGTATACCTGGACGATGTTGTCGTGGGAGAGGCGGGCCGCCGACTGGGCCTCGTTGCGAAATCGGGCCACGGTATCGCCGTCCGCCGCCTGTTCGCGAGACAGCACCTTGACGGCCACGGTCCTTGCCAAGGCGGTATCGTAGGCCCGGAAAACGCGGCCCATTCCCCCACCGCCGATGTATTGCAGGAGATCGAAGTGGCCCAACCGCTGCGACGGCAGGATCTGGACGAGGTCGTCTTGGGCGCCGGTATCGGCAGTCGCCGCCCGATCCAAGGGCGTCCGCTGGGAGATGACCGTCGCCTGCGGGTCCGGCACCGGCCGCGAGCTGCCCCCGCTCGCCCCGGGAGTCGCCCCCGGCTTTCCTCCTTGCAACTCGGGCAATGAAGACGGTTCCATCGGCTGACCGTTCCAGGCCGCGGCGGTTATCGAGAATCGGCGACTTCGAGAGAATCCGAAGCCGCCGGAGTCAACTTCGTGGTTTCGGGGGACCGGTCTTGTCCGGCCCCCGCACGCCCCTTTTCGCACACCGGGCGAACGCCCGCTAGAGCGATGCCGTAACCTTAATTATAGCCGACGCGCGGGATCCCGTCAAACCGCCGAAAGTGATTGCCGTGACCCGAGTTAGAGCGATGCTCCCAAACGCGGCCAACGACCGCCGGCTCGTTGCTCGCGGTGGTGGCCCGCCTTATAATGCGGGACGCTTCCAGGAAACGATTCCACGTCGCAGCCGCTTGCGGCTGCTTCACTTGCTCCAAGAAGGGTACACACCATGAGAAACGGGATTGACCGCCGCAGCTTCCTGAAAACCGCCGGGGTCTTGGCCGCCGCAGCCGGTTTCACGGGACGCGACTCCAGCCCGCTACCGGCTGCTGCCGCCCCCAAGGGCGCCCCCAACGCGGAGAAACTCGGCTGGCGGCTGGGGTGCCAGGCATACAGCTTCAACCATTTCACGTTCTTCGAGGCCGTCGACAAAACGGCTTCCCTCGGCCTGCACTATCTGGAGGCCTACCCGGGCCAGAAACTCAGCGCCGAGAAGCCCGACGCCAAGATCGGCGAATCGATGCCGGCCGAGGTCCGGGCCGACGTGAAGAAGAAGCTGGCCGACGCCGACGTGAAGCTGGTCTGCTACGGTGTCACCGGGTTATCCAACAGTGAAAAGACCGCCCGGAAAACCTTCGATTTCGCCAAGGACATGGGGATCGAGACGATCGTCTCCGAGCCGAGTGCCGACTGCTTCGACCTGCTCGACAAGCTTTGCGAGGAGTACGGGATCAATGTGGCGATCCACAACCACCCCAAGCCCTCCCCCTACTGGGACCCGGACAAGGTCTTGTCGGCGTGCAAGGGGCACAGCAAGCGGATCGGGGCATGTGCCGACACCGGCCACTGGATGCGTTCCGGCATCAATCCGATCGACGCGATCAAGAAGCTCGAAGGGCGGATCATCTCGTTCCACTTTAAGGACCTCGACCGCTACGGCCGCGAGGGCCACGACGTGCCCTGGGGAACCGGCCACGGGAACGTCAAAGGAATGCTCCAAGAGATCCGCCGCCAGGGATTCAAAGGGGTGTTCTCGATCGAGTACGAGCACAACTGGTTGGAGTCTGTGCCGGAGATCGCCCGGGCCGTGGCGTACTTCGATAAGGTTGCCGCGGAGCTGGCTCAATAGCCCGCTACCGCACGCCAAAGGGGGTTTCACGATCGCGGGAGGGCGAGGCTCCTGCCGAGCCGAGCTTCTGATCGCCAAACTCGCGTTTTCTACTCGGCCCGGCAGGAGCCTCGGCCTCCCGGGGTCACGCAACGTCATTTAGGGCGCCCCGGCCGAGAAGTCGGAGCGCCCTTTCTTGTTGCGCAGACTCCTTCGGCCGCGCAGCCCCCCCCATCGCCGCGTCTTTCGGGGGGATTTGCTTGGCCAAATTGCAGGTGGCTACGGGCCAATCCAGTGGACACTTTAGAAAACGGGAATCAGGACCGTGCCTAGAAACCGGGCAGCCCTGTTCTTGGGCAGGCGTGCTCAGATCTATGGCACCGTGCTTGCATTGACATAACTGCTGTCGCTGCAAGCACATCGGCTTTCGGCTTGACCGCCGCTGACCATTCCGCGGATCGTCACCACGGAGGTCGACGGCACAACGGAGTCCACGGTCAAGGAAAACTGCCGATGACGGGAACCACTCGACAACTCAGCAAGGAAGAACATGTCCATCGCGCTGCCTCCGAAGCGTATTGCCGCAATCCCGACTGGGTCGCATTCTACCGGGAAATCCTGGGATTAGGCGGCCTGGTCCGGCAGTGCTTCCCCTCGCGGGAGCAGTTGGCGGAGTTCGAGAAGACCGAGGCTTACGCCCAGATCCAGCAGATGCTCAGCAAGCTGCGCGAGCCGGGCCGGGAAGTCCCTGCCCCCCAGGAGAAAACCCGGATGATTACCGTTCGCTTGCCCAAGAGCCTCCACGAGGCATTGCGGATCGAAGCCCACGAGCACCGCACGAGCATGAATCAACTGTGTATCTCGAAGCTCCTGCAGTTCATCGACGACGAATTAGTGCCGAACGACTCGTGAACGCCGGTAGGGCTTCACAGAAGGGGGCCGGAGTGGACCTGTAAGCCGGGTTCTGTTCCCGGTCCGTCATTACTGGGACCGGGGATGGCCATTTCTCTAGGGAGCCGATTGCCCGGCTCCTCAAGCGGTCTACCCGGAAGTCGGTGGCGGCTCGGAC
>CAYGZA010000509.1:0-3045 GCA_964354135.1 uncultured Planctomycetaceae bacterium
GAAGAAGTATCGCAAAGCCGCTAAAACGGTTACGTACAAAACTTAGTGCCATTGCTCGGCACCCACACAACATCACGAGTCTCCTCTCGGGTCTTAACCTCAGGGCCTTTTCTGACGACGTAGCCCGTCATTATTCCCGGAAGGGGGCGCAGGGTCAAGCGTCTCCACGATCCCGCCGTCAATCGGAAGCGGTCTTGAGCCACTGGTGGATCGCCGCGGCGGCGAGCCGGCCATCGTTGATGGCGTGGACGACCAGGGAGGCCCCGCGGGTCGTGTCGCCGGCGGCGAAGACGCCCGGCTCGCTGGTCATCCAGTCGCGGACCTGGAGATTGCCCCGCCCGTCCAGCGTTAGGCCCAACTGCTCGACGAGGCCCGCGTGGACCACGTGCAGGAAGCCCATCGCCACGAGCACCAGATCGGCCTTGAGGGCGAAGTCGGTGCCGGCGAGTTCCTTCATTTCCCAGCCCTTGGGGCCTCGGGCCCACTGGATCTCGACGCCCCGCAGCTCGGCGACGCGGCCGCTGGGGCCGGGCACGAGTTCCTTCGTGAGCACGCTCCAGCGCCGCTCGCAGCCTTCCTCTTGCGAGCTGGAGGTCCGCATGATCCTCGGCCACGTGGGCCAGGGCGTTTCCGGGTTGGAGCCTCCGGGCGGCTTGGGGAGGATTTCCAGTTGGGTGACGGAGCGGGCCCCTTGACGGATCGAGGTGCCGACGCAGTCGCTTCCCGTGTCGCCGCCGCCGATCACGACGACGTGCTTGTCCCTGGCGTGGATCACGCCGTCGCCGTGGCTCAGGACGCGGTCGCCGGCGACGCGGTGGTTCTGCTGCGCCAAAAACGCCATGGCGTAGTGGACGCCCTCCAGGTCGGCGCCCGGCACCTTGAGCGGGCGGGGCTCGCCGGCGCCCATCGCGAAACAGACCGCATCGAACATCTGACGCACGTAGCGGCCGGAGATGTCCTCGCCCACCCACACCCCGGGCTCGAACTTCGTCCCTTCGGCGACCATTTGCTCCAGCCGGCGGTCGATGACCTGCTTTTCGAGCTTGAAGTCGGGGATGCCGTAGCGCAAGAGCCCGCCGATGCGGTCGTCCTTCTCGAAGACCACGACCTCGTGACCGAGCCGGGTGAGCTGCTGGGCGGCGGCCAGCCCGGCGGGCCCGGAGCCGATCACCGCCACGCGCTTGCCCGTGCGACTGGGCGGGCGGAGCGGCCCGACCCAGCCCTCGCGGAAGGCCCGCTCGGCAATCTGGTGCTCGATGTGCTTGATGGTGACCGGGCTGGAGTTGATCGAGAGGGTGCAGGCGGCCTCGCAGGGGGCGGGACAGACGCGGCCGGTGATTTCCGGGAAGTTGTTCGTCGCGTGGAGGTTCTCGGCGGCCTCCCGCCAGCGCCCGTGGTAGACCAGGTCGTTGAACTCGGGGATGCGGTTCTTCACAGGGCAGCCGACGCCGTGGCAATAGGGGATTCCGCAGTCCATGCAGCGGGCGGCCTGCTGGGTGAGCGTCCGTTCCACCAGCGGCATGTCGATCTCATGCCAGTCGCGGATCCGCTCGGCGACCGGGCGGTGGTCGGCCTCCACGCGGGGGAACTCGATGAAGCCGGTCGGGTCAGCCACGGAAGACCTCCTCGGTGGCCGGCGTTTGATCGGCGGACACTTGTTCGCGCTCGCGGAGCCGCTCCAGGGCCTTGCGGTAGTCGATGGGCATGACCTTGACGAACTTCCTGGACATCTCCTGCCAGTTGTCGAGGATCCGGGCGGCCTGCTGGCTGCCGGTCCATCGGTGGTGGCGGTCGATCAGGTCGTGCAGCCGCCGCTCATCTTCCCGCTGCCAGATCGACTCCAGGTCGACCATGTCGAGATTCGAGAGGGTGTCGAACAGTTGGTGCTCGTCGAGCACGTAGGCGATGCCGCCGCTCATCCCGGCGGCGAAGTTCCGGCCCGTGCGGCCGATCACCGCCACGATCCCGCCGGTCATGTACTCGCAGGCGTGATCGCCGACGCCTTCGACCACCGCCACGGCGCCGCTGTTGCGCACGGCGAAGCGCTCGCCGGCCAGGCCGCCTATGAAAACCTCGCCGCGGGTCGCCCCGTAGAGGAGCGTGTTGCCGACGATGACGTTGTCCATGGGATCGAAGGGGGAGCCCGGGGGCGTTTGGACCACGATCCGCCCGCCGGAGAGCCCCTTGCCCAGGTAGTCGTTCGACTCGCCCACGAGCCGGAGCGTGATCCCCGGGGCCAGAAACGCGCCGAAGCTCTGGCCCGCCGCGCCGCGGAAGGTAATGTCGATCGTGCCGTCGGGCAGCCCGGCGGCGCCGCGCCGCTTGTAGACCCGATTGCTGAGGATCGCCCCCACGGTGCGATGGACGTTGCGGATCGGCATCTCCAGCCGCACCGGCTCGAGGTGCTCGATGGCCCGCTCGACTTGCGGAAGGATCTGCCGGTCGAGATGGTCCTTGTGAGTGTCGGTTTGCGGGCGGACGCGGCGGAGCGCGCCGCCGCGCGGCGCCTTGGGCACGGCGAAGACGGCCGAAAAGTCGAGCCCCTTGGCCTTCCAGTGGTCGATCGCCTTGCGGCACGCGAGGCGATCCACCCGCCCGATCATCTCGTCGAACGTGCGGAAGCCCAACCGGGCCATGATCCCGCGGACCTCCTCGGCCACAAACGTGAGGAAGCGGATCACGTACTCCGCCTTGCCCGCGAAGCGCTTGCGGAGTTCTTCCTTCTGGGTCGCGATACCCACCGGGCAGGTCCCCAGGTGGCACTTGCGCATGAGGATGCACCCGAGCGAGACGAGGGCCGAGGTGCCGAAGCCGAACCGCTCGGCGCCCAAGAGGGCGCCGATGACCACGTCGCGGCCGGTCTTCATCTGCCCGTCGGCCTGGACGAGGATGCGGTCGCGCAGCCCGTTGAGCACGAGGGTCTGCTGGGTCTCCGCCAGCCCGAGTTCCCAGGGGATGCCGGCGTGCTTGATGGACGAAAGGGGGCTCGCGCCGGTGCCGCCGTCGTGGCCGCTGATAAGAACTTCGTCGGCGTTTGCCTTTGCG
>CAYGZA010000510.1:0-3001 GCA_964354135.1 uncultured Planctomycetaceae bacterium
GATCGACTCGTGCTGCGGGTGGAGACAACGATCAACGACCCCTCGGACTTCCGGGTGTTCCGGCCCAAGCAAGATGCCCCGGAGGGGCCTTGCCAGTGGCAACCGATGCGCAAGGGGGTTGCCGACCTGCGGCGTCGTGCCGAGGTGTCCCAGGCATGCAACGAGCGTTACCTGGACGGCTTGGCATCTCTGAGCACCGACCGCGAGTCGTCGTTGAACGGCCGCAAGGAGAGCGGGACTCGAACGGAACCGCAGAGAGACGCCGATGCACGCAAATGGGATTTGCGACACGCACCGGGCTTTGGCTCCCCCGGAATCGGCGTTCATCCGCGTTCATCCGCGGTTCCACTTGCGGCTCCACTTGCATCGTCGGAGGACGCGATTGTCGTTGACAGGCCGAGGTGATCGCGCGTGACTTCGGCGAGAACGCCGCCGGGAAACATCCGTTTCTGCGGAACACATAGGGGAACACGCGAGGCGCTTTCGCGGACCGGCGCGGCCATCTCAGCCAGCAGGTCCCACTCGTCGAAGCCCATGGCCTGGAGCGGCCAGTCCCGACGCCGCCACACGGCCATCAGCAGTTCCCGCACGACGTACCGCGGCTGGCCTTGCAGCGGTTCGAGCAGCACCCGGACTTGGCCACGCGGCCCATCCACCACCGCCCGCTGGGCCAACTTCTCGACGATCCCGTCAACGACCGATTGCGCCTCGCCGGCCAGTCGGCCCAGCCGCAAGAGGGCCTCGACCACGCCCGGGTTGTACTGAGCGGCAAGTTGCGGGAGGAGTTCCAGGCGGATCCGGTTCCTCGTAAAGCGGGTGTCGTTGTTGCTCGCATCGCAGCGGAAGGCCTGACCGATGTCGTTCAGGTACTCCAACAATTCGGCACGGCGGAATCCCAAGAGCGGCCGAATCAGAACGGCTGCCGGCCCGAGGGGACGCACCCGGGTCATTCCCGCCAGCCCCGCAACGCCCGTCCCGCGAACAGCGCGGTGCAAAATGGTCTCCGCCTGGTCGTCGGCGGTGTGGGCGGTGGCTACATACCGGGCCCCCAGCCGCGCAGCGGTCTGTTGGAGAAAGGCGTAACGCGCCTCCCGGGCTGCCGCTTCGAGCCCGTCGCCTGCGGCGGCTTCCAACTGGGCTGCGGTTGCCCTGCCGACCTCAGAGGGCAGACCGGCTTGGCGACAGAGGTCGACGACGAATCGCTCGTCGGCATCGGCCTCGTCGCCCCGCAGTCGGTGATTGAAATGGGCGGCCACCAGGCGGCCCTTCCCCCCGGTCTTCAGCGCCTGCATGGCTCGAAGCAAGGCGACGCTATCGGCCCCCCCCGATACGGCGAGAAGGACAGAGACATCCTTCCACGCCGCGGGCGGCCATGCCTGATCCAGTCTGGACTCCAACGGATGTAGGGTAGCCACGGAAAGCCGCTATGCCTCGTTAGGGGGATACTATCATGCACCCATAGGCGTATGAAGAATCGTCGGACGGGAATCTCGCCGCAGCCGGAAAAGCGGCTCCGGCCGGCTTGTCGTCATCCCCCCTTTTCAGCCTATCCGTCGTTTCCGACTCTCGCCGTAAATTACGCAACCAAAAAAGTTTATCTCACGTCCAATCGGTCCGGCTGGGTTGCGTTTTCGGGAGACTGCGGTAATAATAGTCGGGGCTAAGGCCGCAGTGGGCCTTTGCGCCCCGATTCCAATTGTAGCAAGTTGGATGCGAGTGTCTCCGGTGGCCCCGGAGGGGTGTGCGCTGGGGGACCTCCGCAAGTGTGATCGTGACCAAATCTGTATGAGGCAGTGAGTTATTTGGTGGCAAGAACCATCCGAAGTTGGGGAGCCGATCAGGCGATGCACTGGATAGTGATCCTCTTACGGTGCCTTCTGGGGTGGTTGTCGGTCGGTCTTTCGACGGGTCGACCGCGGTTGGTCCTGGCGCCGGTCAAGAGTCTTTCAGCCGCTGCCCGAGGTAGCCGTCGGTGCGCGGTCAGCCCTATCGTCGGTTGGATGACGTTTCGCCCCGTGCGGGAACAGTATGGTGGTCCGCCCGGAGACTATGGGTCTCCCCCGTGCGATGCCCCGACCGGCAAGGGAAACGCCTTCCCCGGCTCTGGCCAGGTTCCACCGGCCATCTCTTTCCGCTCTTAGCCGCTACAGGTTTCGGCCGCGTGCTGCACTTTGCGGTCGGTCTTGACCGTGTGGGAAAGCCCCTCCTCTTGGTCGGTTGATCGGTTGTAGTGAAGCGCGCCTCCAGCCTCGCTGCGGCCGATGGCCCCGACCGGCGCCACCAAGGCACCCTCCCGACAGATGCCAACGAGGGGGGCTCATCGTGAACGGTTTGGGACAAGTCGTACTCGTCATCGTGATGTGCGTGGTGTCGTCCGGCTTGACCTTCCTTCTGGTCAAGCTGTTGGACCACCTCCGGCGCAGGGATGCCGAATCCGAGGCCCGCGAGATCACCGCCCGCGCCGAAGAGGACATGGGCAGGCGCCGCCGCGAGGTCGAGCTGGAGCTGAAGGAACAGGCGATCCAGCGAAAGGCCGAAGGCGAGAAGGAGCTCCGCGCGCTGCGCGAGGAGCTCCACGAGCGAGAGCGCCTTCTGGGCAAGCGCCAGGACGCGCTCGAACAGCAGTCCGAGCAATTGCAGAAACAGGAAAAGATCGTCGAAGCCACCCAGCGCAAGCTGAGCGAGCGCATCCAGGACGTCAACCGGCGCAAGGAAGAGCTGGCGAAGCTCCTGGATCTCCAGCGGCAAACGCTCCATGAGCTGAGCGGGCTCAACCGCGACGAGGCCGCCAAGCGGCTCCTGGAGATGCTCGAGACGCAGCTCCAGCAAGAGACCGGCTCGCTCATCGTCAAGCACGAGAAGCGGATCGCCGAGACCTGCGAGCAGCGGGCGCGGGAGGTCCTGCTCACCGGGCTCCAGCGTTATGCCGCCGCGCATACGGCAGAAACCACCACCAGCTCGGTCGACATCCCCAACGACGAGATGAAGGGGCGAATCATCG
>CAYGZA010000511.1:0-2961 GCA_964354135.1 uncultured Planctomycetaceae bacterium
CGGTGGTGTGCTTGATGCCCTTCGGTTTGCCGGTCGAGCCGCTGGTATAGAGGATAAACAGCGGGGCCTCGCTGTCCATCGGCTCGGCGGGGCAGACCGGCGAGGCCTCGGCCGTCAGGTCGTGCCACCAGTGGTCGCGGCCCGCCTTCATCTTCACGTCGACCCCGATGCGGCGGACCACGACGCAGTGCTTGACCGTGGGGGACTTCTCCAGGGCCGCGTCGACGTTCGCCTTCAGCGGCAACTGGCTGCCGCGCCGCCAGCCGGCGTCGGCCGTGACGACCAGCTTCGCCGACGAGTCGTTGTTCCGCTCCGCGATGGCCTCGGAGGAGAAGCCGCCGAAGATCACGCAGTGGACCGCGCCGATCCGGGCACAGGCCAGCATGGCGATGGCCAGCTCGGGGATCATCGGCATGTACATCGAGACCACGTCGCCCCGGCCGATGCCCAGCTTCTTGAGCACGTTGGCGAACCGCGAGACCTCTTCATGGAGCATCTGGTAGGTCAGCACCCGCACGTCCCCGGGCTCGCCCTCCCAGATGTACGCGGCCTTGTTTTGGCAGGGGGTCCCCAGGTGGACGTCCAGGCAGTTGTACGCGACGTTGGTTTGGCCGCCCACGAACCACTCGGCAAACGGCTCGTTCCACTGGAGGACCTTGGTATACGGCTTGAACCAGTGCAGCTCCCCGGCCATCTTGCCCCAGAATCCCGGGATGTCGGCGGCGGCCTCCTTCCAGAGCTTCTCGTATTGCTCCATCGAGCCGATCCGTGCCTTGGCTGCAAACTCGGCGGGCGGCGGGAAGAGCCGGCTCTCTTTCATGACGGTCAGGATTTGGCCGGAATCGGGATGCGGGTCCGACATTCGGGAGTTCCTTCACACGACCAATGCCTTTGTCGATAAAGGCATTGGCAACAATGTTGCGCATGATAACAAACATGCTAACGCCTTTTTGGCACCTCGTCAACAGGCTCAGACGCGAGGGCGTCAGAATCTGGCGGTCAACTGGGTGTAGTAGAAGTCGCGGCCGTCGGCCCCGCCCGGCGTGGCGAGCAAGAACGGGCCGGGGAACAGGTGGGAGTAGCCGAAGAGAACGTCGGCCCGCGGCGCCAAGGTCCACTTGAGCGTCAGATCGAGTTCCTGTCCCACGTCGCGGCCTGCCGCACCGGCCGGGTCTTGGCGGATCGCGCTGCCGGAGGCGTCGTAGAGTGCGTCGCGGGCCTGCTGGAGGTGGAAGACGTGGTACCAGAGGGTGATCGCCGTTTGGGGATGGGGAGTGAAGGTCAACTGGCAGTTCCAGTCCTCGATGTTCTGCCGCCCGACGATGTCCATCCAGCCGAAGTACTTATGCCCCAGAGGGAAGAGCTGATTGAAGGTGCTATGGACGGAATCGGTGGGGTCGCGGTCCCCGGAGGCCCAATCGTAATAGACCCAGAGAACCGGGACCCAAGAGAGACCGGCCAGTTTCCGGCCGGCGCCCAAGGTGTAGAAGCCGGCGGAGTGGTCGCCAGGGCCGTAGCTCCCGAACTGGTACCCCCCCTCGATTTCCCAGAGCCAGTGGTCGCGCTCTCCCTCCCAGCGGCTGCCGAAGGTGTTGTAGTCGAAGTCGGGGCGGCCGTCGTACTCCGCGTACCGCAGGTAGTAGAACTCGAGCTTGTCGGTCTTCCAACCCTTGTAGCCGAGATACAGACCGAGGAATTCCTGACTCGAGTCGGGATGGTCGAAGTTGTGGTCGTTGCCGAGGTGTTGGGCCTGGGGGACCGGGCGGGTCCAGAAAGCGTCGGCGTTCCAGGCCTCGCCTTTCCAGAAGAGTTTGACGCCGTCGAAAGTCCGCCGGGTATTGCTCCAATCGAGCGGGGAGATCAGCCGCTGGGCCCCGTAGAGCAGTTCCTGGCGGCCGGCGCGGAGCGAAAGACTCCCGCGGCCGCCCTCGTACACCCGGACATCGCCGAACAGGTTCAGGGCGTCGAAGCGGTTCTCTTCGATCGGACGCGGGGGGAGGTCTTCCCAGGCGCTGGTGGCGTCGATTGCCTCGGCATAGAGCCGGATCCAGCCGTCGACCTGGAAATTCCCGTAGACGCGCGTACGCTCCAACAAGAAGTTGTTATCGCGAGTCAAGATGTGTTCATTGTGCTGGCGGAGCCGGTACTCGCCTCCCACGTCGAAGAGGACGGACTCGCCCAGGTTGCGACGTTTCCAGAAATCGCCGAAGTGGTGCTCGGTGTTCGACGGGTCCTCCAAGTAGCGGAAATCGTTGTCGTAGAAGACGCCTTTATAGGGATCGGTCGGGGGCTTTCTGGGGGCCGGTGCGTCGCCGGAACTGCCCGACGCAGCCAATGAGGGCGGCGATGCACCGCCGGGAGGCAGCTCGGCGGAAGTGTCCGGCGGCCCGTATGGCAATGCGGTCTGCACCGCATCCTCGGGACGAGCCCCTGCCGGCCCCAGGTCGTCGCCCGGTCCCCAGGCCGAAACCGGAACAGCCAATCCCAAGGCCAACAGCCCGGTGAGCAGCCAAGAGTCCCTTCTCATCGCGCGTCTCCCCGGTTGTGCCAGGAGCCGATCCCAGAACTTCCGAAGTCTCTGAGACTACGGGAGTTTGCGGATCCCGATGGCGGTCTCGGGACGGCCCCCAGGCCAAAGCCGAGCTATCTCTCCACCCCACCGTAAGATGGCGGCGGTCGCGCGGACCTCCGGCGTCGATCCCCGCCCGGACTTCCGCTACCGCCAGTATCGTCTGCACCCCCATGCGACTTGACAGTCCGCGTACCACCCGAACGCAATGACCTAATTGTTCCACTTGGAACCCCCAAGAGGAATGGAAGCCTTCGGGGGCGAGGCCACCACGAGTTGGGCGACCCGTTCCCCCGCCTTGCTGCCTCCGATAAGATGAAGCAGAATCGGCCCGCGGACCCGCGGAGAGGCGTTTGACGGGGATTTCCCATGAAGGAGTTGGTCACTCTGGT
>CAYGZA010000512.1:0-2959 GCA_964354135.1 uncultured Planctomycetaceae bacterium
CCGAGAAAACCGTGCTCACGATGCGCCCTTCCGAGAGGAGCACGATGCCGGCCGCGCCGTCGGCGGCCAGATGCTCAACCGCGGCGAGCACCAACTGCTGGTTGCGGCCGCCCAAGCCCCGGCGTGCCGCCTCGACGAGCCGAACGACCGGCTCGCCGCCGCTCACCAGGCAGTCGGGCCCCGGCCCGCGCCGCATAGGGACCGCCATGTCGGCCAGGTGGCGACCGATCTCCTCAGCCGGCCCTTCGGACCGCGTGGCTGCGATGGCGGCGGGCGAGTAGCCCAGCCGCTCCGCCTCCCGGGCAGCGGCATCGACCGCCGTGGCGTTGTTGCCGATGATGAGGTTGGTCACCCAGCGTGCCAAGGGGTCGGGAGTCTTCTCCTGCCAAGAACGAGGTGCCACGACTTCAGGTTTCGCCGGAGAAGACTCCCGATCCCTTGTGGTTTCTACCGAGCGAGATTCGAGATCCTCGAAGACGCGGGGCGAGATGCCCGCCTCACGGGCGTGGAACCGCTGGAGCACCTCCAGGGCGGCCTCCGGGGTCGATGAATCCTCGACGGTCGGGCCGGAGGCGATCACCCCCAGAGGGTCGCCGAGCACGTCGGAGATGATCAGGGCCGCCAGGCGGCCCGCGCGGCAGGCCCGGGCAAGCCCGCCCCCCTTGATCCGGCTGAGATGCTTGCGCACGGTGTTGAGTTCCTGAATGTTCGCCCCGGCGGCGCTCAGGTGCCGCGTGACCGCCAGCTTGTCCTCCAAGGTGATACCCTCAACCGGCGCCGGCAAGAGGGCCGATCCGCCGCCGGAGATCAGGCACAGGCACAGGTCGGCCGGCCCGAGCGATTGGACGATGCGGAGGATTTCTTCGGCGCCTCGGACGCCGGCTTGGGTCGGCTCATTGACGCCCGGCGGCCGGGCCCCATGGATGTAGATGCGCTGGAGCGGCCGGACGCAATCCTCGGGAACGTTGACCCACCCGCTGGCCTGTTTTTCTTCGAGAAGCCGCGGCCCGAGGACCTCCTCGACCGCGGCGGCCATTCCCGTCCCGGCCTTGCCCGCGCCCACCACGGCAATGCGGCCGATCGAGTCCAAGTCGAGCCGTTCATCGCCAATCACAAGCGTGCGGCCTTCGATGCGGAGATGCGCCCGGACCAGCCGATCGGATCGCACCGACTCCATCCCAGCCCGCCAGATCTGGAGGGCGTCGCGGCGGAGTTGTTCGGGCGAGCGTGGCACGGCACTACCAAGGGGCTAGGGATGAGGGGCGAGGGTTCGGAATACCGAATTCAGGATTCAGCACCGGGCCGACACGGCCCGGCTCTGAACCCTGAACCCTGAACCCCGAACCCTACTTGATCCGCAGTATATCGAGCCACTGGGCCTCCTGCTCAATGATCCGCTGGCCGAGGTTGGTGGGGGCCTCGGCGCGGAGGATCAGCCCGGCCATGAGCGGTTGGCCTTCGATCTTGAATAGCCCGGCCGCGGAACTCCAGGGCGTTCCTTTGCCGCCCTGTCCGGGAAGCCTGGCATGGGTAAAGAACTGGTGGGCGAATCCCTTGGAGCTGAGCTGCGCGGGCCAGCGGCGGATCAGCGTCTTGTGGGTGGCGACGACCCGGGCCAGCCCCGGAACGATGCACTCAATGATGTCGTTCAGTTGATTCAGCGGCGGCAACTCGCGGACGCGACCCGCGGGTGCCAGCACCAGGGCCGCCAGGCGCACGGGGACGTTGAAGTAGTAGAGCGCCGGCCCGCCTTCGGGCGGGCGCACGGTGGGAAGGGCCATCACGTCGATGGCCAGGTCGGGCACCTGCTTGGGCAGCGCGCGCCGCCGCCGCCCGAACATCCTCCAGAGAATGTAGAGGACCGCGACGGCGAGCAAGGCAAGTGCGGCCCATTTCAGCACGTCGGCGGGGAGCGAGGCCGCTTCCTTGATCTTGTCGAACTGCTGCTCGAAGTCTTTCTTGTCCATCGCAGCGTCACCTCCGCTTTCCCAGGACGCCGTTGATCACCAGGGCGGCCATGAGCACCGCGCCGGCGAGCCATTGCCGGGCCTGCTCGTGGATCCATTGGATCTGGATCAGCCCCACGTTGAGGGCCATGAAGGTCAGCACGCCGAGGAGCGTTTTCCCCATGCTCCCTTCGCCGCCCAGGATCTTGAATCCCCGGTCGCGCTGGAGTCCTGAACCCCGAACCCCGAGCCCTGAGCCCTCATCTCTGCTTCTCAGCGAAAGCTCGCACGTCGTCCTCCGTTGGCAGCGACGGCTGCGCGCCGAGTCGCGTTACCGAGAGGGCGCCGACGTAGCTTGCGTAGCGGACTGCTTCTTCCAGCGAGAGCCCTCGGGCCAGGGCACACGCCAGTCCGCCGCTGAAGGCATCGCCGGCGGCCGTGCTGTCCAGGGCCTCGACGCAGCAGCTCGGCACAAAGCCCGACTGCTGCGGAGTCACCCAGAGTGCTCCCTTGGCTCCCAGGGTGATGATGACGTTGCAGGCACCGTTTTGGAGGAGTCTTTCCGCGGCCTTCCGGGCGGAGGCTTCGTCGGTTACGGGAATGCCGGTCAGCCGCTCCGCCTCGGTTTCGTTGGGCTTGAGATAGCTGACATGCTGGAGCAGGGCGCGACCCAAGGGGGCGTCGGGCGCCGGGGCCGGGTCGAGAATCACCGGCACGCCCGCCTCGGCGGCAAGCCGGGCCGTGAATTCGACTGTTTCCAGGGGAATCTCCAGTTGAAGCACGACCACGTCGGCCGAGCGGATCCGCTCCGCTGCCTTCTGGACGTCCTGCGGCCGAAGGGCATTGTTCGCCCCCGAGGCGACAGAGATCAGGTTCTCGCCCTTATCGTCCACCAGGATCAGGGCGATGCCGGTGTGACCCGGCGGGTCGCGGAAGATGAAGTCGGTGGAGATGCCGTCCTTCTGGTAGCCGGCGATGGCCTGATCGCCGAACACGTCGGCCCCGACCTTGGC
>CAYGZA010000513.1:0-2912 GCA_964354135.1 uncultured Planctomycetaceae bacterium
ATCGAGGCGGCGGTCAGTCCCTTTCCCAAAGAGCTGACCACGCCGCCGGTGACGAAAATGTGCTTCGACATGGAAACTCCGCCCTAGAGGGGTGAAGACCGGCGTCGTGCCGGACCCAAACGGCGCATTTTAGACAGTCGCGAGCCGGGACTCAACGACCCCGGCTGGCGATCGGCCTTCGGCAGGCGGCGATTAGCCACTTAAGGCATGTTGGCAGAAGGAGTTGCGATTGAACGTCCCTCGGCGGTGTCGTCTGCGGTCGGCCGGGTGACGCTCGATTGTCTTACCAAGCCGATAGCTGATGGCTCGCCCGCCGACCGACCTAACCTCCCCTACCGCCCGCGCCGCCACTTCTCGACGAACGCCTGGTAATCCGCCGGGGTATCGATCCCGACGGTGGGTTCATCGACCACCCCCACGAGAATCGCATAGCCGGCGTGGAGCACCCGAAGTTGCTCCAGCTTCTCGATCTTCTCCAGCGGGGCCTGCGGCATTTCGGCCAGCCGCAAGAGAAAGTCGCGGCGATAGGCGTAGAGCCCCACGTGCTGGTAGAAGTGGGGCGGATCGGCTGAGAGGAGCCCCTCGTCCCACTCGCGAGGGTGCGGAACGGGGCTCCGGCTGAAATAGAGGGCCCGGCGTCGAGCATCGAAAACGACTTTGACGCACGCCGGGTCTTCCAGGCGCGCCCGGCTGCGGATCGGCGTCGCCAGCGTGGACATCACCGCGTCGTGGTTCTCTTCGAGAAGCCGAATGGCCAGATCGATGGAGCTGCCGGCCATTTCCGGCTCGTCGCCCTGGAGGTTGACGAAGATGTCAGCCTCGGGCATCCGCCGGGCGATTTCGGCCACGCGGTCCGTGCCGCTGGGGCAATTCGGGTCGGTCATCTCAGCCCGGCCACCGAACGCCTGCACCGCCTCATAGATCTCCCGGTGGTCACACGCCACGCAGATGCCGGCCGGCCGCGTGGCCTTCTGGGCCGCCTCATAGGTGTGCTGAATGAGCGGCTTGCCCGTCTCGCGGAGAAGCAGTTTGCGCGGGAGCCGTGTGGAGGCCAACCGCGCCGGTATGACCAGGACACTGGTGCTCGGATTGGGCAACCCCGCCGTTGTGGGGGCCATCGTCCCACCATCCATGATCGACCATCCTCGTCCCACGTCTCGGTGCCGTTTTGGCTGGCCGCCAGAGTACCGATCCGGCAAACTCCGGTAAAGGCCGAACCGCCGCAGAGGCATCCCGAACCCGTCCGCATTTGTCAGTCCGCCCCCTGAGTTATTTGCTACACTTGTGAAACACTTCCCGGTCTTGTTGACCGCTATGCCACCACGAAGGGTGGTGCAGCAGAAGGAGCGGCGGACATGTGCGGCATTGTCGGTTACGTCGGGGCGGTGGACGCCGTGGATTTCCTGGTCTCTGGCCTCCGCCGTTTGGAATACCGCGGATACGATAGTGCGGGGGTAGCCACGATTACTCCCTCGGGGGAGATCGGTGTGGCGAAGGCGGCAGGAAGGCTCGACCGCCTTAAGACCCGACTGGCGAATTCCCCACTTCCAGGGAGGATCGGCATTGGGCATACCCGGTGGGCAACCCACGGTGCGGCCAACGACATCAATGCTCACCCACACTTTGGTGGGGACGGCGTTCTGGCCGTGGTCCATAACGGCGTTATCGAGAACTTCCAGGCAATCAAGGAGCGGTTGCTGGCCGACGGGTACGACTTCCGATCCTCCACCGATAGCGAGGTGATCGCTCATCTGATTGCCAGTTGCCTCGCGGAGCAGCCGCCGGTCGAGGACATGGCCGCCGCGGACTATGAGCCCTTGGTTTGTGCGGTCCAAAAGGCCCTGGCGCAGCTTCAGGGGACCTACGGCCTGGCGATCCTCTTCCGGGACTATCCCGACGTGATCCTCGGTGCCCGCCTGGGCAGCCCGCTCATCGTGGGCATCGGCGACGGGGAGCACTTCCTGGCCAGCGACGCCTCGCCGCTGGCCGGCTACACCGACAAGATCGTCTACCTGGCCGACCACGAGATGGCCGTGCTGACGGCCGACTCGCTGCGGGTCATCCACCGCGACCACGGCCTGATCTCCCACAACGTCAAGGTGCTGGACATGGAGGCCGGCGACGTGGACCTGGGCGGCTACGCCCATTACATGCTCAAGGAGATCTTCGAGCAGCCCGATTCGGTCCGCAACGCCATGCGCGGCCGGCTCGACTACGACGCCGGCACGGCCAAGTTCGGCGGGCTGAATCTATCGCCGCACCACCTCTGCACCGTCAACCGGCTGGTAATGACCGCCTGCGGCACGAGCTGGCACGCGGCCCTGGTCGGCGAATACCAGGTCGAGACGCTCGCCCGGATTCCCGTGGAAGTGGAATACGCCAGCGAGCTCCGCTACCGCAATCCGCCGATGGAAGCCCACACGCTCCTTTTCGCCATCACGCAGAGCGGCGAGACGGCCGACACGCTGGCCGCCCTTCGCGAGGTGAAGCGCAAGGGACATCCCACGCTGGCCATCTGCAACGTGGTCGGCAGCACGATTGCCCAAGAGGCCGACGGCGGCGTCTACCTCCACGCCGGGCCTGAAATCGGCGTCGCCTCGACCAAGGCGTTCACCTCGCAGTGCGTGGTCCTGGCCCTCTTGTCGCTTTACTTCGGCCGCATGCGCCACTTGAGCTTCGAGGTGGGGATGCGGGTCATCCGGCAGTTGGAGGAGCTGCCCGACAAAGTCGCCCGGGCCCTCGACTGCAACGATTCGGTGCGGCGGATCGCGGAGAAATACGCCGACTGCGACAACTTCCTCTATCTCGGCCGGCAGTTCAACTTCCCCACCGCGCTGGAAGGGGCCTTGAAGCTCAAGGAAATCAGCTACATCCACGCCGAGGGCTACCCGGCCGCCGAAATGAAGCACGGG
>CAYGZA010000514.1:0-2911 GCA_964354135.1 uncultured Planctomycetaceae bacterium
ACGCATACGCATTCTGGCAGTATAGGGCCGACCTCGAATTACTGACACTTGGCCGCTGATAGCTCAGTGCTGATAGCTCAGTGCTGATAGCTGAGTGCTGATAGCTGAGTGCTGATAGCCAACAGCTTCGACGGAGGCCGCGAGAGGATTCCATGCCATGACTACCCGCAAGGACCTGGTTCGGCAGGCGATCCATTTCGAGAGTCCGGAGCGGATCCCGATCTGGTACGTCAATTGCGACCAGACCGAGGGGGACGCGATCGTCTACCACCTCTCGCTCGACCGAGAGGGCGAAGCCAACCGTGGCACAAACGAATGGGGCTATCGCCTGGAAAAGCTCGACGACGGGACGATGGGCCACCCCACGACGGTCTCTCTCGCCGACTGGCAAACCGCCGAGCGGCTCCAGCCCCCGCCCCTGCGCGAGGCCGAGCGCATGGCCGGGGCCCCGGCGTTCTTCGCGCTCTGCGAGGACCGCTACCGGTTGGCCAGCCTCGATCTCTCCGGCTTCACCGTCTACATGCTCTTGCGCGGCTTCGAGAACTCGATGGCCGATTTCCTCACCGAGCCGGAGCGGGCCGCACGGCTCCTGGACACGATTTTCGGGTGGGAGTGCGACGCGATTCGCATGGTCGCCCGCAACGGGTTCGACGGCATCCATTTCGCCGACGACTGGGGCACACAGACCGGCTTGATGATCGCCCCCGAGCTGTGGCGCAAGCTCTTCAAGCCTCGCTACCGGCGCCAGTTCGACCTGGCGCACGAGCTGGGCCTGGAGGTCTGGTTCCACTGCTGCGGCAACCTCACCGAGCTGGCCGGGGATTTCCACGAGATCGGCACCGACGTATTGAACATCGCTCAGCCGAACGTGGTGGACGTCAACAGCGTCTCGGCACGGCTCCAAGGGAAGCAGTGCTTCCTGATCCCGATGAGCTACCAGACGGTGTCGATCTCCGGCACGGTGGCGGAGATTTACGCCGAAGCGGAGAGGCTGTTCGACCTCCTGGGCACGCCGGCCGGCGGCTTCATCGGCTACGTCGAGGAGTATGGCTGCATGGGGATGTCGGCCGAGAACTACCGGGCCTGCGCCGAGGCGTTCCGGCGATTGCAGCCGTTGGGAAGGCGGGGATGAAACCACAAAGGCACAAAGACACAAAGACACGAAGAATGAAGTTATTCGGAAGCAACATACTCGTCCACTCATTCTCTTCTTCGTGTCTTGACACCAATCCGTTTGGAGAGGTGCTCTGAGCCAAGCTGGGACGGGTCTACGACGCGGCAGCGCTGGACCGGCTCCGCCGGAGCGTATAAACGCTCTGAGGGCAACCGTCGCGTCAAAGCGGGCCGCATCGTGCTTGAACTCATCGGAAAACCGCCTGGCGTTTGCCGATCGCGTCGATGGCTCCGCGACCGTTGACATGGGTTTCTTGTCCATAGGGAAACTCCTTTCGGGGGGTCATTATCTCGCCCCCGCCGGAGTCCGCCAATCCTGGGCCATCGCACGGCCTGGAACACCACGTCGCCGGACTCGCGGTTGACCACCGCGACGACGCGATTGGGCACCGTTTTCCCCGCGGCATTGACCACCAGGACGTTCTTTTTCTCGGGCTCAAGGTCGCGGCGCCGCCAGGGGATGTGGGCCCGGACGGCATCGGCCTTCTGGAACACCTGAACGCGGGCGCGATGATTCCCCAAGCCCGACGGGAATCGCGACCCGGTCACGCCGTACGGCACAGTCTCCGCGTCGATGACCTGCAACTCCCCCGCCCAGGCCGGCACGAGAGAAACGCTCAACGCAACCCAAAGCATCGATCGCATGGCAATGCTCCTTCTCGCCTGAATGGCTTTGCCTCCGGGCGGAAGCGGTGATAGTAGTCCAACCAAGGCTCGGTCGCGCGGGCCAAGAGCATCCAAAGGGGCTGCAAGAGCTTCGCCATGGTGCAGATTGATGCAAGCAGTCTAGCACCACTGGGAGCACCCCGCCTCATCGCTCTCGTCGCAAGTCGTTAGGCCCGTTTAGATTTGGGCGATTCTGTCTTCGGCCTCCGGAGCCGAAGGTTCCGCGTTCGAATCGCGGCGCTTGCCGACCAGATCGCCGCTGACCGGTATTTCGCGGGTGCCGCGGCGCTAGCGCCCGCGCTGCCACTAGAGCTTGCCAATAGACCCCCCGGAATTACGGCTGGATCGCAGACCCCGCCACTGATCTATCCCCATACGACGACACCGTGACTGCGCCGCGGGGTTCGGTTAAACTTAGGGACATCGCTTGGTCGCCGAACGCAACGAGGTGACTCTGGTAGGGAGCTGAGAACGCATGGCGAAGACATCCTTGATCGCGGCGGTTGTCTTTTTGGCGGTCACGGGCGGAACCGCTACGTCGGAGGAAGCGCCAAACGTCTTTGAGAGTTCTGCCCGGCCGGCGCCCGCGGGCGAGATCGATCGGATCGTTTTCGCCAAGTTGTCGTCGTTGGGCATCCGGCCCGTCCTCTGCTCCGACGCGGTGTTTGTCCGCCGCGCCTATCTGGACGTGATCGGCACGCTGCCCACCGCGAAAGAGGCCCGGGAGTTCATCCAGGATCCGGACACGAAGAACAAGCGCCGCGCGCTGGTCGATCGTCTGCTGGAGCGGGATGAATTCGCGGATTACTGGGCGATGAAATGGGGAGACATTTTGCGGATCAAGGCGGAATTCCCCGTCAATCTCTGGCCCAATGCGGCGCAAGCGTATCACCGCTGGGTCCGCGCGTCCATTGCCCAGAACAAGCCGTATGACAAGTTCGCCCGGGAGATGCTCACCTCCAGCGGCAGCAATTTCCGCGTTGGCCCTGTCAATTTCTACCGCGCCATCCAGAACAGGACTCCCGAGGGCATCGCCGGCGCCGTGGCCTTGACGTTCATGGGATCGCGAGCC
>CAYGZA010000515.1:0-2896 GCA_964354135.1 uncultured Planctomycetaceae bacterium
GCGGCTGCCGGGGTCGAGGCGGCGCGTCAACGGCTGGGTTGCCGCGCGCGATAGGTTTCAGGTCGTGCCTGTTCCTTCCGAAGGCGGCCGCCCCGCCCAGCCGCGCTGATCAGGGCCCGTCGGGGCCGTACTCGTGGCGCCAAGCTGGAGTCAGAATAGGGTCGTTTTTCGGTGTGTGTCACGCGAGACGACTTTTTGGGACGATCAGTCACTTGTCGACAGTCTTACGCCGCGTAGCGCGCGGAGGTGTGTCGCTACCGACGCGCCTCAGCGCCAGCCATTTTCTCAGCCTTGTGGCGCTCGGTGTCTGGTCGCGGTGCCACTTGCGGACCATGCCGACGGTTCCGGCCACCGCGCCGACGAGAAAAACCACTGCAAAGACGAAGAACTGAAAGGCCTGGACCAGAGCGTTGCCGTACCACGTTACCCCCACCAACCCTCAGTTGCGGAACTGCTGGCCGTTGACAGGGCTCCTTGGCAGTGCCCATCATAGAGGCAATTCAACCCCCGGAGATTCGATATGAAGACTTCCCGCCGGCAATTCTTGGGCTCGGCTGCCGCCGCGGCGGCGGCCACCTTCGTTCCCCGCCACGTGTTCGGCGGGCCCCGCTTCGTGCCGCCCAGCGAAAAGATCAACGTCGCGCTGGTGGGCGCGGGCGGGCAAGGACGGACCAACATACGGACTCTGTTCCAGGAACCCGACGTGCAGGTGATCGCCGTGGCCGATCCCGCGGAACATTGGAATATCGACGCCTTCTACTACAAGGGGAACTCTGGCCGCGAGCCGGTCAAGGCCGAGATCGAAAAACGCTACGCGGACGCGACCCCCAACTTCCGCTGCGCTGCGTACGAAGATTTCCGCGTGATGCTCGAAAAGGAAAAAGCCGTCGACGCCGTCCTGTGCGCCACGCCGGACCATCTACACGCGTACGTGTCGGTCCTGGCCATGCGGGCGGGCAAGCACGTGTATTGCGAGAAACCGCTCACGCACAACATCTGGGAGGCCCGAAAAGTGGCCCAGGTGGCCAAGGAAACAGGTGCCGCCACGCAGTTGGGCAATCAAGGGCACTCCCGCGAGACGGCTCGCCAGACCTGCGAGTGGATCTGGGACGGCGCGATCGGTCCGGTCCGCGAGGTCCAGATCTGGGTGGGAGCCGGACGTTTCAACAAGTCGCTCACGGGCAAGCCTGCCGATGCAGCCCCCGTGCCCGCCGGCCTCAACTGGGACCTCTGGCTCGGCCCGCGCCAGCCCCGGCCGTTCCATCCGGCCTATGCGCCGGTCACCTGGCGCGACTTCTGGGCCTTTGGCACCGGAGCGATGGGCGACTTCGGGTGCCACGACCTGGATAACTCGCTGTGGGCCCTCGATCTCAACACGCCGTTGAGCGTGGAAGCCTTTCCGGCCGGGAACATGGATGCCGAGATCGCGCCCCACGGCGAAATCTGCTACTACCAGTTCGGTCCCCGCGGCGACAAGCCCGCGGTCAAGATCACCTGGTACGACGGCGGACTGCAACCCCCTTGGCCGGAAGACATGGGCCGCGGGCGGCCGCTGCCCGACCACGGCATCCTCTTCATCGGCGACAAGGGGAAGTTGCTCACCGAAGGCTGGGCCGGCCAGCAGCGGCTGCTGCCTTACGAGAAGACGGCCTCCTACAAGAAGCCGCCGAAAACGCTGCCCCGCTCCAAGGGGCATCACCGCGACTGGCTCGACGCCTGCAAGGGGGGGCCGCCTGCCAGCTCCAATTTTCAATACGGTGCCAAGCTCACCGAGTTGGTGTTGCTGGGAGTCCTGGCCTTGCGCCTGGGCAAACGCATCGCCTGGGACGCGGCGAATCTCAAAGTTCCGGGCGTGGCGGAGGCCGACACCCTCATCAAGGAGCCTTGCCGCAAGGGCTGGGAGATCGTCTGAACCCGGTCGACGGCGGTGACGGGCCCGGTATCGAAGCCGGCAAGGTGGACTGCGTGGTCGTCCACGCGTTCGATCGCCTGACACGCTCGCTCACCAATCAAGCAAAGCTGTTCGCAAGCTTCCGGCGGCGGGGGGTGACGCTTCTGACCGTGTGTCCGGTGGGTGTCTACGTCCCATGAAAAAGGACGACTGGCGCTTGGGTCATAGCGGCACCACGGCTACCTCAAGAGGCCAACAGGGACCAAGGCCCCGGGTGCGGTTCTTCACCGCCGCCGCGTTGGTCAACCGCCTGGAAGAGGCCCAGAAGCAATACCAACTGGAGCGGTTCCTCACCCAACTGGACAAGACCGAGCTCTTGATCTGCGACGAGCTGGGCTACCTCTCCTTCAGCCGCACGGGCGCCGAACTCTTGTTCCAAGTGTTCGCGGACCGCTACGAGCGGGCGAGCACCCTAATCACCAGCAACCTCGCCTTCAGCGACTGGGGCCAGGTCTTCCAGGGCGAGCGGATGACGGCTGCCCTGTTGGACCGGCTGACGCATCGCTGCCACATCTTCGAGATGAACGGCGAGAGCTACCGCTTCCGGGAATCGATGAAATCCAAGAAGGCCAAGAAGTCGGAATAGGCCCTAACGCCACGAAAATCGGAGGAAACCCTTCACATCGCCTCCCCAGCGGCTATCTTACCAACCAGGGGTGGGCCCGAATTGCGTGCCGAGGTGGGCCCGCTTTCCCTGCCGATCTCCAATCTGCAACGCAAGTCGAGCAATACGAACACGGTACCCGTTCACGGCCCTTGAGGTAGCAGCGAGGGGAACGAGTGGTCGGTGAAGTAGGCCACGATCGAGTGATAGATGAACTGGAAGGCGGAGCGGGCCTGTTGGGCACAGGTCGCCAGCACGGTCCAGATCCGCTCGCACCAGCGGCGGCCGGGCTCGCCGCGCGTTCCCTGGGTCACCTTGCGGTCGATCACCAGGTGCCGGAA
>CAYGZA010000516.1:0-2886 GCA_964354135.1 uncultured Planctomycetaceae bacterium
ACCTCACGAACGGGAACCTCCTTGCCGCGGCCGGCTACTACTACCGGGTCAGCGGCTTCGACAACACCGGGCTGGACCTCTTGAAGGACACCGTGAACCTGTTCGGCTCCACCGCCGGCGGCACGAACACCCGGAGGATCATTACGCCGATCGACTATCTCCTCACGTTCACCGGCACGTGGACCGGCGACCCTTGGCCGTAATCGGGGCCTCGCAGCAGCCGGGAGCGATGGCCTGCCCGCCCTCGGGGCTTGGGCCGACCGCCGCCTCGCTGTTGGCGAAGGTGACCGCCTTGACCGCGATGCCGAGGTTCTGAACCTTGGCAGGATCGGCGGCCACGGTAGGCACCGCCATGGCGGCAAGCACGGCCACAACGAAAGGCGAACAACGCATTGGTAGTCTCCCCGGCTGGATTCCCACCCTTCACTTCACCACCAAGCTTACCTTGCGCGCAGGAACCGCCACTTCATGCCGCCGCCGGACCTCGTGTGGTGAGAAATGCGGGCTCGCCTGTCCCTGTGCCTCAAGATCCTCACTGCCGGGTGGACAGAGTCTTGGCGGCAGATCGAAAACTCGCGGGCAGAAGATCTCGCACCCGCTCGACGATCCGGTCCTCCATGGCCGGCTCGACCCGCTCCGGCCGGCCGTAGGAAACCGCCGCGCTCAGGGAGTTCTGCACCTCGTATCCGCCTTCCTTGACGAGCCGCTTCGAGACGACGTAGGTGGAAACGTCATTGCTGTAGGCGTTGATCCACAGTCGAGTGCCGTCCAGCTCGCGCTTCATCCGCAGCGCGTAGTCGACCACAACCTCATCGGCCAGAAAGACCATGGCGAGGTCGTTGCCGAACACCCAGGTGGCGATTCGGTAGTCCTTCTTCACCGGCGGCTTCTCGCCGCGCTGGAGGCGCGCGAGCAACCGCTCGGCAGGGTACGATTTCGCAGCGATCTGCTTGAGCTCTTCGATCGGCGGCGGTGGGTCGTAGGGGATTTCCAGGGGCATCATCCGGGCGGTCAGCTTCGGCTCGACCGGCTTCATGGGCCCAGCCAGGAGCCGTTTCACCTCATCGGCCAGGGCCCGACCGTGCCGCCGGCACAACTCGACGGTGCCGTGAGGGCAGGGATCCGCATCCGCCCCGCAGCCGATGGTCACCATCGCCACGGCGCCGGGGTGATCGGCTTCGATGTGCTCCTGGGCGCATCCGGCCCAGTCGCCGTGGATCCGTTTGAAGTCGCCTCTCAGGGTTGTGTTATGGCAGGCATAGTTGACGACCACGGCCAGCAGCTTCCCTTCCGAGTCCCTTACCCGCAGGACCGGCAGACTGTGGTCGACGGCCCCTTCCGGGACCGCGCCGAAACCCGTCCATTTCCCGTCCTTCAGGACTCGCCGGTTGGCGGCAAAGCCGACGGAGCCCTGGGTCCAGGCCAATCGGCCCGGGCGCCGGGACGCGAGCGCCCGGAGCACGACCTGCTCCAGCCGGCCGGTCAGCTCCTTCGCGTACCGGGCGAGATGCTCGCGTTCCGCGCCCGACATCGAGGGCATTCCCTTCAGATCGGGCCCGGAGTGGTTGTGGGAATTGCAGAGCATGAACCGCTCCGGTTTGAGTCCCGTCTTCGCTTGAAGCCGGCGGAGCACTTCGTCACGGATGTCCGCCGGCACGGCCCCGCAATCCACGGTCAAGAGAACTGCCGGGCCGTCGCCGTCGTCGCCGCCGATGGCCAGGGCCGAGGCATTCAACCGCCCGGCAACGCCCTCCGACTCAACCTTCCGGGCCCCGTAGCCGTACATCCGCACCGGATGCTCGGGCGTGATGTCCACCTTCGCCACGCCGACCGGCGCAGTTTGCGCTTCCTGAGCGTGCGATCTTCTCGCGTGAACCGCCGTTGTGCCGGACATTGCCAGCAGGATCGCTGCAAACCACCGCAGAGCCGGACGAACGGACATGGTTACCTCCTATGATCGTTGAGACACTTCCCAGGTCGTGCCGGCCGGCAGGCTCCGACGCTCCGCCAACCGCCAATCATAATGGCACGAGACCCACAAGCCGGGCAATACCCTCGGCTGGCGATGGCGGCGCTGCCGGCCGATCCGTGACAGCGATGGCCCAGGATTGGCGGACTCCGGCGGAAGGTGCTTTACGCCGCTTGGGCCGGGGTTCGGGCTTCGGGGCAAGTCGGAAGTGGGAATTCGGAAATCGGAGCCACACGCTACGCCGCACCGGGATTGCTGATCCCGAACTCCGCCTTCCTCATTTGGCCCTCATCGCTCATCCCCTGCCACCCGACCGGGCCGACACGGCCCGGCTCTGAACCCCAAACCCTGAACCCCGAACCCCGAACCCTATTCCTCTTCCTCCTCCTTCATCTTCGCCCGCTCCATGATCTCCCGCTGGATGTTGCCCGGCACCAGATCGTAGTGGCTGAACTCGATGGTGTAGCTCCCCTGGCCGCCGGTGATGCTGGAGAGGGCCCGGGCGTAGGTCGTCACTTCGGCCAGCGGGACTTCCGCGGTGACGGTCTGGAGGTCGCCGCCGGCAGAGGCCATTCCCAGCACGCGGCCGCGGCGGCCCGACATGTCGCTGGAGATGTCGCCCAGCTTGTCGCCGGGCACGGTCACCTCCATCTTCACGATCGGCTCCAACAGGCCCGGCTTGGCTTGCTGGAAGACGTTGCGGAAGGCCATCGAGGCGGCGGTCTTGAACGCCTGTTCCGAGCTGTCGACGGGGTGGTGTTTGCCGAAGAAGACTTCCACACAGACGTTCTTCACCTTGTACCCGGCGATCACGCCCCGCTCCAGCCGATCCTTGACCCCTTTTTCCACCGCGGGCATGAAGTTGCTGGGAATGGTGCCGCCGACGACCGAGTCGATCCAGAGGAAGTTGTTCTCCG
>CAYGZA010000517.1:0-2866 GCA_964354135.1 uncultured Planctomycetaceae bacterium
TTTGCCGGTCGCGTCGCCGTCGTGCAGTTGGGAGACGCTCGCCGGCCCCCGACTGGGGAACAGAGTCGCTGCCTTCTGGGCTTGGGGACCCTCCCTTTGCAGGAAATCGTGGATGCCTTGTCCGCGGCCGGGTACGAGGGCTATTACGACGTGGAATTGCTCGGCGAAGAAATCGAAGCCTTGGACTACCCCGCGCTCCTGAGGCACGCGAAGGAAGCCTTCGCCCGGCTCGTGCTCCGGCAGTAGCGTTGTACCCCCAACGCCCGGGATTCGTGCATGCCGCGCAGACTTCCGAAGTCTCGAAGACTTCGGAAGCTGTGCAGGCGCGATTCTACGTTGATCTAACCACTGGCTTCTAGTGTCGTGGTAGTACAGCCTATCAGTCAACACAACTTATACCAATAGCAGTTCGCAAACGCCGCAAATCCCCGGGCTTCACGGCCCCTCAACCGCCGCCTTTGTTAGGCCGGAACGGGCCTGTGGGAATCCAGGCTAGCGTGGTTCTGCAGGAGTCCGGTTAGAGATTCAGACGGATTGACGAGTTCGAAGGGAGTTGGAGGCAGATGTTACCGGGCTGCATCATACTTGAATAGGCCGGACACCAGGCGGGAGGTAGACCATGGACGGGATCGATGGGAAAGCTGAAACTCACTGCAGCACTCTGCGGTTGTTAGCGACGTCAGCGGTGCCGAAAACCCGTACGTCCCGAATTCGGTGCGTCGGTCTCATTGCGGCCGGGATCATCGCGGTTGCTGCGTTCGCACTCTTCGCGTGGCATGGCGGCAACAGTGAATGGGCGGTGAAGGACCTGTTTGAACCACCGCCGTCTCCAACGCCAACGTCTGATGCCAGCCCGCGGCTGGACTCGGTGAAACCGTTGGCTTCGACGCGTCGGTCCATCAAGCCGGTTGTCGCCGCAGACCATCATGGGCAAGTTGTCGTGATAGCGCAGGATTATGACCTACCGCAAGGTCCATACGATCCACCGCGAGATATGTCCATCATCCAGTGGTCGTCGAGGGACGGCGGAGTATCGTGGGAGGCCCCTTTCAAGATACCGCTCTTGTCCAAGGAGGAGATCTTCGCTGATCCCTGGCTGGCAACCGACCGCCGTGGTCGGTTCTATTCTATTGTCATCTGCTGCGACGAGAGTAAACCGATCCCAGAAGTACTGAACGCGTTCTACCGCTCTTGCGATCGCGGACACACTTGGTCGCCACGTATCCTCGTGACGCCTTCGGGCGACCGTCCGGTTCTCGCTGTGAGCGCCAACGGAAAGCTGTTGGTCGCGGCGTCAATGGCAGGTGAAAAGAGGCAGGGCGCTTCAACGGAGATGCTGCATCCCAATGATCCGAACTACAAGGACAAGCTCAAGGCGCGCTTTCGGCACTTCTCCGCGATTCTTGTTTCCGACGATCGGGGCAGTCACTGGAAGCTACTGCCCGGGCCATTGGGCGATACACACGCCATTTGCTTCTCCGTGGTTGTGGAGGACGACGGAAGAATCGCGGGCGGTTGGGTGGCAAGCACGAGCGATTTGGGAGGAAAAGGGGTAGGGGGCGGGTCCCGAAGCGTTGTTTGTTCAACGCTGGACCACGGTCAGACCTGGACCGAGACGGTATTGGTGAGCGGTCTGCAACCGGATCGCCCACACCCATTTAATGGGGAACGATTTCCCGTTCTGGCGGTGGACGGAAACAGGAATGTGTATGCGGCATTCGTCAGCGCATTGGGGCGAGGGCTGTTCGTCCGCACGAGCAAGGACTGGGTCAACTGGGACAGCCCGACCCAGCTTTCCAGCGACCAAGCAGCCGAAGTCCGAATGCCCGCCATCGCGGCTTGGGGCCCGATGGTTCACGTTTCCTGGATGGAACGTCGTGACGCATCCTGGCAGATGTATTACCGCGGCTCAAAAGATCATGGTCGCTCTTGGTCCGAAAGGCTGCTGGTGAGCGTGCCAAACGCCAGTAGCACACTGATTGACAATAAAGGCTTTCAAATCACCGGCGATGACGATCAGACCAGTGTGGCCGACGATGGGTTGGGCAACGCGCACATCGTCTGGTGTGTCTCGCCGCGAAACGGCAACACGTCCGGGACGGCGTGGCACGCGATCGTTCGCTGGCGGCGACATCCCGATTGATTCGCCGCCGATCAAAGCGATCTACTCCGCGCCGCCGACGGCCCGCAGCCCGGCTCCTCTTCGGCAGAGCAAAGGAAAGCCGATTCGCCGACCGCCGCGGAACAGGGCAGCGACGAGGCCGGCCGGACTGGACTCGGGGGCCCTTTTCCCTTGGGGGCGTCTTTGCCTTAGAATGGCGGCGTTCCGCGTCCTGGTACGAACCGGTTGTCTGGAAGGAGGTGACGAGATGAGCGCTAGCGCGAGGTTTCTCTTGAGGGTTGTGGTGGGGATAGCACTGGCCGCCGGTCTGGGATTGGCTGCGGCGCCGGTCGCCGCCGAGCAGCCGGGCGACGGCAAGCTGCGGATCATCGTCTTCGGGGCCCATCCCGACGACGCCGAGATCCGCGCCGGCGGCTCGGCCGCCCTCTGGTCCAAGCTGGGGCATCACGTCGAGCTGGTCTCGGTGACCAACGGCGACATCGGGCATTCGCAAATCCGCGGCGAGCCGCTGGCCGCGCGACGCAAGGCCGAAGCCCTCGCCGCCGACACGATGCTCGGCGCCACCAGCCGCGTGCTCGACATCCACGACGGCGAGCTGGAGCCGACCCTGGAAAACCGCCGCACGATCACGCGGGTGATCCGCGAGTGGAAGGCCGACATCGTCATCGGCCACCGGCCCAACGACTATCATCCGGATCACCGCTACGTGGGCGTGCTGATGCAGGATTCGGGCTACATGGTCAC
>CAYGZA010000518.1:0-2852 GCA_964354135.1 uncultured Planctomycetaceae bacterium
CTTCGGCTCCCAGATCCGCAGCTATTTCCTCCACCCGGAGCAGCGGGTCAAGGACTCCCGCACCGGATACATGGAGACGAGCTTTCACAGCGTCTTGGACGGCGGCATCCAGGGGTTCCTGGACGCCCTTCTCCGCTGGCGGGTCCAGCAAGGAGCCGGGGCGAGGGGCTAGGCACTAGGGGTTAGGCACTAGGGGCTAGGGGCTAGGGATCTTACGGAATACGCGGGGGGGCAAATGGGGGCCGAAGTTACCGCGATCTCAACATGTGGCAGCGCGGCGTGGAGTTGGCCAAACAGGTTTACGTCCGGACCCGAACCTGCCCAAGAAGCGAAACCTACGGCCTTGTCAGTATCCTGGCCGAGTCCTTGAACCACGGTGAACGCGGCTGCATGTCCGATGTTCTGGAGCGATACGCTGAGGAAGGCAGAATGATCCACGGCTTACAAGCCAGACTCACGGCCAAATGTCCTCCCTGACCCCTAACCCTTGCCCCTGGCCCCTGACCCCTTGCCCCTAACCCCTGGCCCCTGCGCCCTATGCTCCCCGAAGAAATCGAACGGCTCAAACGCCAATACACCGACCAGTACGTGGTCGTCGATGCCACTCGCCCGGAGCTGGCCCGCTTCAAGGACATCGTGGGTCAGATCAAGACGATCAACTTCAGCGGCCGCGCGCTGGTCGAGTTCGACGCCGACAACAACTGCGGCTGGTACGACATCGATCCGGCCTTCTTAAAGGTGGTGGACAAGCCGCCGCCCAAGCCGGCGGAGAAAAAGCCCGCACCTCGGGCGGAATGAGAAAACACCGAGGACCAGGAAGCACCACGGAGACACGAAGAACACGGAGGGAGCCCATGAACCAGGGCAAAGAAACTTCTCCCGTCGGCGCGCCGCCGGAGAGCCGGCGTCCGGCCCGCTGGCCAAAGGTGGTTGCGGTGCTGATCGTCCTGCTGGTCGTGGCCGGCATCATCGCCTGGCATTTCACGATCGGCAAGCTGCGGGCGATGAAGTCCACGTGGCCCTACAAGACGGCCCTGAGCTTGATCCAAAAGGACTCCAACGTGGTCGCAGCGCTCGGCGAGCCGATCCGGGATGCGAGTTTCATCCCCGCCGGCTCGGTCCCCACGGACAAGAGCCCCGGCACGGCGACGCTCAGGTTCAGGGTCTCCGGTCCGAAGGGGACGGCCGACGTGGCGGCGGTGACCCGGTTCGACCACGGCCAGTGGAGCATGCCGAAGCTGGAGGTCACGGTGCCGGGCCAGAAGGCGATTAGCGTAGACACGGCTCCGGCCGGCGGCTCGAGGGCCCCAACGTGGGATCCAACCGCCGCCGGAGGCGCCGGGCCACAAGGCCCCAAGCCGAATGCCCCGCCCGGCCCGCCTGCCAAGGGCGGCCCCGTGGGCCCCAAACCGGAGGCCCCCGGCGGGTTGGAGGACATCAAGGTTGACCTGCCCGATCTGAATCCCCAGTAGTCTTCCCACCAGTCCGGAACGCTCGTTCAACTGCGGAGGTCAGAGAGAAGGAGGGGGAATCGAGAACACATATCCCGGATCCCAGCCGCGCAGACTGTGGCCGATTACGAGGCCCGGCTGCTTGCCCTGGGGGAGAGCTCCGACGTAGATTGTCTTCATGAATCTCCTTGCCACAGTCGCCGCGCTGTCGGTGGCAACCACGCTGATCCTTCTGAGCGTCGCAATCAGCAACAGGTGGATCTTGGGTCCGTTGAACCGTCTTGCAGAGGTCCGCCGACAACCGGCACAGTTTACTCTCCTGGACTTCTTCTGTCTTTTTGTGCTGGTCCAACTGGGACTGGCGGTCATCCTTGGACGGTCGGCCATCCCGGAGACTCCCGAACGCGTCGTGATCGGGACGGGCGTGCTGACGTTTTCCGCGCTCGGGTGGTGGGCCGGCGTGCGAGTACTATCTCAGGCAGGAATCCGCAGCGCCAGCCATCGTGCGTTTTTCTTGCTGGTGGTCTTTCCGGTCACCATCCTGGTAGCGGTGGGTTTGCCATTCGGTGCGGCTGCCGTTGTCGTCATGGTACTGGCCGTCACCCTTGGGGCTCCCTCTTCTGCAGTTCCACTCTCCTGGGCCTTGGGGGCGTCTGTCCTGTTAAGCATCGCGTTGGCGCTTTGTCGGCGTTACGTTTTGTGGCTTGCGCGGAGCCATTCCCCTCCGCCTCCGTCAACAACGCCGCCGGGGGATGAGGACTGCGCATGAAGGAGTAGGCGGTCCGGTTTTGCGATTGTTGGGAGTACGGCCCGGCGGGTAGAATCGGCGGCCTTCCTGCAAGAAAACACCCCGCAAGGGTTTGCGCACGATGGACTTCAACCAGGTCTTTCCCGAGGTCTACGTCGGCTCGTACCCCGAGACCACCGACGACATCGACCGGCTCCATCGCACGCTGGGAGTCACTGCCGTTCTGAGTCTCCAGACCGACGACGACCTCGACCGCTTGGAGTGCAACTGGCCGCGGCTCCGCGCCCATTACCGCCGCCTGCACATTCGCGTCCGCCGCGTCCCGGTCCGCGACTTCGACCGGGAGGACCTCCGCAAGCGCCTCCCCGAGTGCGTTCAGGCGCTCAACGAGTTTCTGCGGGACAGTCACACGGTCTACATCCACTGCACTGCCGGAATGGGCCGCGCGCCGAGCGTGGTGATCACTTACCTCAACTGGGTGCAGCAATACGGGCTGGAAGAGGCTTTGCGGCACATTCACGGTTGCCGCTCCTGCTCGCCGGACCTGGAGGCGATCCGCCTGGCCGGCGAAGACGTGTGGGGAAAGGATGAGGGATGAGGGCCAAGTGTCAGTAATACGAGGTCGGCCCTATACTGCCAGAATGCGTATGCGT
>CAYGZA010000519.1:0-2848 GCA_964354135.1 uncultured Planctomycetaceae bacterium
CGGCGGGCGCTTTACGGCGAAAACGCCCAGGAGTTCATGAAGGCGGCGGAAGAACTTGGGGCTTATGCGGGAAGAGAAACCACCTGCGGCTATCTGGACGGCCAACGCGACGCGCTCTGCGGACTGGCCGCCGGACGCGCCGCGGCCGAGGACACAGCGTCGCCGCCGCCAAGCCAATCACCTCCGCTCTCCGGACCCATAGACCAAGAGGGCGAGGACGCCGAGCCCACGTACGATCTGGAGATCAACGTCCAACAGCGGGGCGTCGTCTGCCGGTGTACCTGTGGTCAACAGACCATCGAGTGGTCGATTCCGAAAACCGTCGTCCGCCGCCAACACAAGGCGGTCGCGGTCGAGGACCTCTTCGCGAGGCTCGATTCCGGGACGATCCGCGATCACCGGCTCGGCCGGCGGGCGTCGAGCGACCCGGCATTCCTGCTCGTCCCGCGGGCGGCGAACGCGCTGGTGGACCGCATCGGGGCGGTCATTCGCCAAGCCCAGAAGAAGCCCGGCGACCTGGTGCGAATCGACCTGCCTCAGCCGGTCCGCGAGGTCTTGGAGAAGGACCAACCCTCGCCGGCCAATCGGCGCGCCCTGGGCGATCCGCCGGACCGGGCGCGGTTGGACTCCTCGGCCGTGGCGTCGTTCGCGCGGCAGGTCCGGCCGAGCGGCGTGATCGTGGAAGGGCTCAGGGCCTCGTCGCTCCAAAAGACCCTCGCGGCCTCTGGCGACGTGCCGCTCGTGGTGGCGCTCCCGCCGGTCTTCTTCGAGGGCGACATCCCCGCGATCCGCTCGCTCTTGCGGGCCTGCAAGCGGGCCGGTCTCGCCGTCGAGGTCAACAGTTGGGGCGGCTGGCTCTTGGCTAGGCAGGCGGGCGTGCGGATGGAAAGCGGCCCCGGCCTGCCGGTCCTCAATTCGCTGGCGGCGAGGGTTCTCGCCGGGCTGGGCATCCGCTGCGTCACCGCGTCACCGGAAGCCGACCGGCGGCAACTGGAGGACCTGACGGCCCATTGCCCCGCGCCGTGCTCGCTGGTGGTCTTCGGCCGCCCGCCCTTGATGACCACCCGCGTCGAGCTGCCCGAGGACCGGTTCGGCAAGGTCTTTGAGGACCGCCGCGGGGCGCGGATGGTCCTGCGGCTGGAGCAGGGGCTGTGCGTATTCCGTCCCGTCGAGCCGTTCGATCTGAGGAGTTGCACCAACGACCGGATCCACGTCAAGCACCTGGTGGTTGATCTGGTCGGCTCGGAGGATCCGCTGGGCGACTGGTTCGACGTGCCGACGGCGAAGCACAAGCGTTTCCGGTTCAACTACGACCGCTCGTTGGCATGATCTGCCCCGAGAGAGGGCCCGCTAAACGCTCCCGAGGGGCCCAGCAGTCCGTTCGTTTCCTTCATCCGAATCGAGGACGAACCGTTGCCCGGTGGACGATAATTGCTGAAGAACGGGAGCGCCGGGGTGGCAGCGGGACTTGCCCTGCGCGAAAGAGAAGCTGTCTTGAGTTTCCGGGACGATCCTATGAGCGAGTCCTCTTCTTCGGCCGGCCCGCGAATCGCCCGCGAGAAACGCACGGTCCGGGCGATGGTGACGATCTACTGCCGCGGGCACGGCCACGGCGGCCGCCCGCTGTGCCCCGAGTGTGCGGACCTGTTGAGCTACGCGCTTTGCCGGCTGGATCGCTGCCCGTTCGGGGAGGAGAAGACGACTTGCGCCAAGTGTCCCATCCACTGCTACAAGCCGGCAATGCGGGACCGTGTGAAAGAGATGATGCGCTATGCCGGCCCGCGGATGCTCTTGCGTCACCCCATCCTGGCCCTCCGGCATCAGCTCGACTCCCTGGGGAGCCGGCGGAAGGCGAAACCGGTGCGAAAACCCCAGTCCAAAGAGAGTGCCCCATGATCCGGCGGAAGATCATCCAGATCGACGAAGAGAAGTGCGACGGCTGCGGGCTGTGCGTCCCCGGTTGTGCCGAGGGGGCGATTCAAGTCATCGGCGGCAAGGCCCGTCTGGTCTCCGACGTCTACTGCGACGGCCTGGGGGCCTGCCTGGGCGAGTGCCCGCAAGAGGCCATCTCCATGGCCGAGCGGGAGGCCCGGCCGTTCGACGAAGAGGCGGCCCGGGAGCACGTGGCCGGGCTGGCCGGGAAGCGTGCCGCCGCAGAGGCAGCGCCTTGCGCCTGCCCGGGAGCGGCGGTCAAGACCTTGGCGCCGCTTGCGGTGCTGCCGGCTCAAGGGGTCCGTGAGGAAGACAGCCGGGGGCAGCAGTCGCACGATGAGGAAGCGGGGGAGCCGTCCGCTTTGAGGAACTGGCCGGTGCAACTGCACCTCGTCCCGCCCAACGTGCCGTTCCTGCAAGACGCCGACGTGCTTCTGGTGGCCGACTGCGTGCCGTTCGCCCTGCCCGATTTCCACCGCCGCTTCTTGCGCGGCCGCCCCGTGGTGATCGGCTGCCCGAAGCTGGATAACTCGCAGACCTATGTCGAGAAGCTGGCCGACATGATCACCCTCTCTTCGATCCGCAGCCTCACGGTGGTCCACATGGAGGTGCCGTGCTGCACGGGCCTGGTGCGGATTGCCGAGGCGGCCCTGCGGGTCTCCGGCCAGGAAGTCCCGTTGGACGACGTGACGATCTCGATCCGCGGCAAGGTCGTTAGACCGGTTTGCAGCTAGTTTGACTGTATCTTGACGTTGACTGGTTCTAAGTCTTTTGGTGACAAGCCTTTCCTTGGAATGTGTTTCAAGGAAAGGAGGAGCGGATGGAACGGCGGTTTGAAGTTCGGTTGGAGGAGTTGTTGGAGTCGTAGGCTGGGTCGAGTGCGCAGCACGAAGCCCCAGCTTGAAGAAGAAGCCGT
>CAYGZA010000520.1:0-2810 GCA_964354135.1 uncultured Planctomycetaceae bacterium
TTTCCTTCCCTCCTTGGGCCTTGGTCATTGAGCCTTGATCATTAGGACTTCATTCATCATTCATCATTCATCATTCATCCTTCATCCTTTTCTCAGTCCCGCACCCGCATCCGGATACTCCTCGGATGTACGTACGGCAACCGGTCGATTGCGGTCATGGCGTCGCGCATCGCTCCCTCGGTCGCCGAATGAGTCATGATGACCAGGGGAACGACGTTCGTCGCTTCTTCCTCCGTCTCGTGCTGGATGACCGAGGCGATGGAAATCTCGTGCCGCCCGAGGATCCCGGCGATCTCGGCCAAAACGCCCGGTCGGTCGTCGACGTTGAAGTGGAGGTAGTACCGCCCGGACACCTTGGCCGGGTCGCGCAGGGCCACGGGCGCCTCCCGCTTCGTGGACCACAACTCCAGGGTGCGGAAGGTAATCGCCGCCCGGCCAAGGATCGTATCGAGGATGTCGGCCACGACGGCCGAAGCGGTCGGCATTTGCCCGGCCCCCAGCCCGAGGAAGAAAACCCTTCCCACCGCGTCGCCCACGACCCGGACTGCATTATACGCCCCGCGGACTTCCGCCAAAGGCGTGCCGTGCCTGACCAGCGTGGGCGACACGTGGACCTCGAGCCCTTCCGGCACCAGCTCCGCCACGGCCAGCAGCTTGATGGCATAGCCGAGCTCCCGGGCGTACCGGAGATCGGCAACGTCGACGGTGTCGATCCCCGTCCGGGGGATGTTCTTCCAGTGGACCCGGGCCCCGAAGGCCAGATGAGCCAGGATAGCCAGTTTCTGGGCTGCGTCGGTCCCGTCGACGTCCATGGCCGGGTTGGCCTCGGCATAGCCTAGCCGCTGGGCTTCGGCCACCGCGGCGGCATACTCCGCGTCGTGATCCCCCATTTGGGTCAGTATGAAGTTGCTCGTGCCGTTCAGGATGGCGTGGATCGATTGGATTTGGTTGGCCGTCAGGCACTGCCCGATCGCAGCGATGATCGGGATGCCGCCGCCCACCGAGGCCTCGAAGGCAATCGAGCGTCCGAGGTGCCGCGCGCGGTCGAACAGCTCGCGGCCGTGTTCCGCCAGCAGGGCCTTGTTGGCGGTAACCACGTTCTTGCCGGCCTCCAGGAGCTTGAGCACGATCGACCGGGCGGGCTCCAGCCCCCCAACTAGCTCGACCGCTACCTCGATCTCCGGATCGGAGGTCACCTGACCCAAGTCATTGGTTATAACCCCCTTTGGAAGGGTGACGTTGCGGGGTCGATCGAGGTCCGTATCGACGACCCGCGCCAATTGCACCCGCTTCCCGGCCCGCCGAGCCAGACGGTCGCCACTCTCAAGGAGTATTCTGGCCACACCCGATCCGATGGTGCCGAAACCAACAACGGCGACTTTGGCAGTTTCCATGACAACTTATCGTTTCGGAGGCCCAGGGCCGCGTAAACGCGATATCGTAGGCCGCGTGATCGAGCGGCGTCAAGCGCAGCTTTCGACCAGCGCCCACGCTTTTCCGGCAAGCGGGCGGTCGCACGGCTTGCAGGGCATTGACTTCGCTGGATACTTATCTGAACCGTAGCACCGAGCCCGAAAGGAAACACGATGGATCCGAGCGCTTTGACGTTCTTCAAGAAGGTCCTGGAGACCCCCAGCCCCTCCGGGTACGAGACTCCGCTGCAACAGGTGGTCCGCGAGTACGTCGGCCCGTTTTCCGACCAGGTGAGCACCGACGTCCACGGCAACGTGATGGCCGTACGGAATCCCGGGGCCCGGCGGCGCGTCATGCTCGCCGGGCACTGCGACCAGATCGGGCTGATCGTCCAGTACGTGGACACGGACGGCTACGTCTACGTTCAGGGAATCGGCGGCTGGGACCCCCAGATGCTCGTGGGGCAGCGGACCACGGTCTGGACCGAAAGCGGCCCGGTGGTCGGCGTCATCGGCCGAAAGCCGATCCATCTGCTCACCGAGGAGGAGCGCAAGCAGGTCCCTAAGCTCAAGGACCTTTGGCTGGACATTGGCGCAGCCAACAAGGAGGAGGCGGAAAAGCTGCTCCGCGTCGGGGACCCGGTCACGGTGGAGCTGGCCTATTGCGAGCTTCGCAACGACCGCGTGGCCTCCCCGGCGATGGACGACAAGTGCGGCCTTTGGGTGGTCATGGAGGCCCTCCGCCGCATCGACGCCGCGAAGCTCAACTGGGCGGTGTACGCCGTCTCCACGGTCCAGGAAGAGGTCGGCCTGCGGGGGGCAAAGACGAGTGCGTTCGGCATTGATCCGCAGGTGGGCGTGGCCGTGGACGTAACCCACGCCACCGACTGCCCGACCATCGAGAAGAAGGAGGAAGGGGAGATCGCCCTGGGCAAAGGCCCCGTGATCGAGCGCGGACCGAACATGAACCCGAAAGTGGTCCGCCTGCTGATCGAGACCGCGAAGACGCATGAGATCGCGTTTCAGATTTCCGCCAGCGGCAAGGCCACCGGGACCGACGCCAATTCGATCCAGGTAAACCGGGCCGGCGTCGCCACCGGACTGGTGAGCGTTCCCAACCGCTATATGCACAGCCCGGTGGAGACGATCGCGCTGGGGGACATGGACCGTGCCGCGGACCTTTTGGCCCGCTTCTGCGAGAGCTTGGGGGAGGATGACGACTTCCGGCCGTGAGCGTTCCGTGCCGGTCATCCCTGCGCAGCAGCCGTCAACAACGGACTAAGCGGCCGTCCAACAATTACTCCCCTCTCCCGCCCGCGGGCTCGGGTTTACCCACAAATAGCACTGCTAGTGCCGTTTTCAGTTCAAGAGTTTCGCGTTTTGGAAGAAGTGGCCGTT
>CAYGZA010000521.1:0-2799 GCA_964354135.1 uncultured Planctomycetaceae bacterium
ATGGCCGACGGCGAGCGGTACCTGCTCAAGCCGATGAACTGCCCGCACCACATCATGATCTACAAGTCGAAGCCGCGGAGCTATCGCGACCTGCCGCTCCGGCTGGCGGAGTTCGGCACCGTGTACCGGTTCGAGCAGTCGGGCGAGCTGACCGGCATGACCCGGGTCCGCGGCTTCACCCAGGACGATGCCCACATCTTCTGCACCGAGGAGCAGGTGCCCGGCGAATTCCGCGGCTGCATTGCGATGACCCAGCTCGTGCTGACGACCCTGGGCCTGACCGACTACCGCGTGCGTCTGGGGTTCCGCGATCCGAAGAGCGACAAATACGTAGGCAGCGCGGAGACGTGGCAGCGGGCCGAGGCGGCCTTGGAGCAGGTGTGCCGGGAAATGGGCATGGCCAACGTGGACGTCGAGCGGGGCGAAGCGGCGTTTTACGGCCCCAAGGTCGATTTCCTCGTGGCCGACTGCATCGGCCGCCAATGGCAGTTGGGCACCGTGCAACTGGACTACAATCTCCCCAGCGCGGAGCGGTTCGACCTGGCGTACGTCGGGCCGGACAACCGGCCTCACCGCCCGGTGATGATCCACCGCGCCCCGTTCGGCTCCTTCGAGCGGTTCACGGGGATGCTCATCGAGCACTTTGCCGGGGCGTTTCCCCTGTGGTTGGCCCCCGAGCAGGTCCGCGTGCTGGCCGTCAGCCAGAAGTTCGAGCCGTACGCCCGGTCCGTCGAGGCCCGCTTGGCGGAGGCGGGCCTGCGGGCCTCGGGGGACTACCGCTCGGAGAAGATCGGGGCGAAAATCCGCGACGCCCAATTGGAGCTGATCCCCTACATGTTCGTCGTCGGCGGGCGCGAGATGGAGCACGAGACGGTCTCCGTCCGGGACCGGATCGCGGGCGATCTGGGGGCCCTGCCCCTCCAGGCGGCCATTGAGAGACTCCAGGAGGAAATCCGGCTGAAGACGGTGCGGGGGAGGGGAAATGACCAATGACCAAGGATCAATGTTCAAGGAGTCCTTGGTCCTTGGTCATTGGCCCTTGGTCCTTGGTCATCTGGATTTGACTGCCCCGGCCTGTTGACGGGCCGCGGGACGGCGGGAATACTCAAGGAGTCGAAACCGAAGGGGCAATCGCTCTAACAAAGGAGGATATCGGCTATCGAACCAAAACTGCACAGGGTCAACGAGCAGATCCGGACCTCGCCGGTCCGGGTCATCTCGGCCGAGGGGGCACAGTTGGGCATCATGCCCACCGACGAGGCCCTCGCTGCGGCGCGTTTGGCCACCCTGGACCTGGTGGAAGTGGCCCCCAACGAATCGCCGCCCGTCTGCCGGATCATGGATTTCGGCAAGTACAAGTACCAGATGAAGAAACGGCAGCACCGGACCCATACCCGGCAAATCAAGATCAAGGAGATCCGCGTCCGCCCGAAGACGGGGGACCACGACATTCTCGTCAAGGTCTCCCGCGCCCGCGAGTTCCTGGACCACAAGGATAAAGTAATCGTCTCCGTGATGTTCCGGGGCCGCGAGCTGGCGCACATCGAGGAGGGCAAGCGGGTGATCGATGAGGTCCTCCAGCAGTTGCAGGACGTGGCCAAGGTCGAAGCGCCGCCCAATCAGCAAGGCCGCCGCATCGTCTGTACGCTGGCGCCGAAATAGGACAGGTCGGTAACCGGTCCGAGGCCACAACGGATTAAAATCCGCGCTGCGACGGCCACAGACGCGCCGTCTGCGATGGGGTGGGCCAGATCCGCCCAGGACATTACTCGACCAACGGACTTCTCGGAGGAGTAGATTGCCTGCTGAGAAGTCGACGATTTAGTATGGTGCCCCCGGGAATTCCGGGGAATGATGCCATGGGACCTTTTGAAGTCACCAACACAGCGCAAATCAAGGTGATCCTGCGGGCCTTTGCCCGTCTGGACGACATCCGGTGGAGCAATCCGCCCAACTACAACCTCATCAATTATTGCGACGCCGACCTGTCCGCTGATGAGAAACTTCTGACGCACTGGCTTAGCTACATCGCCGACAGGCAAATGCCGTTCATGCGTGTGTGGGAAATCGGCGGCTATGTTCTCTCTCACCTTGTGGGAGTGTTCGAGCGCTCCAACTATGATGTCGGGTCGCTGGCCAGGGAGTACGTCCAGAGAAGGCAGGCGGACGTTAGCAAGATTGTGCTTCAGTCCCCCAAGGAGGGCCCGAATAGGCGGCTTGAGCTTGAGGGGATAGCAAACGGGCCAGTCCGGTTTGCTTCGCGCTACGTTCCTGAAGATGCCTTCCTGATCTTCCGCACACTTACATTGCTTGAGCGGACTTCTGGCAGGCGCTTGGCTGGTTTCCTTTCGTTGTTCATGTCCGAAGACCTCGATCTGGGCGAGAGCATTCGGCGTTTGGCCGTCGCTCTGGATGGCCTGACGTATTCGGCGGGCGGAACGGTATCGGCAGATGAACTCCAGCAAAGGCTGGAAGATCTGCCGGACTCGGTGTCACGCGAGGCGCAAGCGCTTCAGATAGACCCGTCTGCGTGGCTTGAATCGAAACGGCTGTCGTTCCGCCCATTTGGCAAGAAGCGTCTCTGGTGCTCGCTGAGGGACTACCTCAAGAGCCCCGAGTTCAACCCTCACTTTGTCCAAGCGCTGACTGACGCTGGCGTGGGCACGGCAAATCGTTGGCGGCTGGAGAACCAGGAGTTGCGCGACTCATTGGACCAGTTGGAGTTGCCGGGCGATGTCTGGAACAACAACGACGTCTTCGCCAACGGCCTGTTCATGCCGTACCTGCAGAACAAGCCCA
>CAYGZA010000522.1:0-2792 GCA_964354135.1 uncultured Planctomycetaceae bacterium
TAGCCAATCACCCGGCCGGATTCGTCGCACAAGAGAGCGGTTTCGCGAATACCAGCCAGTTTCGACAGAAAGCCCGTATCGAGTACGACTTTCGTCATCACAATTCCCACTTCAGGGGCCCATAGTATCCGCATGTCCACACCCGGCTATTCTACCAGTGCGCGCTTCTCGCGTCCAGGGGCGGGGACGGAACGTGGACGCAGCTAGTTTTGGCCGACCCGAATCGTCGCGCGATTCGGCCCTTGTTTGGTCAAGGTGAACTTGCCCTCGGCGGTCTTGCCGTCGGGCAGCGTGACGCCCACGCGGTAGTCCCCCAGGATGCCGCGGAAGCGGGCGGTGCCGTCGTCGCCGGTCGTCACCGAGGTCTTCGTCCACCACTTGCCCTTGATGAGCTTCTTGAGTTCCTCGTACGCCGGTTTCGGGCTCATGTCGGCCCGCAGGAACCCGGCCGGGGCACCCTGCCACGCGTTGCGGTCGGAGAAGTCCCACCAGGTGATCGCCTCCACGGCCGGGTGCGAAAAGAGCATCGTGTAGAACCGCACTACTTCTCGGGCCTGGAATGCCTCGCCTTCCGGCGTGGTAACCCAGGGGTCTGGCCGCGGGCGGCCGGGCCGGGCCGAGAGAATCGTCGTCTCGGTGAAGTGCAGCGGCACGCCGAACCGCGCGAACCGTTGGCAGACCTCCCAGATCCGCCCGCTGGGCCAGGTGCCGCCGTGCATGTGGCTCTGGATGCCGATCACGTCGTACATCCGTTTCCCGCCGGAGTCGACGAGTTGCTCGATCACCTTCTCGTAAGGCGGGTCGGTGCGGTAGTCGTTGATGAGCAGGGTCGCCTTCGGCCCGGCTTTTCGCGCGTGCTCGAAGCACTCGCGGGTGAACTCCATTTGCCCGACCTTCTTCCACATTGCGGTCATCTTCGGGGCGCGGCGGAGGAACTCGTCGCGGTCGAAGTGGGCGGCCTCGTTCACCACGTCCCAGCGGTCGATCAGGCCGGGAAAGCGCGACACGCAATCCTCAATCCGCGCCATTTGCAGCCGGCGGATCGCCTCCAGATCGTCGGGCAGCCAGCGGGGATCGGCGAAGTTCCAGGCCAGCGGGTGCCCCTTCGTGAGAATGCCGTGCTGGTGGCACCAGCGGGCCACTTCCTCGGCATGGGCGTGGCCCGGCTTGCCCTGCTCCCGCTCGTACATCGGCCAATAGAACCCCAGCGTGGCGTAGTTCAACAGCTCGGCGAATCGCTGCCGATACTCCGTCTCCGCCTTCTCGTCGCCGGCCCGGCCCCACAGGAAGATGTTCGAGCCGAAGAGGAAGGCGTGGCGGGTCTGCTCGACCGCCACCTTGGCCCCGGGCACCGGTTTTCCCGCGGCATCGAGGACCAGCACGGTCGCCTCGGCCTTGCGGTGCTTTTCGATCCGCGCGTCGGCCTGGGTCCAAAGCTGCTCGTCGGACGGCTTGCCGGCCGACGGCTGTCCCGCCGCGGTCCAGGCCGGCAGCAGGAGCATCGCAAATGCAGCCCAACGGATCCGGCCTCTCGGCAGTCTGTTCAGTGGCATCAAGATTCTCCTTTCCAAGAGTGTTACGCCCCGGGATTGCAGCCCTCGTCCGCCTGAGGCTGCGCGCAGCCAAATCGACATTCCGCGCCCTGCCCAGCCGGTACTGAGTACTCGATACTGGAGTTCCCGGTACCCGGCACTTCAATCTCTTTCGGCCGGCGGCGCGGGCCGTCTCCCCTTCCGAGGCGGCAGGGCGCGAGCCGCGCTCTTTCGCCCAGCCCCGGCCCACATTATAATACGCCCACCTCGAACGTCCCACAGACTGGACGAGCCGCGGGCAAAGAGACTTCCGAAGTCTCAAAGACTTCGGAAGTCTGTGCGGTGCGTGCGGATCCCGGCCCACAGCAGTGCCGAGTGTTCGACTTTGCGGAGGCGGATAGGATGAAACGACTTGACCGGTCCAATTGCTTGGCGGCTCTCTTGGCCGCTGCGGGTGCGTGTCTCTGGTTGGCGTGGATGGGGGAAGTCGCGGGGGCTGCGGATGCTCCGGCCCACCCGGCGGCGAAGCCGGCCGCCCGTTACGCGCCCGGCCCGATGCTCAAACGCTTTCTCGACGGCCCGATGGCCGGCGTCGACGAGATCATCTTCGCGGTCCGCGTCCCGGGGCGCGACCACTGGTACGTGACCTTCGGCAACTACTCGGATCACTCGCTCACGCCGCCCCAGCAGCTTGGCTTCAAGTTCGAGGACGGGGTTTATTGGGGCTATGCCGAGGGCGGCAGGCTGTGCCGGCTCAATCTCCGCACCGGCCAGTTGAAGGTCATCCTGGAGGACCCCAAGGGCGGCGTCCGCGATCCGCAGCTCCACTACGACGGCAAGAAGGTCCTCTTCTCGTACCGCAAAGGGGGCGAACACCCTTTCCACCTCTATGAGATCAACGTCGACGGCACCGGCCTGAAGCAGCTCACCGACGGCCCGGACGACGACATCGAGCCGACCTACTGCCCCGACGGCAGCATCGTCTTCTGCTCATCCCGCTGCCGCCGCTTTGTAAACTGCTGGTACACCCGCGTGGCCGCCTTGTACCGCTGCGACGGCGACGGCCGCAACGTCCGCATCCTCTCCAGCAACAACGACCACGACAACACGCCGTGGATCCTGCCCGACGGCCGCGTCCTCTACATGCGGTGGGAGTACGTGGACCGCAGCCAGGTCCGTTTTCACCACCTCTGGGCAATGAACCCGGACGGCACCGGGCAGCAGATCTTCTTCGGCAACGAGTTCGGCAACATCGCCATG
>CAYGZA010000523.1:0-2783 GCA_964354135.1 uncultured Planctomycetaceae bacterium
CCGGCGACGAGCGCAAGATCGTCCTCAAATGGATTCCATCGCCGAACCTGGTCCTGGTCTGGCCGAAGGCCGAGCGCCAATGGTCCACCCTGGAAATCGACGGCCAGCAGCAGGACATCGAGAAGCTGGCCCTGCTATCCACCGCGGGCAGCGTGGAGACGAGGCTCCCTGCGGGCGAGCACAAGATCGCGATCCGGCGGCCGGGGGTGAGGACGTTCCAGAAGACGGTGAAGGTGGAGGCCCGGAAGGAGTGCAAGGTCGTCGTCGTTTTCCAGGCTCTCGCGAACGTGTTCCTGCACTGGGCGGAGGCCGAGCGGAAAGACGCAACGCTGGAAATCGACGGCCAGCGCCAGGACATCGAGGCCTTGGCGAAGGACTCGATCGCCGGGCGTTTGGACTTGACCCTTGACCCGGGCGACCGCAAGGTCTCGATCAAGCGGCCGGGCTACGAAGCGTTCGAGAAGGTTGAGAAGGTGGAAGCGGGGAAGGATTGCATCGTCACGGTCGTGCTGATACCTCCTGAGCCGGAGAAGAAACCGCCACCTGAGATTGTTGCACCCAAGCCGCCGAAACCAGACCCGGCGCTCGTGGGCTATCGCAAGCTGGCTGCGCGTTGGAAAGCGGCCATGGAGCCGGTCGAGAAGCTCGCGGCGGCGTGGGATTTTCTTGGGGCGCAGAAGGAGGCCGAAAAGGTCCGCTTTGAGGAGAAGGAACTCACCGCGCGGCTTGCCGCCCGGCGCGAGGAGCTGGGCCGGATGGCGGCGTTCAAGGCCAGGATCATCGAGAAGATCAACGCCGCCGATCCGCCGCTCAAGAAAAGCGCGCTTGCGATCCGCGGGCAGAACGGCGACGTGACCGGGGCCAGCGACGAGGGGATCTCGACCAAGCTGCCGCTCGGGAAGACGGAACTCATTGCCTGGTCCGATGTGGGCACGAAGGCGCCGCAGAGGCTCATCGAGCTCGCCCTGGACCAGAAAAGCGCCGACGACCGGCTCGTGGCCGGACTGGTGGGGCTGGCGTGCAACCAGCCGGCCCTGACGGAAAAGCACTTTGACGCGGCCCGCACCCTGGGGGCGAATATCGACGCGTATCTCGCCCCGCTTGCCGAGGCCGCTCTGGCCCGGGGGAAGGAGCTGCTTGCAGCCAAGGACTTCCAGAGGGCCGACACGGCGCTGGCGGACCTCGAATCGAAGTACGCTCACCTTCCCTGGTTTGCCGCCATGAAACCCATCATCGCCGCCGGCCGGGAAGCGGCGAAGGCCGGGATTCTGAAGAACCAAGAAGCTGAGACTCTTTATGCAGAGGCGGTGCGGGTCTTTCGCAAGAACGACCTTCACGACCTCAGGGCCCTGGTCGAAAAGCTCAAGAGCGACTACGCGGATACGGACGTTGTCAGGGGCCGCGGGCGCAGGCCCTCACTGGCCGAAATGGAAAAGGCGGTCGCGGGCGTGCCCAAGCCGATCACGGTCCGTCTGGACGGAAAGGGCGACCACAAGAGCATCCAGGCGGCGATCGACGCCGCGCCCTCCAAGAGCCTCATCGAGATCGAAGATAATGGCCCTTATCATGAGAAGGTCCTCATCCCGAAGGACAAGTACGAGCTGAGGCTCCGCGGCAAGAAAGGTTGCTGGCCGGTAATCACTTCAGCAGACCTGCCGCCGGGGCCGCGTCCTCTGGTGACCATCGAAGGGTCCGGCACGTTCGTCGAGCGACTGGTGCTCCTGCACGATACTGGTGGCTCGGCTTGCCTTGCCGTCAACGCGGGCGATGTCAGGGTCCGCTGGCTGATCGTCCACGTGCCCGGCACGGTCCCTGGCATCGTCACCGGCGGCTACCAGCGGAAGTGCGAATGCGAAGAATGCCTTGTGACTGCTGGTGCGAACCTTGGCGAGCCTACGGTTTTCCGAAACTGCCTGTTCCTCGGCAGCGCGGAAGCGGGGCACTACTTCCATTTCAACGGGCCCGGATGCGAAGCGCACTTTTGCACGATACTAACGCACGTACCAGGTGCCGGTGGATCTGGCGCCCGTAATTCGATCTTCGGTTTGGTTTCCAGGGCCGTAGGTTTTCTCATGGAGAACTGCGCCCTGTTGGCTGGCGACGTTCCCGAGCATGCTCGCGGCTGCTTCAAGGCGGACCCGATGTTCGTCGATCCGAAGAACTTCGACTTTCGCCTGAAGCCCGGGAGCCCGTGCATCGGGAAGGCCTCGGACGGCGGGGACATCGGCTGCCGCTACACGCCCGAGATGATCGAGCTCTGCAAAGTCGCCCTCGAACTCCGCCGCAAGGGGATCCTGAAGTTCTGATTCTCTAGCCCCGTCAGGGGCGCCAGACAATAGCCCAGGGCGCAAGCCCTGGGTAGGAAGCGCGAAAACGCACCGGAAGCCCCGGCAGGGGCGCAAGAAACGTCTGCCCTGTCGATTGTCGGCCGCCCCTATCGGGGCTTGGGGGCGATGGCCAACGTCCACCCAGGGCTGGCGCCCTGGGCTATTATCTTACGTCCCTTCGGGACTGAATCGGCAACTTATTGCCCGGGAGCCCGTGCATTGGGAAGGCCTCCGGCGGCGGGGACAAGAGGCTGCCGTTACACGCTGGAGATGATGGACATTCCCGCGTGCGTGCAAGCACGCACCCTACCGGTCTCCCGCCGCAAGGGGATCCTCAAGTTCTGACGCCAATTCCCCCTCTCCCCTCGCGGGAGAGGGGTCAGGGGTGAGCCGGGCGCGGCAGCATGCGGTGAGGAACTCCAGGACGTTCCGTTTCTGCTGCCGACACGTGGCCAC
>CAYGZA010000524.1:0-2047 GCA_964354135.1 uncultured Planctomycetaceae bacterium
GCTCGGCGTTGGCCCGAGCCATGGCCACGGCCTTCGCGCTTGTATCGAAGCCGAGGACCTCGCGGGCGCTACCCCGGGCCGAGGCCGCCAGGCTGAAGCCGCCGGTGTAGCAGAACATGTCCAGCACGCGGCGTCCGCCGGCGCACCCGGCGGCGGCCAGCCGGTTCTCCCGCTGATCGAGGTAGAAGCCGGTCTTGTGCCCTTCGGCCAGGTCGACGCCGTAGCGGAGGCCGTGCTCCTCGATGAACGCGGGCCCTTGCGGCATTTCTCCCCAATACGGCCCGTCGCGAAGCTCGATCCCTTCGGCCTGCGTCATGCCCCGCTCGGTGCGGATCGCGATTCCGCGGGGATGTGCGAGGTCAATCAGGATGGGGACGATTTGCTCCAACCGCCGGGCCATCGCCAGGGCGGTCACTTGGATCGCCAAGTAGTCGGCGTAGCGGTCGACCACGAGGCCGCTGAGCCCATCGCCCTCGCTGAAGACAAGGCGCGCCGCCCCCTGCGGGTCGTCGTACCCGAGGTCCTTGCGGAGCGCGATCGCCGCCTCTAGTCGCCGGCGCCACAAGGCCTCGTCGAGCGGCTCGCTCTTCTCCCAGGTGTAGAGGCGGACGCGAATACGGCTCCGGCCGTTGAAGAGCCCCCGGGCGATGAACTTGCCCTTGTCGGAGACCAGATCGACCGCGTCGCCGTCGGCCGGTGGGCCTTCGGTGCGGTCGATGGCGGTGTCGAGGACCCAGGGGTGGCGGTCGTAGAACGGCCGGGTCTTGCGGGGCTTGAGGATGGCTTTGGGCAGAGTCTCATCCACGGGCTCGTCCTCGGCCAACAGCGATCAGCTATCAGCCGTCAGCTATCAGCTTTCCGCTTTCCGCTTTGAGGTTACGCCTCTTCGACGAACCGCATCTTCAGGGCGTCGGCCATCTGGCGCACCGGCTCTTTGAGATCGCCGTAGACCGTGACCCGGTGCCAGCCCCACTGGTCCCATTCGTTCATCAGCTTCTCGATGTCGCCCTTGACCTCGACGGCCAGCTTGCTGCGGCAGGCCTTGTCGTCGTCGACGTTGTCCACGCTCTTTCCCTGGTGGAAGAGGACTTCCTTGCGGATCGGGTGGAACTCGATCGTGGTCGTCATGTAGCCCAGCGGCATCAAGGAGCGGACCACGGCCCCCTTGCGATCCTCCGAGTGGCTGCGGATGTGGTAGGGATTCGAGGGTCCGTCCGGGCCGAACATCTTGTTCGGGGCCACGCAGTGGGCGTAGATGATCTGGTTCTTCGCCGTGTCGATCACCGGGTCGGAGATGTAGCCCGGCCGGCCGGTCATGCAGCTCATCGCGAGCATGGTGATCGTGGAGGTGACGTCGGCCTCGCAGGCCCCGACCAGCCCGTCGTTGTTCAACTGGTAGTGGCCCAGGCAGGGGTAGGCCGTGATGTGGCCGCCGTAAAAGCCGCCCAGGCAGTTGATCGTGATCGCCTGAGCGCTGTGCTTCTTCATGAGGGCCTTCATGGCCAGGTACATGGCCCCGCACCTGACGACCTCGTCGCGGGTGGGCTCGATCAGCTTCTCGGCCTGGCCGATCCAGCGATCGCCCCATTGGGCCGCCTCGTCGCGGTCGGCCTTGACGTAGAAGTCGTTCAGCTCCTTAAAGTCCATCCCCAGGACCTTCGTCCCGAAGATGCCCTGGATGGCCCCGACGAGCCCGGCCGGGTTGCCGCCCACGACGAGGATCGTGGACTGGCCGAGCTTCTTGAGGCACTCGGCGGGATCGGCGACCTTGACCGGATCGGCAATGCACGACAGCTCGCCGGCGGGCTTGGTGCCCTTCATGCGGCCGTCGTTGACGGCGGCCAGGAACGCGGCCTCCGAGCCGCCCGGCTTCTTGAGGATCTCGAAGCACCGGGCGGCCGCGGCGATGTCGTCCAGGCGTGAGGAAGTCACACAGGCGACGTTCATCTTCTGCCGGCGGGCCGCCGCGTTAGCAATGAGGAACTCGCCTGAGCCGCCGTAGAGCATGTCGGCGAAAATCGTCGGCTGCTTCGACGAGGCGACGGCC
>CAYGZA010000524.1:2057-2774 GCA_964354135.1 uncultured Planctomycetaceae bacterium
GTCCAGCAGGCCATCAAGTAGACCAGATAGCCGTCGATGTTCTTGTCCTTGTCCCCGGCCAGGACTTTCTGCGCCTCCTGGGCGTTTTGCGCCGTGACGGGAAGGAACTCGACCCCGGGGCAGCTCTGGGCGAGTTTCTCCAGGAGCTGCCTTTTCGGCGGCTCGAAGTCGAAGCCGATGTTGGGCCAAATGGGCCCGGTGTTCGGGCTGGTGGAGAAGACCAGTCGGACCCGGGGCTTGGCGCCCGCGGGTTCGGCCGCGGCGGCAAGCTTGGGACGCACCGCGGTCAGCCCGGCGGCCCCGGCAGCACACGCCGCGCATCCGGCCAAGAACCGCCGCCGGCTCACACAGCCGCCGCAACCCACATCCGTCATCCGTTGCACCAACTTGTTCATTCGAGGGTGTCCTCCCAAAAACGTGGACTCGATCAAGCTCGATTCGAAGAGACGGGACCACTTGGCCTCACGAGCCGGCGTCAGCTTTCTCGCGCCGATTGCCCGCGCTTGCCGGCACCAAACATAACCGAACGGTTGGTCATCGACAAGCACCTTGCTGAGAGGAAGACCCCAGGGCATCGCGAGCGCAAGCCGATGCCGCGAGTGAGCGGCGGCGATTGCCGCAACATTGATGACCAAGTTTCTCGTTTCGCGATGGATTGTGCCGGGCTAGTGTCCCGTCAATCTTCGATTGACGGGTGACGCGGAATCGTGTTTCATG
>CAYGZA010000525.1:0-2750 GCA_964354135.1 uncultured Planctomycetaceae bacterium
CCATGAAACACGATTCCGCGTCACCCGTCAATCGAAGATTGACGGGACACTAGCCATGCGGGGAATCTACCGAATCCTTCCCAGTATGTCAATATCGGTTCGTGTCCCCGGAAATGATTCGTGTCCCCGGAAATGACGGCGGTGAGGAACCGGGCACGCGCGGCGGCTCGGCCGGCGTGCCAGCGCCGATCGCGCAAGACACCGCGGCGAGCCAAAGCAGGAGCCGGGAGATTCGCTGCACTTGCGTGGGAATCGACTTGAGGCGGATCATGACGGGAGGGCGAGGCTCCTGCCGAGCCGCACTCTTGGTCGCAGAACTCGCGCTTTCTACTCGGCTCGGCAGGAGCCTCGCCCTCCCGGATTCGTGAAACCCGATTCAGTCCATGCGGAAGACGTCGGAAACGTCGCTGCGGGAGCCGCCGTGGCGGAGGGCAGATTGGATCATCATCCACTCGCCGACGTTCTCGAGCGTGACCAGGCCCACGAGCCGCCCCTGCCGGATTACCGGCAGGGCCCCGCACGCCCCTTCGCGCATCCGCTGGAAGGTGTCTTCGAGCATGGCGGATTCGTCGACCGTGCCGCAGTCGCGGTGCATCACCTCGCCCACGCGGAGCTCTTGGCCGCGCTCGGCCACGGCCGCCAGAATATCGTTGCGAGTGAGGATGCCGCGGATCTGATCGTTCTCCAGCACGGGGAAATCGTGCTGGTAACCCGCCAGCAACTCCAGGAGGACACCCGAAAGCGGGTCGCTCTCGGCGAGCGCGCGGAAGTTGGTGATCATCGCCGCGCGGACCGGGACGCCCCGCAACAAGGCCTTGACCTGGACCATGTGGGCCTCCTGCTGGGCCCCCAGGTAGACAAACAGGGCGATGAACAGCCAAATCCAGTTCCCGGCAAACAGACCCAGGATTCCAAAGAAAATGGCCATCGCCTGGCCAAAATTCGCGGCGATCTGGGTCGCCCGGACATAGTCGATCCGCCGGGCAAGGACGGCCCTCAGGACCCGGCCGCCGTCCATCGGGAACGCGGGGAGGAGGTTGAACACCGCCAGCGCCACGTTGACGCCCATCAGCTTCACGAGAAAGAGCCCGCCCACGACGGCCAGATTGGAGACCGAGAACGCCCCCAGCCCGTGAAGGACGTCCACCACCAGAAACAGGGCCGCCCCAATCACCACGTTGACGGCCGGTCCCGCCAAGGCGACGCTGAGTTCCTGGCCCGGTTCCTCGGGCATGCGCTCCAGCCGGGCGACGCCGCCGATCGGCAGGAGGGTGATGTCGCGCGTGCGGATGCCGAAGTGCCGTGCCATCAGGGCGTGGCCCAGCTCGTGGGCGACAACGCAGGCAAACACCGCCAGCACGAAGGCAACGCCCTCCGCCGTGGCCGCTGCGCTCTGCCCCTCGGAGACGTGGGCTGCCACCAGCCAGGCGATCAGGATCAGGAACGTCCAGTGGATGAACACTCCTATCCCGGCGACTTCCAGCAACTTCCACGACCATTTCACGGCCGGCACCCCCGATCAGCCGAAACAGAGGAACCCGTCGCGCAGGCCGCGTCCGATCCTTGCCGCTCTTTCCTCACCCGCTGAAGCCACTCGTAGGTCACGCGCAGCCCTTCTTCCAGCGGCGTCCACCGGTAGCCGAGTTCCCGCTCCGCTTTCTCCGAGCTATGGGCCCACTCCGCCAGATAGAACCTCACCCACCCCGGAGTGATCCGAGGATAAATGCCCAGCCGCTTCGCCCGCCACTCCTGCACGTAGGCGAACACCATGGCAGTCGGCTTGAAAATGGGGAACTGGATGTGCCGCCTCCCGCTGATCCGGTCGATGATGCGGAACAATTGCCGCAGGGGGGCGTTCTCGCCGCCGAGGACGTAGCGCTGGCCGATGCGGCCTTTCTCCATGGCCAGGATATGTCCCTCGACGACGTCGTCCACCAGCACCCAGTTGCCCACGTTCACCCCGCGGTTCAAGAGGATCGGCAACTTGCCGCGGTCGTAATCGTCGATCAGGATCGACACGGAGTTGCCTTCAGTGAGGTGCCCCGGGCCGTACAGCCGCGTCGGGTTGACGATCACCACCGGGAACCCCTCGGCCGCGCGGCGGACCGCCTCCCGCTCGGCGATGCACTTGGTGCGCTCGTACTCGTTGAAGCAGCGGTTGGTGATTCGCGGCGTCTCTTCGTTGCCGACCTCGCCGCGACGGCTTGGCCCCAGGGTCGCGATGCTGGAGGTCCATACCACCCGCTCGACGCCGACCTGCCGGGCGGCATCGAGCACGTTCTCTAGTCCGCGGACGTTCATCTCGTAGAAGGTGCGGCGGTCCGGGGCCCAGTTCTTGGCATACGCGGCCAGATGATAGACCTGGGTGCAGCCCTCCATGCCGCGGACCAGCGAAGCGAGATCGGTGATGTCGCCGCCGACCCATTCCACTTGCGGCGAGGCCAGCGGTCCGCCGTCCTGCCAGCCGAATCCCGGCGGCGGATAGGCCCGGACTTCCGGGCGGCGGCTCAGCGCCCGGACCCGCTGCCCCCGCTCCACCAGCGCCGCGACGAGCCGCGCGCCGATAAACCCGGTAGCCCCGGTCACAAAAGCCTTGCCGCCGTCCGCCATCCCGTGACTCCGCGATGCCTAATGCACCCACGCAAGCGCGGCACAAGTGCCGCGGCTAAACCACACCGCTACTGCCTACTGCCTACTGCCCAATGGCACTAAGTTAGTCTTGACAAAAAACGAGTCCTCGCTGACGTAAG
>CAYGZA010000526.1:0-2747 GCA_964354135.1 uncultured Planctomycetaceae bacterium
ATCTCCCTGATGAGGCAATACCAATTTGTTCAAGTTATTTATGAGCGCGCCCTAACTTGGACAGCTTGCCCGATGAGAGCATTTCCCGAAGGGCTCTGGTCGCTTCCGCGTTTTGGTCATCCTGGATTCTCGACCGCTCCCCAACGATGATGAACCGATGGGACAACGAGCCGGGCTTCAAGTAGAACAATGCTTCGGGCGTTATCTTCGTCGCTATGGTGACGGATTCCGGCGGGAAGAGACTAGCCACCCGCTCCAAGACGTAGCTCTTACCCGAACTACTTGGACCTTGAATGATGATTGCTAGCGGCTGCGGAAGGAGGCGGGAGACGCCGACCATATAGATGAGCGTGGCCAACGCCTGTTCGCCGGCAATTCCCAGCCGGCCGATGTCGCTCTCGATGTCACCGATTACGTTCGGCGATTCCAGCATAACCCGTGCCCGCTCGCGGACCGCCTCGGGCATCTTCTGCAAGAGATCATCGGGGGCGGGCTCGGATGGGTTCTCATCGCGCTCGGGCTTACTTGCCAGCTCCGCAGCAATCCGCAGCAATTCGGCCTCGACCGCTTTGGCGTCGATTCCCGGCCGGCCTTCGCACACACTAGCGACGAAGGCCGCGCGGTCCTTACTCTTGGCCAGGTTGACCGCCTCAACTGCGATCGGCTCGCCGGCCAGTCGGGCCGTAAGCGTGACCCGTCCGTTCCGGCCGGTGGGTGAATAGTCGATGGTCAAATCGTCAGGTTTTGGCATGGCATCGTGCCTTTCTCATTTTGATAGTCAGCCGCCGTACCGGCGCCGCGTCGATTGCCGCTGCCACGTCGGCCGCCGTCGCACCCGCCTGTTTCCAGGCCCGCGCGTCCTTGTGCGGCGGGGGCGGGGTGAGAATGCGGACTGCGGGACAATAGGCCGCCAGTGCCGCCGCCAACCGCTCTGCGCCGGCCTGGCCGGGGGCGTCAGCGTCGGCAACAATCACAATTTGCGCTGGCCGGCGTTGGCGGATAAGTTCGATAACGTGCCGCGTGCCGCTGTCGCAGGACGGCCGCCCGACCGCCGCAAAGCCCAAATCGAGTAGGGCCGCGCAGTCGGTCGGGCCTTCGCAAACCAGCAACCGCCCGCCGGGGTCGATATTCTCGGGGATGAAAAGTCCTTCCTTGCCACCTTTGACGGCCAGCTTCCGACCGCTGGGCAGGCGCAACCGGATGCCCACCACGTTGCCGGCCGCGTTGCTCATGGGAAATGACCACGCCCGATGTTTTCCCGACCAGCCGATCCCGAGCCGCCGCAGACTTCCGACGGAAACCCCGAGGGACCGGGCGAGAGTGTCGAGGGCCTCGGGCTTGACCGCTTGGCGGAAGTCGGCTGCCAACTTGCCAAGGTCTGGCTTGCCGTTGCTGGGTTTGCTCATCATGCGGACGGCCACGCGAATCGACCGCCGCCACGGCGCCCACGTCGGGCCATCGTCGCGCAGCACGTGCAAATAGCCAGCCTCTCCGCACCGCTTGGGCGACTCGACCCGGGCACAAATAACGGCTGTGGGCGCGTCGGTCGGGCCAGTGAATAAACACCAGTCGCCCTTCCCGCACACCGGGCAAAGCCGCCCTCGGCTTACTCTTTGCCAGTCGGCGTTGTGCATCGCGCGGCCTCCTCTTGGTGTACAATGAATAGGCGAAGAGTCTCGGGATTGTATAAGACTCTGCCCGCCAGTCGGACGCATCTGATCGGCCCGCGCGGCGCGGTTAGGGACCATAAACTGCGCGGCGAGATACTCAGGGCCCGGGCCGCCTCGCGGGCGCTCAGCAGCAGCTTGAGGGAATCAGTCGGCACGTGGCACCTCCTGCCCGCTTTGTGCCGCGCGCTCGGCGAGGGCCTCCCCGCGTTGAGGAGGGCAATTGTCGCCGTTCACGGCGGCGGCGTCGAGCCGGCGCGACAGCTCAGCGCGAAGCACGCGAAGCGCGTACTCATCGGGGTCGCTGGAGCACTCGGTTGCGCGGATCAGTCGGAGTAATTCCGTCGTTACTACATCGGTGATCTTCATGCCGGCATTGTTGGCCAGCACTCCGAATCCGTGTTGTCAACGGAGGTTCGCCGGAGGAAGAGGGACGGCGTTGGGGCCGTGAAAACAGGCGTTGGAATCGACGAAAATCTTTTCGCCGGAGATTCGCCGGAGCTAGCCGGAGGGCTTCAGGTCTTGAATCAGGGGCCAGACCTTGCCGAGAGGGTAAAGGTATCTTGGCTCCCGGGGTTTCGGATCTCTTGTCTCAATCCACCCACCGTCGAGATTGGCTTTTCGCCAAGATTCCAGCCGCTTGCGTAGGGCTTCACGCGCCTTGGCGTTGTTCTTGGGAATGCCAAGACGGTCCGCGAGTTTTGCTGGGGAGAGCGGAGTATCGGGATCGTCGCCCGAAACGCCGTCCCCCTTGTGGTGGTCTTCCCATGCTTCCGTCTCCTCGAACCACCTCACCAGCGCTGTAGCGGCTTGACTGATAGCGTTGAGGTGGGCCTTCGTGGCGAAAGTCGATCTTTCAGCGAGCTTCATGCCGTCCCGCAACAAACCCGGACGGGTCAGATACCGGCAACCGTCAGCGCGTAGTTGCCGCGCTTCGGATTCGACGGCCCGTGCTTCTTTATCCCACCGCGCAATCTTCTTCTTGACGGGGGCCGGCAAGGTGGATTCTTTCAGTAGGCGTTGTAAGTACTGGGGTTTTGCAAATTGTGAATTGACCTTGTGAAAACAGGGGGTTTGGGG
>CAYGZA010000527.1:0-2743 GCA_964354135.1 uncultured Planctomycetaceae bacterium
CATAGCCCAACAGAGAAAATGTGGGTAAAACTAAGGCGAGACGCCCGTCCTACTGTACTTGGCGACAACAAAACCCCGTAAAGCCCACGGGTTGCAGCCCGTGGGCTTTGAGAAGTAGCACGCGAATTCGATCCCACGAAAGGAGAAGACCTATGCACCTGTCACGAATCACTTGTGTGGCGGCGATCCTGTGCCTCTCTGTCGCCGCAATGGCCGCCATGTGCGGCCTCGGCCTCGCGGCGGAGAGCGAAGAGGGCCCCTTCACGCTCACGCCCGACGAGCACGGGATGGTCCTCAAGACGCCCGACGGGCGGACCGTGCTCCGCTACATGACCAAGAAGCCCGCCCAGACCAAGCTCACGGCCAACAGCGTTTGCTGCCTGTTCCCGGTGAAGACCCCATCCGGCGAGGACGTGGTGGAGTTCGCCCCCAGCGACCACCCGCACCACCGGGGCGTCTTCCTCACGTGGCACGCCATGCAGGGCAAGAAGCCCGCCGATTTCTGGGGCTGGGGCGAATTCGCCCCGACCAAGGACCGGGTGATCCAGAGCCGCGGCGTCAAGCTCGTCAAGGCCGATGCCAAAGGCGCCGAGATCGCCGTGCGCAACGCCTGGAGCGTCGAGGGCGAAACGATGATCAAGGAAGCCACGACCATCGCCGCCCGCGAAGTCAAGGGGGCCTACGTGATCGACCTCGACTTCCGCCTCACGCCCACGAGCGACGTCACCCTGCGCCAAACGGCCTTTAGCGGCTTCTGCGTGAAATCCCGCAAGGACGGCAAGGCGGCCTACTATGATCCCAAGGGCGAAGTGAAGCTCCCCGCCCCGCACCACCTCAAGCCGGAGACCGATTGGCCGGCCGCCGATTGGTACGACTACACGATCACACTCGAAAGCGGCAAGACGATCGGCGTGGCCGTGCTGGATCATCCCGCCAACCCGCCGAGCACCTGGCACAACCTGGGCGCGATTGCGATGATGAACCCCTGCATCGTGGCCCCGGGCCCGGTGACGCTCAAGCAGGGCCAACCCCTGCGGCTCCGCTACCGGCTGGTCGTCCACGACGGCCCGACGCCTGCGGAATCGCTTGCAGAACTGACCAAACAGTGGCGGGGGGAGTAGCATGAGACCGTGCATACTGCTTGTCCCGCGTGGTCTTTGCCGTGCGATTGGTCCTGTAAGGCCCAGGGGTTGCAACCCCTGGGTCTTGGGCCTCGTGATCCTGACAACCGCTTGCTGTCCGGCCGCCGATGAGTTCAAGCTCGAGCCCGGCTTCGTCCGCCTCGATAACGGCAAGGACCTGACCGGCTGGTATGGCTCCCAGTGGTCGGGCCGGCCCACCGGCAATCACGACGGCTGGAGCGCGGTCGACGGTGCAATCCACCTGGACACCAAGGCCGGCAACAGCCACCTCTTCCACAAGGCGACGTTCAGCCCGAACTGCGTCATCCGCTTCGAGTTTCGGGCCACGAAGGCGGCCGACTCGGGCGTGTGCATCCACGGCGACCAGTTCCAGGTCCGCGACTACATCTACTCGCTTCCCGACACCCAGCGGTACGCGCCGGCCTGCAAGCCGCCCGGCCAATGGAACGAGATGGAGTTTGACATGACGGATGGAGTCGCCGTCGTAAAGCTCAACGGCAAGGTGATCGAAAAGGCCTGGCGGGCCGGCAAGAACATCAAAGTCGGTTTTGGGCTCCAGCGAGAGAAGGGGGATTTTGATTACCGCCATGTCCGGCTGAAGGAGAAATGACCAAGGTTCAATGGCCAAGGTTCAATGACCAAGGTTCAATGACCAAGGTTCAATGACCAAGGTTCAATGACCAAGGTTCAAGGACCAATCGTATTCGAAGTCCCCGCTTGTTGTTGGGCCCTTGATCCTTGGTCATTGTTCCTTGATCCGTGTTCCTTGATCCTTGGTCATTCCCAAAGAGAACATGAGGACCATCTCATGAGACACCCCACGTATCCCCACCTCTTTACCCCGATCCGCATCGGCAACTTCGAGGTCGCAAACCGCATCTGCCACGTGCCCACGGATATCAGCTCGGCCAATGCCGACGGCTCGGTCAATCAGCGCGTCATCACCTATCACGAGCAGGTTGCCAAGGGGGGCTGCGGTCTCATCATCGTCGGGGCCTCGACGCCGGACCGGGCAACCGGCCGCCCCACGGTGACCTGCGTCTCCGTGGACGAAGACCCCATGATCCCCGGCCTCTCGGAGCTGGCCGAGGCGATGCACCGCCACGGGGCACGCTGCGCGGTGCAGATCCAGCATCCGGGGCGTCAGGCGGCGTGGCCCCGCAAGGATCTTATGTCGGCCAGCGACCAGTTGGTCGATCTCCCCGGCTCGGCCGGTCACGAGGTGGTCTACGCGGAGGCAGTCGCCAAGGGAAAGTCGATCCGCGCGATGAACGCCGAGGAAGTCTACGAGTTGGTCGAGAAATACGCGGAGGGGGCTTGGCGCGTGCAGCAGGCGGGCTTCGATTGCGTCGAGCTCCACGGCGCCCACGGCTACCTGATCGCCCAGTTCATGAGCCCCTGCATCAATAAGCGCAACGACCGCTTCGGCGGCAGCTTCATCAACCGGATGCGCTTCGTCCTGGAGATCATCGGCCGCATCAAGCACAAGTGCGGGAAGGATTTCCCCATCGGCATGCGTTACTCGGGCGAGGAGTGGGTCGAGGGGGCCCGGACGCTGGACGAGAGCGTCAAGATCGCCCGGCTCCTGGAGGAGCACGGCG
>CAYGZA010000528.1:0-2725 GCA_964354135.1 uncultured Planctomycetaceae bacterium
TGGAGAAGGACCGCACGCGGCGCTACGAGTCGGCCAGCGCCTTGGCGGCGGACGTGCAGCGTTACCTTGCCGACGAGCCGGTCGAGGCGCGGCCTCCGACGCTCGTCGACCGCGTCGCCAAATGGTCCCGTCGGCATCGGCCGTTGGTCTGGTCAGCGGTGGCACTTCTGGCGATGTGCGCCGTCGGATCGTCGCTCAGCGCCATGTTGATAGCCTTGGAGAAAGAGCGCACAAGCCAGGCGAACGAGGGCTTGATTCAGCAGTTGGACGCCACCCAGCGTGCCGAGGCCCTGGCAAAGCAGCAAGAGGAGCTGGCAAACCAGCAGCGGAAGCTGGCCGAAAAGCAGAAGCAGTTGGCGGTTGCGCAGAAGGAAGAGGCGGTCCGCAATCTCTACGTCGCCCAGATGCGGCTGGCAGTGCAGGATTGGAAGGTGGGCCAAACGCTTCGTTTGGAGGGGATGCTAGACAGGTACCTCCCCCAGCCAGGCGAGCCTGATCTGCGGGGCTGGGAATGGTACTACCTGGTGTCGCTCTGCCACAGCAACCTGTTGACCCTGCGGCACGGTTCGTATTCCGGGCCGGTCGCTTGGAGTCCCGACGGCCGGCGAATCGCCGCTGGGAGCCATGGCGAGACGATCCAGTTCTTTGATGCGGACACGGGCAAGGAGTTGCTGAACCTTGCCGGGCACGGGAGACGCGCCGTTCGCGCGATCGCCTTTAGTCCGGACAGCCGGCAATTGGCCTCAACCGGCGATGACCAGCTTGTCAAAATCTGGGACCTAGCCGTGGGAAAGGAGATCCACACCCTGCGGGGCCATACACGTACGGCCCCGTCGCTGGCATGGAGCCCAGACGGAAAGCGGCTGGCGTCGGGGAGCTATCAAACGTTTAAGATATGGGACCCCGCCACGGGGAAAGAGATCCTGGAGGTGCCGGGGCACACGGAGAATGTGACGTCCCTGGCCTGGAGCCCGGACAGCAAGCGACTGGCATCGGGGAGCGCCGACCGCTCGATCAAGATCTGGGATGCGGCCACCGGCCGGGAGATGTTGAGCCTGAAGGGCGTCAGCTCGCCGGTGAACTCGGTGGCCTGGAGCGCGGACGGTCGGCGATTGGCGTCCGCGGGGGATGGGGATTCTACCGCGCGTCTTTGGGACACAGCCACCGGCGAGCCGGTCTCCACGTTGGACAGCACGTTTGAGAGCGTGATCAATGACGAGAAGATCCTCCCGTGGAGGAGCTACCTGGCCTGGAATCCGGACAGCCGCCGTCTCGCCTTGGCAGGCATGGACGGGTTCTTGAGGATCTGGGACACCGCGGCGGGCGGGGAGGTCCGCATGCTCCGCGGGCACACCCATGCCCTGCAGTCGGTCGCTTGGAGCCCGGACGGGCGGCGGCTTGTCACCACCGGCGAGGATAAGACGGTGAGGATTTGGGAGGCCGACGCGGACCAGGAAGGGCGGACCATCCACGGGACCGGCTGGCTGGGGTGCGCGCTTGCCTGGAGCCCTGATGGCCGCCGAATCGCTGCCCATGGCCAGCAGCTTGCGCGGCGTGGCGAGAAGGCCTGGGACCATTTCAAGATCTGGGAGGCGGCGACGGGCCGGGAGCTTCTTGAGCTTCATGGCGACACGGCCGAAATCGAGACCGTCGCCTGGAGCCCGGATGGCAGCCGGCTGGCCTCCGGCGGCGGCCCAACGATCATCCTCTGGGACGCGGCCACGGGGAAGGCGGTGCTCACACTTCGAGGGCACACCGCAAGGGTTCTTTCGGTGGCTTGGAGTCCGGACGGTCGGCGCCTTGCGTCCGGCAGCGACGACAGGACGGCCAGAATCTGGGACGCCGCCACGGGAAAGGCGGTGCTCACACTCCGCGGGCACGCCAGCTGGGTTTGTAAGGTAGCGTGGAGCCCGGAGGGCCGGCGACTCGCGACGATATCGGACGGGGCTCCCGGGACGCGGGGGGGAGCACCCAAGATCTGGGATGCGGCCCTGGGGCGGGAGATTCTCACCGTTAAGCAGACGGACTCTTCGCGGGGCCCTTCCTCGGTGGCCTGGAGTCCCGACGGCCGACGGTTGGCTTCCGCGGGAAACCTGGGCACGATCCACGTTTGGGATGCAGCCACAGGGGACGAGCAGTTCTCCCTGCGCGGACACAGGGGTTACACTAACTTGGCCTGGCATCCGGACGGTCGCCGCCTGGCCTCTTCCGGCACCGATTGGACCGTCAGGATCTGGGATCTGGCGACGCGCGAGGAAACGTTCAGCTTCCCGGGGAATGGCAGCCTGGCGGTTTGGAGCCCGGACGGAAAGCGCCTGGCCACGGGCCGCGTCGATGCGATGGCCTCGGGAAAAGTCGGCAACATGATCAAGATCTGGGACGCCAGCGTCGGTTATCAATTCGCCGCCGGGCCCGAGTTCCAGTTCCACCGCGCTGGGCGTCTGGCGGCGCAGGAGCGACGCGAGGAGGCCCTGGCGATCTTCATGCAGCTCGTAAAGGAGCACCCCGAGGTGCCCGAGTATCGTTGCGCCTTGGCACGGCTCCTTGATCCGATCGGTCGCGCCGCGAACCCCGAGGCATCGCCGAAGTCCGCCCCAACGTCGCAGTCGCCCAAACCTGCTGCGAAAGAAAGGGAGAAAGCGAAGGGAAAGCATGAAGGATGAGGGATAAAAGGGCCAAGTGTCAGTAATACGAGGTCACCCCCGTTTGGTGTTTGAAGCCGTAT
>CAYGZA010000529.1:0-2723 GCA_964354135.1 uncultured Planctomycetaceae bacterium
ACCAACTCCGCCAGAAAGAGCGGGGCCCCCAGAGCAACGACGCCGAAGCGGTTTATTGACCCTGTGGATCAGCAATAGCGAGCCGGTAGCGGCGAAGCACTATTTGCAGATCACCGACGAGCACTTCGCGCGGGCCCTGGAGCCCACCGGAAAAGTGGCACAAAAAAGCGGCACAGCACACAGCCGCCCGGAATGGCACAGGCCCGCAAACCCTCGGGAAATGCGAGCCTGTACGAGCTAGTGCAAACACCCTAGTGGCCGAGGCGGGACTCGAACCCGCACGGAGGTCGCCCCCCACGGGATTTTAAGTCCCGTGCGTCTACCATTTCCGCCACTCGGCCGCGCGGTTGTCTTGTGGGTATCCGCCCGGATGCGCCGCGGTTTCGCGGGTATCTGCTTGGCCGCGCCGCGGTCGCGGGATCCGAGCCTTTTCGAGGGACCGAATCGTTCGCGGTTTGGTCATTATACGGGCATCCGGACGGGCAAAGAAGGGTGGCCAACGGCGCCGGCTTCGGCTAGAATCACGGTGTAGCGGGCGCGGCCGTCCGCATTCCCACCGGCTTGCGTTTTTCCTGCCCCACCGGCTTGAGGAGGGTTTTGTATGGCGTCATTCGGTCATCACAGGCGCGATTTCCTGAAGGCGACGACCGCGGCGGTGGCCGGCGGTCTGGTGGCCTCGGCGGCTTCGCCGGCGGCCGATCCTGCCCCGGGCAAGCCGGCGGTGGCCAAGACCCCCGCACCTGCGGACACCCTGCCCAAGGGCAAGATCCGCGATCTGGCGGTCAGCCGGCTGCTCTTGGGCGGGAACCTGCTCACGCACTTCACCCACAGCCGCGACCTGCGCTACGTCTACGCCCTGGCGAGGCAGTACAACACCGAGGAGAAGATCCTCCAGACCATGGCGGTCGCCGAGGCCCACGGGATCGACACCCTGGTGATCCACACCGCCCCGAACGTGATGAACTTCCTCAAGAAGTACCGCAACCAGCGGGGCGGCAAGATCCAGTGGATCATCTGCCCCACCGCCGAGACGGACGACGGCCTGGTGCAGTACAGCCAGCAGGTGCAGCAGCTCGTGGACGACGGCGTGGAGGCCATCTACCTGTGGGGCGTCCGCGCGGATGCCCTCACCAAGGCGGGCAAGATCGACGTGATCGGCAAGGCCGTCGAGCTGGTCCGGGCCCAGGGGATTCCGTCCGGCGTCGGGGCCCACACGCTGGCGACGATCGTCGCGTGCGAGAAGGCCAAGGTCCCGGCCGACTTCTACATCAAGACCCTGCACCACCACAACTACCCCACGGCTCCCAAGCCGGGTCAGGCCGCCGACGACTACAACGAGTTCCCCGGCTACTGGTGCGGGAATCCGACGGAAGTCGTCGAGTTCATGAAGAAGGTGGAGAAGCCGTGGATCGCCTTCAAGGTGATGGCTGCCGGCGCGATCCCGCCCGAGGACGCCTTCCGCTTCGTGCTCCAGAGCGGGGCGGATTTCGTGCTGGCGGGGATGTTCGACTTCGAGATCGGCGAGGACTCGCGGATCGCCCGGGAAATCCTGGCCAAGCTGCCCGAGCGTGCCCGGCCGTGGAGGGCCTAATCCGGGTCTCTCACCACAAAGGCACGAAGCACACAAAGAGGGCCGGGGTGAAAGCCCGCAATCACTCGCTGCCTGTTCTCTCGCCGCGATACCGCCTTGCACGGGAGAGAAACGTGCTGTTGATGTCCGCCGGCGCGGAAGGAGTCTGGTCACGATGAAGCGTCGCGAGTTCCTTGAAGCGGGCGTTGCCGCCGGCGCGGGGTTGGCGCTCACGTGTACTCCGCTTGCCGGCGCGGAGGACAAGGCGGGTTCCGGCGCGATCCACGTGGCCTTGATCGGGGCCGGAATGCAGGGCCGTCTGCTGAGCGCCGCCGCGCTGGCGATCCCCGGCGTCCGCTTCCGCGCGATCTCGGATATCTGGGAGTACCGCCGCAACGCCGCCCGGCAGTACCTGAAAACGTACGGTCACGAGACGACCGGCTACGCCGACTACCGCGAGATGCTCGCCAAGGAGAAGGGCCTCCACGCCGCGCTGGTGGCGACGCCCGACTTCGTCCACGCCGAGCAGGTCGGCGCGTGCCTGAAGGCGGGGCTCCACGTGTACTGCGAGGCCCCGATGTCCAGCGCCGTCGATTCGGCCCGCTCCATGGTCCGTTCGATGCGCGAAACCGGAAAGCTGCTCCAGATCGGCTGCCAGCGCCGCAGCCACCCGCGCTACCGGCACGTCTACGAAAACCTCCTCCGGAAGGCGGAGCTTCTGGGCGACGTGACCCACGCGGCGGCGCAGTGGTGCCATCCTGTGGCCGACGACCTGGGCTGGCCCAAGCGGTTCGCCATCCCGGACGACGTGCTCAAGCAGTACGGCTATGCCAACATGCACGAGTTCCGCAACTGGCGGTGGTTCAAGAAGTACGGCGGCGGCCCGCTCGCGGGTTTCGCGGTCCACCAGATCGACGTCTTCCACTGGTTCCTGGGCGCCCTGCCGAGAGCGGTGCTGGCGGCCGGCGGGCTCGATTACTACAAGAACCGCCAGTGGCACGACAACGTCATGGCCGTCCTGGAATACCCGGCGGCCAACGGCACACTCCGGGCGTCCTACCAGATGCTCACCACCACCAGCGGCGGCGGCAGCGGCAACGGCGAGCTTCTGATGGGCACGGAGGGCTCGATCAAGGTCTCCGAGAAGCCCAAG
>CAYGZA010000530.1:0-2685 GCA_964354135.1 uncultured Planctomycetaceae bacterium
CGCGAAAGGGGACGGCAATGAAGGCGTATCTCTTGGCACTGGTGGCCACCATCGTCTGGTCTGCGGCTACTCACGCTGACGAACCGCCACGGGTCGACCACGTGGGCATGGTGGCGCCGGATGTCGTGGGGGTCACTATCTCGGCGGGCCGCGTCGAGTACGGCCGCCAGGAGCCGTTTGCCAAACGGCCCGAAGATCGCGTGGTCGATCCTGGCATGCACCGCTTTGTCCTCCGCGGCGGCAAGCTCATCGGCTCCCTGGTGGGCACCAAAGGCGATCTGCTCTGCACTATGGATCGGGTCGTCGGAGAGAGACTCGACGCGGCTTGGGCCGATCGTCCCGCGAGCTACCGCGTGGCCTCGGCCGACGACCATCATTACACCGCTACGCGGGAGCCGGCCGCTGTATATCGCAAGAGCAAGCCGTCGGACCTGGCGATGGTCGGCGTCTATAAGTTCGAGGCCACGACCGAGAGCGTCGTCTACCTCAAGTTGCCCGAGCCGCTCGTGGCCGGCAAGGAATACACGGTCTCGTTTCCCGGCAGCCGCCTGCCGGACCAGAAGTTCACGTTCGATCCGGCCCGGCTGCGGAGCGAGGCCGTTCACGTCAGCCAGATTGGATTCCGTCCCGACGACCCGGCCAAGATCGCCTTTCTCTCCTGCTGGCTGGGCAGCGGAGGCGGAGTCAAGTACGAGGACAAGCTCCCCTTTGAGGTGATCGACGAGTCGACCGGAAAGCCGGTGTTCCAGGGACGCACGGCTCTCTCCAAGGCGGCCTCCGACAAGACCGAGGATGTCTACAACAAGAACTACAGCGGCGTCGACGTTGACGAGATGGACTTCACGGCCCTCCGGAAGCCGGGAAGCTACCGCATCTCCGTCCAGGGCATCGGATGCTCGTATCCTTTCCAGATCGGCGAAGAGGCATGGAGAAAGGCGTTCGCCGTGTCGGCGAAGGGCCTCTACTATCAGCGGAGCGGCATTGCCCTCGGGCCGCCCTTCACCACATACCAGCGCCCGCGGGCGTTTCATCCGGACGATGGCGTGAAGGTCTACGCCTCGACCGCACCCCTCATGGATACCGGCAACGGCCTGAATCAGAAGGACTCGAACTTCGGAAACCTGGTCAAAGGCAAGACCGACGAGATCGTTCCGAACGCCTGGGGTGGGTACATGGACGCCGGAGACTGGGACCGGCGGATCCAGCACATGAAGCCGACGCTCCTTCTGTTGGAGTTGGCGGATCTGTTCCCCGACTACTTCGCGGCCCTCCCGCTTAACCTTCCCGAATCGGGCAACGGGCTTCCCGACGTGGTGAACGAGTCCCTGTTCAACCTCGACTGCTATCGGCGGATGCAACTGCCCGAGGGTGGGATCCGCGGCGGCATCGAATCCTCGGAGCACCCGCGCCGGGGCGAAGCCAGCCACCAGGAATCACTGGCGGTGATGGCCTACGCCCCCGACATCTTCTCCAGCTACATTTACGCCGGGACGGCGGCCCGCGCCGCGCGCTGGCTCGACCCGCGGGATGCCCGGCGCGCGACCGTCTACCGCGAAAGTGCCCTGAAGGCGATGGCCTGGGCCGAGAAGGACCGCGAAAGGCAAGAGAAGGCGTACTTGATGGCCAAACACCCCGCGGTTCGCGACGCCCGCAACTTCGCCGCAGCCGAGCTGTTTTGTCTGACCGGCGACGTGAAGTGGAACGAGCTGTTCCTCGCCACGACCCTCTTCAAGAGGCCGGGCGCCGAGTTGACCGTGAACTGGGACAGCCTGGATCAGGGGGACTCCGCCTGGGTTTACGCCCGGACGGACAAGCCGGGCGTCGACGAGAAGGTCCGGCAGCACTGCCGCGATGCGCTGCTGAAGGAGGCGGAGCATCGCGTCGTGAGCGTGGCCCGGACCGGCTTCCGCTGGGCCAAACACCCCTATGCCCCGATCGTCTACGGGGCCTTGACCAGTCCGGAGAGCTGCGTGAGCGTGGCCAGGGCCGATGTCCTGACCGGAGATCCCAAATACCTCAAGACGCTCGTCCTGGCCTGCCAGGCCGGCGCAGGGGCGAATCCCGTCAACATGTGCTACACGACCGGGCTGGGGCAGAAGTCGCCGAGGCATCCCCTCCACATCGATCATCGGATCACGCACCAGGCGCCCCCACCCGGCCTCACCGTTGCTGGCCCGATGGACAACAACATGCAGGGCCTGGCAGACCCGTTCATCGAGCCTTTCGCCGGGAGCGTCTTTCATCCGCCCTACAAGCAGTGGCCGACGATGGAAGCCTTCTGGGATGTCTTTTGGGACCCCTTCGTGTGCGAGTACACCGTACACAAACCCATGGCGGGAAACGCCTACGTCTGGGGATACCTGGCCGCCCGAGCAAGACAGGCCGCACCGTAGGGTCGAATGAACCATCCACAGAGCAATGCGGTGCCATGGGCCAGCAATCGGCTGACCCCGTGCGGTCAAGAAACTGGAACGACATCCAACTCCATTGGGAACCTGCAATTGCAGGCCGTCAGCCGGACGGATCTCCGTCGAGCCGAAGCACGGCCGGACTCTCTGGTAACGCATGCGGAGGCCAACGGCCTGCTGTGCGCGGCGAAGAAGTACCTTGGCAGGTGGAAAAACGCACTGGCGGCTGCCGGGGTCGAGGCGGCGCGTCAACGGCTGGGTTGCCGCGCGCGATAGG
>CAYGZA010000531.1:0-2651 GCA_964354135.1 uncultured Planctomycetaceae bacterium
GACCCCAAACCCCCTGTTTTCACAAGGTCAATTCACAATTTGCAAAACCCCAGTCGGAAGTCGGAACGCGGAAGCACTTCCCAATTCCGACTTCCGACTTCGGAGCTTACTTCCGCTTGCGGCGTTTCGGGCGCGCTACGGCTTGCCCCGCGGCTTCGGCCTCCCGGAGGGCCCGGTCGATCTTGTCCACCGTGGCCACGTTGGGGCTGTGCTTGGCGTGTTCCAGCCGGCTGATCGTTTCCACCCGGACCCGGGCCAGTTTGGCCAGGTCGGTCTGCTTCATGCCGAGTGCCCGGCGACGGCGGATGATCTTGCGGGCCAGGAGCACGCGGGCGGCCTCGACGGCGGGGTAGTACCCCCGGGCGTCCGGAGACGGCAGCAAAGGCTCCCCCGTTTCGCCGGTCTTTGTCTTGGACGAGGACAAGGACAAGAAGGCCCGGTATTCGGCCTCGGGGAGGATGACGTACCGCTGGTCCGCCAAGGTGATGGTTTGGAGGTTCGTTGTCATGGGTCACTGCTCATAGAACTTGTCCCGATGCCCGACCTTTTCGACGACGACCGGGGTGATGAGGACGGTCGCCACAGGGGCATTCTCGATCGGCAAGACATCCCTGTCAAGTCCCCCCGCCTGCTCGCTCCGGTCCCCATTCATCCTTCATCCTTCAGCCTTTTCCCTTCCCCCGGTGGCCCAGATTTTGGACAAGTCTTTCTGTTATAAACAGGGTAGAATCGGTTTCCGCGGCCAGGGGGCAAGTTGGCGATCCGAACCGCCGATGGACGCGGATGAACGCCGATCCGCGTGAATCAGCGTGAATCTGCGGTCTTCTTCAAAGCCCCCGCGGCCCTATCCCCATGCTGCACCCGAAAACGATCGCACGGATCCGCGAGTTGTTGGCGAGCGGCCAGCCGGCGGCCCTGGTCGCCAAGACGTTCGCGGTCCTGCCCTCGACCATCCGGAAGATCGCCGAGAGAAAGGAACCGGCGCCCGAGCCCCGGCCGGCAGCGGGCGACCCGGGCGCCCACGTCGAATCGGGCGAGGCCGCCGGCGATCGGCCGCGGAGGGGAGTCGGCTCTTCGGATTCGCCCCTTCCCCTGGAGTTCCACCGTTTCAACGTCCCCCGGCAAACGCTGGCGAAGGCCCGCAAACTGCTCGCACCCGGGAACGTGTCCTACCGGGCGATTGCCCGCGAGACCGGGTTGGCCCGGGCCACGGTCGCGAGGATCGCCCGGGTTGGCGCCACGCAACCGGCCGGCGGAGCCGACCAGAAATCCCTCCCCGAAGAAGACTGGTACCGATGTTCGGGGTGCAACTTCACGGTGAAGGTGCGCCCTTGCCGGATTTGTGCCGCACGTCGACGGCGAGCGAAGCGCTGCCGCGATCGCGGCAGGGCCGGTTTCGATCCGGTTACCGATACCGACCAGGCCGGCAGCGACGTGCTCGACCTTGGGCGATATAGATGTGTTCACGACCCCACATGGCCCTGGTAGTCGGTAACCAACTGCCCACGTCCCGTATCGGGAGCCCACCTCATTCTACTCCAATCGGTGGGCGATGCCCACCCTACTCGACTCCCGAAGTCGTGCTGCACCGCACTGGGGTCCGTGCCATGCCGCAGTCGTTCTATCCGAAATCGCACCCGCTGCCTATTTCATCTTCATCAATCGCCGTGCCAGGCGGCGGCGATCCGTGGCCGAAAGAAGGGCCTTGCGCAGGCGGATCTTGCCCGGCGTGACCTCGACCAGCTCGTCTTCCTCGACGTATTCCAGGGCTGCCTCCAGCGTCACGGTTCTCGGCGGTTTCAGGAGGACGTTTTCGTCGCGGCCGGCGGCGCGGATATTGGTGAGCTTCTTCTCCTTGGTCGGATTGACGACCATGTCCCCCTCGCGGCTGTTCTCGCCGACGATCATCCCCGCGTAGACCTCGTCGCCCGGGGCCACGAACATCTCCGCCCGCTCTTGCAGGCCGTCCAGGGCAAAGGCCACCGCCCGGCCGGAAGCCATCGACACCAAGACCCCGTTGGGCCGCCCGGGGATCTCGCCGTCCCAAGGGCGATAGCAGTCGAAGCGGTGGTGCATGATCGCCGTCCCTTGGGTGGAGTTCAAGAGCCGGGTCCGCAGGCCGATCAAGCCTCGTGCCGGAATGGAAAAGACGGAGTACGTGTAGCTCCCGTGGGTGCTCATCTCGACCACCTGGCCGCGGCGGCCGCCGACCAGCTCCATGACGGGGCCGATCCGCTCAGAAGGCACCTCGACCACCAGCGTCTCGAACGGCTCTTCCGTCGCTCCGTCCCGCGCGCGGAGGATCACCTGCGGCTTCCCGACGGAGAGCTCGAAGCCTTCGCGGCGCATCGTCTCGATGAGCACGGCCAGGTGCAACAAGCCACGGCCGGAGACCTGGAACGACTCCGCTCCCTCGATACACTCCACGCGAAGGGCCACGTTCTTCTCCAGCTCCTTGAGGAGCCGCTCGCGCAGGTGCCGCGTCGTGAGGAACCTGCCTTCCCGCCCGGCCAACGGCGAGGTGTTCACGCCGAAGGTCATCTGCAGCGTGGGCTCATCGACGTACAACCGCGGCAGGGCCCGAGGCGTTTCGGGGTCGCTCACCGTGTCGCCGATGGCGATCGATTCCAGGCCGACGACTGCGGCGAGGT
>CAYGZA010000532.1:0-2641 GCA_964354135.1 uncultured Planctomycetaceae bacterium
ACCCTAACTTAGCAAAAGGCTGTGACTTGCGCCTATTTCAACGGTATTGCCCCTAACCCCTGACCCCTCTTTCCTCGGTATCGCGAAACGAAGGAAACCACGGATGTCCAAGCGCGGCGGGCGTCCAGTTCTCGACGACTACAAGAGGCGGGAGATCCTGGCGATTCTCTCGATGGGGTGCAGCCGGCGGACGGCGGCCCGCTACGTTGGCTGTGCGCATGCCACCATCCAGAACACCGCCGTGCGCGATCCCGAGTTCGCCGAACAGCTCGCCCGCGCCGAGTCCAAGGCCGAAGTCGGCTACATGAAGAGCATCCAGAAGGCGGCCGGCAAGGAGCAGTACTGGCGGGCGGCGGCGTGGGCCCTGGAACGGCGAAACCCCGAGGAGTTCGCGCCGCGGAGGCCGGACGTGGTCACGCTGGACCAGATCACCCGGCTGTTGGCCGAATTGGCCGATGTCATCGTCGAGGAGACTCCCGTGGCCGAGTACCGCAAGAACATCCTCAAACGCATGGAGGCCCTGGCCGCCGCATTCCATAGGACCCACAAGCCCCAGGCGGTGGAAGATGAAGACCAACCATGACACATCCTGGCTCCAGAACGGCTCGGCTCCCGCCTGGCTGGGCGGGGCGTTGAGGGTCCTCTGCGACCGGCTGGCGCGAAGGCACGGGCAGGCGCGGCGGCTTCTGGCGGCGCGGCCCGGCGGGCTGAAGCTCCTGGAGTGGGGCCGCAAGTACCTGCCCCGTCATTTCGCCCTGCCCCCCTCGACGATGCACCGCTGGCTCGGGGAACACCTCGACCGCATGGCGCATACGCGGGGAATGAAGCTCAACGTGCTCGGGCCCCGCGGCGGCGCCAAGTCGACGATCGGCACGCTGGCCTTTCCTCTGAGGGCAGCGATGGAGCGCCGCGAGCCCTACCTCTGGATCATCTCCGACACCCGGCACCAGGCCTGCGCGCACTTGGAGAACATCAAGACGGAACTGCTGGACAATCCCCGCCTGGCCGCCGACTATCCCGACGCGGTCGGCCGCGGGCCGGTCTGGAGGGCCGGGGCGATGGTGCTCCGCAACGGGGTGACCATCGAGGCCTTCGGCACCGGGCAGCGGATCCGCGGCCGGCGGCGCCGCGCCAACCGGCCCACGCTGATCGTCTGCGACGACCTCCAGAACGACGGTCACACGCAGTCGGCGATCATGCGGGAGTATTCGCGGAGCTGGTTTTGCGGCACGCTCTTGAAGGCCGGCACGCCGCGGACGAACGTCGTGAACCTGGCGACCGCCCTGCACCGCGAGGCCCTGGCCATGGAGCTGCACCGGACGGCGGGCTGGGTGTCGCGGGTGTTCCAGGCCATCCGGCGGTGGCCGGCCAACATGTCGCTGTGGGAAGCATGGGAGTCGATCTACAGCGACGTGGCCAACCGCCAGGCCGGGCGGGCCGCCAGGCAGTTCTACGAGGAGCACCGCGGCGACATGGACGAGGGGGCCCTGGTCCTCTGGCCGGAAGAGGAGGACCTCTACACGCTCATGTGCATGCGGGCTGAAGGGGGCCACACCGCCTTCGAGCGCGAAAAGCAGAACTCGCCGATCAATCCGGAGCTGTGCGAGTGGCCGGAGGCGTACTTCGACGAGTCGATCTGGTTCGACGACTGGCCGGCCGACCTGGCGGTCAAGACGCTGGCCCTCGATCCGAGCAAGGGGAGCGACGCCCGGCGGGGCGATTTCTCGGCGCTGGTGAAGCTGGGCGTGGACCGGCGTGGGATCCTGTACCTGGAGGCCGACCTGGCGCGGCGGTCCACGCCGCAGATCGTCGCCGACGGCGTGGAGCACTACCGGCAGTTCCGGCCCGACGCCTTCGGCGTGGAGGCCAACCAGTTCCAGGAACTCCTGGGCGCCCAGTTCGAGACCGAGTTCCAGCGGCAAGGACTGCTGGGGGTGCGGCCGTGGCTCTTGGACAACCGCGTCAACAAGCTGGTGCGGATCCGCCGGCTAGGACCCTACCTGGCGGCCCGGCGCATCCGCATGAGGGACAATTCGCCCTCGACGCGGCTGCTGGTTGAGCAGCTCAAGCAGTTCCCCGTGGGCGACCACGACGACGGGCCGGACGCCGCCGAGATGGCGATCCGCCTGGCGGCCGAGCTGCTCAGCGGCACGCCGGCCGACGACGGGCTGGGAAACCGGCTGCCGGTCGGATGAGATCACGGTATGAATGCACCACGGAGGCACGGAGGGCACGGAGAAGAGAGAGAGAAGGCTGACATGAGCGTTTGGCCGCCGCGCTTGCGCGACGCGGCACTCTCGGAATACGACGAACATCACCATCAAGAAGGGATAAGGCCATGAACCAAGATGCTCAATTGGATCGCGATAGGGCGGCTTCCGCGGCCGCCGGAGCGGGCGCGCCGGCCCGCGATCCCGGGCTCACGCGCCTGGAGCGGCAACTGATCGAGGCATTCGACGACGTGTGGGACCATTTCGTCGACTCATCCGACGCGCTTTACGACGCCGACGGCACGCGATGGGCCGAAGTCGGAGGCGGCCTCGCGCCGGGCGGCGCCGGGGCCGCGGCGCTTGTCAACGAGCAGCCGCTCCGCGAGATCCGCGACCAGTGCCGCGCCCTCGCCGTCGGCAATGAGTTCGCC
>CAYGZA010000533.1:0-2611 GCA_964354135.1 uncultured Planctomycetaceae bacterium
ACGAGATCAAGCGGCAGATCGAGCAGCAGATCGAGCTGCTCGGCCGGTACGAAGACGTCAACGGCGGCTGGGGGTACTACGACTTCAGCCTCCCCTACACTCGGAAACCCAGCGGGTACACCAACAGCTTCGTGACGGCTACGGCCCTATGGGCGTTTTGCGAGGCGAAACGCGTCGGCGTCGAGCCCCCGCCGCGGCTCGTGAAACGAGGCATGGAGTCCATCCGCCGGCAGCGCAAACCGGATTTCAGCTACCTTTACTCCGAGGAGATCATCCCCTACGGCGCGATGGCCCCGATCAACCGCCCGGGCGGCAGCCTGGGCCGCTCGCAGGCGTGCAACCTGGCGCTGCGGGCCTGGGGCGAGAAGGCGGTCACCGACGAGGTCCTCTGCACGTGGCTCGACCGGCTTTTCGCCCGCAACCTCTGGCTGGACCTGGGCCGGAAGCGGCCGATCCCGCACGAATCGTGGTTTCAGGTCGCCGGCTACTTCTTCTACTACGGCCATTACTACGCCGCGCTCTGCATCGAGCAGCTCGCGCCGGAGAAACGGCCGTTCTATCAGGACCACTTGGCGCACGTGCTGGTGCGCGTGCAAGAGAAGGACGGCTCCTGGTGGGATTTCCCGATGTACGACTACCACCAGCAGTACGGGACGGCGTTTGCGGTGATGTCGCTCTTGCGCTCCCGGCACTAGCCCGCCCTCACCCCCTGCCCCTCTCCCGCTCACCGGGAGAGGGGAGTTATTATGGGACGGCAGCTTACTCCGGTAGCTTCGGCGGCTCGATGATGGGGTATTTGCCGGACAGAGCCTTGAGAAACTCGACGATCTCTTTGCGGTCCTGCTCGCTGAGCTTTGCCTTGCGGACCGAATCGAGCATGTCGGCCGAGCGGTGCGGATTGTCCTTGCCGCCGGCGGCCATCAGGCCCACCGCGTCCTCCAGGGTCTTGGCGCTTCCGTCGTGGAAGTAGGGGGCCGTGTTGGCGACCTCGCGGAGCGACGGCACGCGGAACGCGCCGGTGTCTTCGTCCTTCTTGGTCACTTCTTTCCGGCCTACGTCGGGCTTCGGTTTGTCCGTGCCGACGCCGGCGTTGTAGAACTCGTAGGTGCTGAACAGGGGCGGGGCATGGCAGTCGGCACAGCCCGACTTCTCGAACAGGGCCAGCCCGCGTTTCTGGCCATCCGAGACGGCCTTCTCGTCGCCGGCCCTGAAGCGGTCGTACGGGGAGTCGCCGCTGAGAATCGTCCGCTCGAAGGCGGCGATCGCCTTGGCAAAGCCGTCCTTCGTTACGCCCGTGCCGAAGACCTTCTGGAACCGCTCCTGGTAGCCCGGGATCTTGGAGAATGACTCCACCACGGCGTCCATGCTATGGCCCATTTCGATCGGGTTCTCGACCGGCCCGGTGGCCTGGTCCTCGAGGGTCTTGGCCCGGCCGTCCCAAAACTGGCTGGTGGCGTAGGCCGCGTTGATCACCGTGGGAGAATTCCGCCCGCCCACTTGCTTGTGAATGCCCGTGCTCGTGGGCTCGTGCTCCGTCCAGGCCATCTTGGGATCGTGGCAGGTGGCGCAGGAAACGGTGCCATCCTTACTAACGCGCTTGTCAAAGTAAAGCATTTTTCCCAATTGGACCTTCTCCGGGGTCATGGGGTTGTCGGCCGGGATTTGCAGCTTGGGCAAACCCGCGGGGACCTGGGGCAAGGCGGCCTTCGCCTTGGCCCCCGCTTTCGCACCCTTGGACTTGCGGCCCGGCCGTTGGGCCTCCGCGGTAAGCACCCCGAGTGCCATCACCAGCACACCAACAAGCAGCAAGGAGCACCACTTCTTCATTGCTTTCATCGGAACACACTCCTTTCTGGACTGCGGCACCGGACCACGTCGCTTGATTCGGCTCAATCAGTCCTCATCTTGGCGCAGCCTGGCCAGGACGCTGTAGTCTTCCAGCGTCGTGGTATCGCCGACCGTCTCGCGGCCGGGGCGATGTCCCGCAAGAGCCGCCGCATGATCTTGCCGCTCCGCGTCTTGGGCATCGCGTTGGTAAAGTGGATGTCGTCGGGCACGGCAAGTGCGCCGATTTGTTTGCGCACGTGCTGCTTCAGCGTTTCCCGCAACGGGTTGCCCGGGTCTCCGTTGACGAGCGTGACGAACACTGCCACGGCTTCGCCCTTGATGTCGTGGGGCCGGCCCACCGCCGCCGCTTCCGCAACCGCCGGATGGCTCACCAGGGCGCTCTCGATCTCGATGGTGCTCAGGCGGTGCCCGGCGACGTTCAGCACGTCGTCGATCCGGCCCATGATCCAATAGTAGCCGTCCTCGTCGCAGCGGGCGTTGTCGCCGCAGAGGTATTTCCCGGGAACTTCCCTCCAGTACTGGTCCTTGTAGCGCTGGTCGTCGCCCCAGATGCCGCGCAACATGGCGGGCCACGGCTGGGCGATCACCAGCTTGCCGCCGCTGCCGGCGGGCACCGGCCTGCCGTCTTGGCCGACAATCTCCGGAACGATGCCGGGGAGCGGCTTCGTGCAACTGCCGGGCTTGGTGGGAATGGCCCCGGGCAAGGGCGTCATCATGATCCCGCCGGTCTCGGTCTGCCACCAGGTATCGACGATCGGGCAGC
>CAYGZA010000534.1:0-2597 GCA_964354135.1 uncultured Planctomycetaceae bacterium
ACGGATGCCAAATCCGTGGTACAACAAACTCGTGGACATGCTGAATCCTCCCGTTTCAAAGGTCGCTTGCGCAACCCCTTATGGGATAAGCATGTCCACACTTTTCAACCCCAGGTACGCTTCAGCCGGATGAACCGGAAAAAGGCCAAATTCACGCCGAAATCATGGTCTGGACAGCAAAGTCGGCGGAAGACCCTGTGAAGGCCGGTTACACCCAAATCAGTTTAACCAAGCAGACTTCCGAAGTCTCATAGACCTCGGAAGTCTGCGCGGCGCGAGCGCATTCTCGCCGTCAGTAGCACGAAGGGAAGAACCATGAGACGGAGAATGACATCCATCACCGGCTGGTGCGGAGTGATTCTCGGCACTGGCTGCGCGTGTGTTGTCGCAGCGGCAATGGCTGACCTGAGGAGCGAGTTCGTCGATCCGCCGCTGGCCAGGAAGTCCCGGCCCTTGTGGTTCTGGAACGGCACCGTCACCCGGGCCGGCATTCTGGAGCAGATGGAAAAATCGCGCGACGCAAGCGGCTACTACGGCTTCGGGATCATCACGGCCCAGGGACTCGCGCCGGCGTACACGTCGCCGGAATTCCTCGACCGCTACGGCGACGCCCTCGAAGGGGCCGCCGCGCTGGGCATGAAGATGTGCCTCTACGACGAGGACTGGTTCCCCAGCGGTTGGGCCGGCGGGCAATTGGCTGCCAAGTATCCCGAGGCCACCGCCAAGCGGCTCGACATGGCCGAAGAAGATATCGCCGGGCCGGCCCCCTGCAAGAAGCAAGTTCCGCCGGGCGTGCTCATGGGCGCCGTGGCCATGAATCTCCAGACCAAAGACCGGATCGACGTGACCAAGCACGTCGCCGGCGGCACGCTCGCCTGGAACGTCCCCGCCGGCAAATGGAAGGTGATGATCTTCACGTGCGTCCGCGACGGCTGGAACCACGTCGATTATCTCAGCCCCGAGGCGGTCAAACGGTTCATCGAGCTCACGTACCAGCGGTTCTACGACCGCTTCCCAAGACACTTCGGCACCACGATCGACAGCGCCTTCTACGACGAGCCGACCTTCTGGCAGGTCCAGGGCGGCCGCATGTGGACGGAGCGTTTCAACGCGAAGTTCCACGCAAGGCAGGGCTATAGCCCGGTGCCGTATTATCCGGCCCTCTGGTACGACATCGGCCCCCAGACCGAGGCCGCTCGCAATGCCCTCTTCGGCTTCCGTGCGGAACTCTATGCCACCGGTTTCCCCAAGACGATCAACGAGTGGTGTACGACCCATGGGATCCAGCTCACCGGGCACGTGGATCAGGAGGAGATCGTCAATCCGACGGGGCTCTGCGGGGACCTCATCAAGGCCTTCAAGCACCAGGACATCCCCGGGGTGGACCAGATCTTCCAGTACGGCCGGGCTTCCAAGGCGTACAAGCTGGTCAGCTCGGCGGCCTGCAACTACGACCGCGACCTGGTGATGACCGAGACCTACGGGGCCGTGGAGAAAATGCAGCCGCCGCAGCTCTACAAGGAGGCCATGGACCAGTATGCCAAGGGGATCAACTTCATGGTCCCGCACGCCGTGTGGAACGACCCGAGCAAGATCATCTTTCCGCCGGAGCTCTCTTGGCGCGATCCCATCTGGGGGCCGCAGTTGCCGGGGTACAACAAGTACATCGGCCGGCTCAACGTGATGCTCCAGGGCGGGACCCACGTGGCCGACGTCGCCGTCCTGTACCCGATCGCCACGCTCCAGGCGGGCTACCGTTTCGGCCCCGGGAATCCTTACCTCGGCGGCCCGATCCAGGAAGAGGCCGACTACATGGACGTCGGCGAGATGCTCGCTCTTGAGGTCCGCCGCGATTTCACGTTCCTGCACCCCGAGACGCTGGACGGGAAGTGTGCCGTCCGCGGCAACCTGCTTGCGCTGGAAAACGCAAGGCATCCCGAGCGATACCAAGTGCTCGTTCTGCCCGGCTCCAAGACGATCGCCGCCGGCACGCTTGCCAAGATCCGGAAGTTCTACGAGGCGGGCGGCAAGGTGATCGCCACCACGCGGTTGCCGCACAAGTCGGCGGAATTCGGGGCGGACGAGAAGGTGCGGACTGCGGTCCGGGCGATTTTCGGCGTCGATCCGCAGGGGCCGGTCGCCGGCGAGATCAAGGCATCCAACGCCCGGGGCGGGAAGGCGTGCTTCATCGCCAGGCCGTCGCCCGGGGCCCTCCGCAAGGCGCTGGACGATGCGGCGGCCGTGTACGACGTGGAGTTCGACTCTGTCCCGGCGCTTGCCGGCGGCAACCTCTCCTACATCCACAAGGTCCGCGACGGCAAGGGCATCTACTTCTTCGCCAACTCCAGCAACACGGCCGTCGACACCCAGGTCGGGCTCCGCGGGAAGCACCAGCTTGAGTCGTGGGACCCGCACACCGGCGCGATCGGACCGGCCGAGTTTACGCGCGTCACGGAAGACGGCCAAGACGTGACCCGGGTGCGATTGCACTTGCCCCCGGTGCGGTCGCTGTTTCTCGTGGAGAAATGAGGACGATCGGGTGACCGAATCAGCGTAAGAGTCTATCCCAAAACCCCTCACCCCCTGCCCCTCTCCCC
>CAYGZA010000535.1:0-2582 GCA_964354135.1 uncultured Planctomycetaceae bacterium
TCGACTACGCCCTGACGTTCTACGGCACCTGGACCGGCGATCCCTGGCCGTAGTCCAAACGTCCAGAAGGTTGAATCGGCCTGCGTGCGAGCAAGCCGTTGCGCGCGGTCCAGGACAATTGCGTCCGAGTGCCCAAAGGAGGGCTTGCACCCCCGGCCTTGCCGGGAGGCCCTTGCTCTGGCAACTGCGGTACGCGGTGCGTGAATCGCGTGTTGCCCAGGGCCACCGTCACGAGCCAGTTGCCCGATTCCCCCGGTGCTGCGTCGAGGCGCATCGGAGCGTCCAGCGAAGTGCCGCAGCGGTAGACCGCGGCGTACCAGGCGTCGGCCGCGCGCGAGCGGAGCATGCGCATAGGGATGGTATCGGGGTTCGGGCCGTCGTCTTTGGGAAAGCCGCACGTGACGAGCTCTTGCGGCCCGCTGCACGAGACGTCCATGCGAAACGCGCGGTCGCCGTGGCGGAAGGTCTCCCAATAGAGATTGGCCGCGTCGGCCCGCCGGGGCGTCCGGAGATAGGACCACGGCGGCTGGGCGGGGAACACGGCTGGAGCGAGCGGCTTCTCGACGGAGCTTGCCGACGGCGTTCCGTCGACGTGGGCGATCCAGGCCAGCTCGCGCGGCTTGTCGGCCTTCACCTGGAGGAAATCGAGCACGTACTCGGCGCGGACGATGCACGTGCGGAGCTGCCGCACGCCGGGGTAGAGCCGGCCCGACACGTCGCCGATCGTAAGCCGCTTCACGTTCGGCAGCACGTGGTACTCCACGAGGTCGAGCTGCCGGTTCGGGTGGCGCTGGCTGCGGCCGTCGACAAGCAGGGCATTGTGGCAAAGGGTCTCGCGATTCAGTTGTGACTGCACGGCCGCGGAGAAACTGTGTTCCGCCCCGGGTCGGGCCTCGCAGTCAGAAAGCCACAAGTGCCCCTCGCCGAAAAGCTGGATCGAGAGCTTGTCGGCGTTCTCGTGGACCAGATTGTTCGAATACGTGGCGAAGAGCGTCCAGCCGCGGCCGCTCCAATACTCCGGACCTTCCACGGTCCGGAGCGCAGCATAACCGTGCTCGGGCCAGAGCCGCGAGTGTTGGCCGGGCGGATCGGCCGCGGGAAGTTGTGCCAAGCCGTCGAAAAGGGCCTGCCGCGATCGCTCCTTCAGGTCGCGCAAGAGCCAGGCGTAGCGGGGATCGCGGAAACGCCGGCAGAGGATCTCCCAGTCGTGGTGTTTTCCAAGGTGCGGGCGCTGCCCGTAACAGTCGCCGATGGCCGGCAGCGTGCGATCGGGAAAAAGGAGCGGAAACAGGGCATCGTAAGCGGCTTTGAGCGTGCGGCCGTCGGCGGTTTCCTGACGATAGAGGCTCCGCGGATGGCCCGTGTTTTCCAGGGTCTCCGCCGCCACGAGCATTGCCGCGGTGGCGGCGAACTGGTAGGGAATCGAGCCTTCCATCCAGAGGCCGTCATCGGTGAAGCCGTGCCGCATGAGGAAGTCGATCCCCTTGGGACCGCGAAACGCCTCCTCGACCAGTTGCGGCCGGTCGTAAAACAGCCCGACCAGCAGGAAGCCGAGCTTGTGCCAGGCGTAGTGGTTGTTCAGCCCGCCGCCGGGCTCGTGCTCGATCCAGTAGCGGTCGTTTTTTTCCACGGCGGCCAGGAAGCGGTGAAAGAAGGCGTCGACCTTCTGCCGCCCGGCCGCGTCGAACGCATCGTAGAGAATGTCGTACGCCTCCAGCGCCGCGGTGGCGAAGATCGTGTAGTTCAGTCCTACGTCGTAGTGCTCGAACTCGAACGTGTAGTCGGCCAGCCGCAGCAGCACCTCCTTCCCTTTTTCGGCGAGCTTCGCTTCCGGCCGCACCATGCTCGCCCGGGCGCAGCGGCGGGCCAGATCCGCCCACCGGAGCGAAACGACCATCGTGTGGTGCCAGATCTGCGGGTAGGTCTCCAGCCACGGCCTCTTGCGGTCGGTTTCCCACCAGGTCCGCTCCAGGGGCGGCAGGTCGGCGATTTTCTCGGCCGCCGCGTGCCCGGCCAAGTCGTCGGCCCAGCGGGCGAACGCGGCGTCGGCGGCGACGGCCTTCCGGACCCGCTCCACGTCCGAGCGCGTCAAGAAGACGCGCGGATGGGGCTTTTCAGCGCTCGTCTTCAGAGTGACCGTCAAGAGGAGTCCAACTGCTAGTACCAGGTTACTCACGAGCACTGACTCCAGGGAGGACAAATCGCGATTGGGTTCTCACCAATCCTGCACACCCCGAAGCTGGGTCGTGGCCCTTCGGGCTTGACCCAGCCTACTACTGGCCCCGCACTGGTTGGCGAGTCGGATGGGAAGCACTGCTTGTTCCAAGCAGTGGCATGCCACAATCCACCGCGGCCCGTCGAGCCGCGGCACCCGCGCGTTTTCTGAAGGAACGACTTCCCGGTCTTGGGATGGAAGACCCTCATGGCTTGCCGCTGGGCACCCCCGCGGGTGCCACTGGCGGCTTGTCCGCCAGTGCCGAACTTGCCTTGGCTGCGGTCTTCACGGGCTGACAAGCAGGCCGTGGCACCCAACAAGGTAGGTTATGCTTCAGCATAACGCTTTATGCCGCGCCTCACGCCAT
>CAYGZA010000536.1:0-2577 GCA_964354135.1 uncultured Planctomycetaceae bacterium
CTGGCTGGTCAACTCGGCGGAGCTGAAGGTCGCGCCGTGGATGCCGTCCCGGCCGGTCCGCCCGCCGACGGCCACGATCAGGTCGCCCGGCTTGGCCTCCTTGCGGGACTTGTCGCGGGGAATCAGCCCGATGTTGCCGCAGTAGACCAGCGGGTTGCCCAAATACCGCGGGTCAAAGTAGATCGCCCCGTTGACCGTAGGGATGCCCATGCGGTTGCCGTAATCCCGGACGCCGGCGACCACGCCCTTCATCACCCGGCGGGGGTGCAACACGCCGGGCGGGAGCTGGTCGAACGGGGTGTCGGGCGGGGCAAAGCAGAAAACGTCGGTATTGGCGATCGGTTTGGCCCCCATGCCGGTCCCCATCGGGTCCCGGATCACCCCGCCGATCCCGGTATTCGCCCCGCCGTACGGCTCCAGGGCCGAGGGATGGTTGTGCGTTTCCACCTTGAAGACGACGTTGTACTGGTCGTCGAAGCGGATCACGCCGGCGTTGTCCTCAAAGACACTCACGCACCAGTCCCGAGAGCCGGCCCGCTGGCGGATCGTCCGGGTGGCGGCGAAGATCGTCTCCTTGAGCATGTTCTCGAAGCGGCGGCGGCACGATTCGTCGCGGTAGTCGATCCGGCCGGCCAACGTCTTGTGGCTGCAATGCTCGCTCCAGGTCTGGGCGAGGGTTTCCAGTTCCACGTCGGTGGGGTCGCGTCCCAGGGCGGCGAAATGGGCCTTGATGGCCTGCATCTCCGCAACGGACAAGAAAAGCTGCCCCTGCCGGCTGAGACGCTCCAAGGCGGCGGCGGCCATCTCGCGGATCGCGACCGTGACCAGCCTGAACTGGTACGGGGCGCCGACCTCCAGGTGAGTAAACGTGAGCGGCCCGACGATCACCTGCTCCACCGCGTCGTTGGCCAGGATCTTGGAGCAGAGCAGGCCGAGCTTCTCGTCCGGCAGCCGGCCAATCCAGTATTTCTTCAGCGTCCGCACCGCCTCCGCGCAAATGCCGAAATCGGCGATGGCCGCCTGGGCACTCTGGGCTACCGGGTCCATCACCCCCGGCTTCGGGAGCACGTGGATGAGCCGCGGGCAGCCGTTCGGGGCCTGGGACAGCACGGCGTCCCCGACCGGGGCCACGACGGTCCGCTCCACGACCCTGTCGGCCAAGAGCTCGTGGGCAATCTTGAGCACCTGCTCCCGATCGATGTCGCCCTGGATCAGATACCCCTGGGCGGCCGTGACGGCCAGGTCCGGGGCCAGTCCCAGGTCGGCCGCGTCGCCGGCAACCCGGCGCGCGAGCAAGTCGGACTGTCCGGCTTGCGGGTAGATGTCAACTTCCCAGAGCATTGCGGTTCTTTTGGGCGAGGGTAAGGAGATGGACCAGGGTCTTTTCGTCGCCCTGCCGGATGGCGGTCCGCAGGGCGGCAAGCTGCTCGTCGTACCGGTCCAGCGCCGCCAGGACGTTCTCGCGGTTGAGCAGGAAAATCTGCTTCCACAGTTCGGGGTCCCCGGCGGCGATCCGCGTGGTGTCGAGGATTCCGGTGCCGCTGAGGCGGAAGTATCGCTCCGGCAGGATCGCCGCCAACGCCGCGGCCGCCAGGTGCGGCACGTGGCTCGTGAGCGCCAGGGCCCGGTCGTGGTCCTCCGGCGACATCTGCACCACCACGGAACCTAGCGCGGACCAGAATCCCTCCAGGGTGTCGAAATCCTCGGCCCGGGTGTTCTTGGTCGGAGTGAGGATGGCGATGCGGCCCTCAAAGAGATCGGCCCGGGCGTGGATGGCGCCGGCCTTCTCGCTCCCGGCCAGCGGGTGACTCCCCAAAAAACGGCAGCCCCGCGGCAACCGGGCATCAAGAGACTCAACGATCGATCGCTTGGTGCTGCCTGCGTCGGTGATCAGGGTCCCTTCAGGGCAGAACTGGGCGGCCCGCTGGACGTCCTCGACGATCCGGCCCACGGGCGTCGAGACGACGATCAACTCCGCTTCGGCCACACCTTTGGCCATCTCGACGGTGGTATTGTTGACCGCCCCGACCCGCCGGGCCGTCCGCAGGCTCGGCTGGCGGCGCCCGATGCCGATGACCCGGTCGGCCAGTCCGCGCTCGCGTAGGGTCATGCCGATCGACCCACCGATCAGCCCCACGCCGACGATGGCCACCGTCCCGTAGTGTTTCATGCGAACCCCCGGCCCAATCGCCCCCGCGAGGGCCGTATTGTAGCAGGCGGGAGGGCGACTTGGCAGTGCCCCCTGGATGGGGTGTGTGGCGAAAGTGGTCGCCCCTCCATTCCACGACACAACGTGATATCCTTGGAAGCATGGCAAAGGGAGGAGGAGAGACGTGGTAACCGTCAGGGCGAAAATCAGGACTCAAGAGGATCATGCCTCGATCGTGCCCATTGTCATCCCATGCCTTGAGGAGGTCAGGGAGTTCGCGGTCAGGTTGCACGCCGAGGGGAAGCCTTGGGAGGGCGAGGCTTTTGGCTGGCCGGCACAGTACAACCCTGAACGATCGGAGCCGCCGCTTGACTCCAAGATGACCTTCACGCCTGCGATTTCTGCATCGGAGAAAGCGGTATCTGGTT
>CAYGZA010000537.1:0-2576 GCA_964354135.1 uncultured Planctomycetaceae bacterium
GGCAACTCCACCGGCTGCCAGTCGGAGACTTCGGTCACCCGGAAAGGGCCCGCCGGCTGGTGCAGAAGTTTTTCGACGTCGCCGCCGAAGTTGAACAGAGGCACCGGCTCCCCGGTCTCCTTGTTCTTGATTCGCAGGAGCGCGCCCCGCAGTTGGCGGCCGCCCTCCTCAACCCGAATCTCGTACAGGCCCTTGGGGAGCTTGACGCTCCCTTTCGAGTTCCCGAAGCCCATCTCGCGGTTGTTGACCCAGACCTTGTCGAACCGCTGGTCGAACTCGTAGGTCCCTTCCTGGGTGATCTCGAAGCGGGCGATGCCCTTGTAGCCGATCTGGGTCAGGTTGATCCGGCCGCGCATCGCCGCCGCGATCTCGTCGGTCAGCATGTTCGACCCGTTGGGCACGCTCGCGTTGACGAAGGGAGTAGGCTTCCCGCCGACCAGATACACGCCGAGCATCGACTCGTAGCGGTTCTTCCGGGCAAGCCGCCTCTTCTTGCCGGCATCCTGCGTGACGCCGGAGTCCGGCGAGGAGCCGGCCGAGCCGGCGCCGCCGGGCTTGACGCCGGGTTTCACTCCCGACGGAAGGCTCACGTTAAGCGCCGCAGTCTCGGCAAGCCGCTTCTGGACCCTGGACTTGGCAAGCCCTTCGGGCAGATTGGGGACGGCTCGTCGATACCAGTGGGCGGCGTGGAGCTGCAGTTGCCTCCGCGCAATCCCGTCGCTGCGAAGCCCCAGGTCCCACCAGGCGTCGGCCAGCTCGGTCTGGGCCTGGGCCGAGTCGGCCACGGTGCGCTCCTGCTCGGCCAGCCCGCGCAGCAGCGCGTCGCCCGACTTGGCCAGCATCGGGAGCCCCGCCGCCCAATCCCCTTTCCACAGGCACACGAAACTCCCCACGGCCAGATTCGCCGCCGGGTCGTCCGGCTTCTTCTCCAACACACCCTTGGCCTTCGCCACCCAGGTGTGGGCATTGCCCAGCTCGCCGATCTCGGCCTTCCGGGCGGCGACGTGCTGCGCGAGCTTGGCGTCTCTGGTTTCCCGCACCAGGGCGGAGGCCGCGACCGCCAGCCGCTCGGCCCCCAGGTAGTTGTCCTGCGCAACTGCCTGGTCGATTGTCCCCAGCGCGGCCAACACGAGGGCCCTCTTCTCGGCCGGCTGCCGGGCGGTCTTGGCGAGCTTGGTCAACAGCTCGCCCTTCATGGCGAGGCCATTTACCTCGAACTGCTCGGCCATGCCGTCGATGGCGCGGATCGCCAGGTCCGCACTGCCGGCCTGAACGGCCACGTCCCGGGCCACCTTCCAGAGCACAAACTGCTCGGCGGAGCCCTTTCTGGCCCGCCCGGCCTGAGAGAGGAGTCTTCCGACGAAGGCCGCCTTTTCCTCGGGGGTCTTGGCCTTCTCGTACTCCGCCCGGTGCCGGTCGCGGAGGGCCTGAAGCGCCTTCTCCTCGACGGCGGCCTCCGGCAGAGGCTGGCGCGCGGTTTCCTTTTGACCCGCGACGTCCCGGCAGAGGAAGACAACGAGCAAGACGCTACAGGCAGTGGTGCAACCGATCCAGCGGCTTCCCATCGCGGGACTCCGGAGAAAGGCCGTGTGCGAGCGACGAAGCCCCCCAAGTTTCAGTATAGCCTCTGCCGACCGAAACCAGCAACCTCGAGAGCCGAGCCGCGGACTTTCCGCCCGGCCGGGAGGGCGAGGCTCCTGCCGAGCCAATGTGAGCCCGCGATTGTCGCCGCTGCGGCTCGGCAGAAGCCTCGCCCTCCCGATCAGCGGCCCATCAGCTTCTCGAACTCCTCTTCGCCGAGGACCGGCACGCCGAGCTGGCGGGCCTTGGCCAGCTTGCTCCCGGCCTCTTCGCCGGCAACCAGGTAGTCGGTCTTCTTGGAGACGCTCGAGGCCGCGCGGCCCCCGTGCCGGGCTATGACCTCGTGAATCTCATCGCGGCTGTAGCGCTTCAGGGTGCCGGTCACTACGAAGGTCTTGCCTTCCAGGGGCCGCGGTCCGGCAACCGCAGGCGCGGCCGACGCCATCTTCACGCCCAGCTTCTTCAGGTCGCCGATCGTTTCCCGGCCGAAAGGGCTGTGCAGATGGTCGTACACGCTTTGGGCGATGATCGGCCCGATCTCGTGGGTCCGGCTCAATTGGTCCACGCTTGCCGCTTGAAGGGCGTCCATCGAGGGGAAGTGCTCCGCCAGCACCGTCGCCACGCGGGCGCCCACGTGCCGGATCGCCAAGGCGTTGAGCAGTCGGGCGAGCCCCCGGTCTTTGCTCGCCTCGATCCCGGCCAGGAGGTTCTCCGACGACTTGCGGCCCATCCGCTCCAGGCTCACCAACGCCTCCAGCTTGAGGCGGTACAAATCGCCGTAGCGGCGCACGAGTCCCTGCTCCACCAATTGATCCACCAACTTATCGCCCAGCCCTTCGACGTCCATCGCGTTGCGGCTGGCGTAGTAGCGGATCCGCTCCTTCACTTGGGCCGGACATTCCTGATTCGGGCAGCGGATGTAAACCCCGCCTTCGTCCTTGACCAGCTTCGTACCGCACTCCGGGCACTTCTCGGGGAAGACGAATCTCCGCAGC
>CAYGZA010000538.1:0-2574 GCA_964354135.1 uncultured Planctomycetaceae bacterium
CTTTTGTGCGAAGCACCCTCCGGGCCTTTCAGGCAAAAGGTGCCTGTCCCCTTTTCCGGAGGAGGTCCAGCGATGAACTTCCGCCGCGTACGCGCCGTTGCCCGAAAGGAGTTCCTCCACGTCCTGCGCGACCCGCGGAGCCTGGGCATGGCGATCGCGATCCCCATGCTCATGCTGATCCTCTTCGGCTACGCCCTGACGCTCGACGTGGACCGGGTGCCGATGGTCGTCTGGGACCAGAGCGGCACGCACACCAGCCGGGAGCTGGTCAGCCGGTTCGGCGGCTCGCGGTACTTTACGATCGCCGGCGGCTTGTCGGATTACGGGGCACTCGACCGGGCGATCAACACCCGCCAGGCGATGGTCGCCCTGGTGATCCCCACCGACTTTGCCGAGCGGGTCGAGTCGGGCCGCCGGACCAGCGTGCAACTGATCGTGGACGGGAGCGACGCGAACCGGGCCTCGATCGTGATAGCCTACGCCGAGTCGGTCACCGGCACGTATTCCCAAGAGGTCGCCCTGAAGACGCTCCGACGCGCCGGGGTGCCGCCGATCCGGCAGCCGCTGGATTTCCGACCCCGCGTCTGGTTCAACTCCGACATGGAGTCGAGGAACTACATTGTCCCCGGGCTGATCGCCGTGATCATGATGGTCATCTCGGCCTTGCTCACGTCGCTCACCGTCGCCCGGGAATGGGAGCAGGGGACGATGGAGCAGCTCATTGCCACGCCCGTCCTGGGGCGGGAACTCATCCTCGGCAAGCTCATCCCGTATTTCGCCATCGGGATGTTCGACGTGCTCCTGGCGGTGCTCATGGGCGAGTTCGTCTTCGGCGTTCCGCTGCGGGGGAGCGTGGCGCTACTGTTCGGCATGGCCTCGATCTTTCTGGCCGGGGCCCTCGCGATGGGCATGCTCATCAGCATCGTCACGAAGAGCCAGCTTGTGGCCAGCCAGTTTGCGATCGTGGCGACGTTCCTGCCGGCGTTCCTGCTTTCCGGGTTCATGTTTTCCATCGCCAACATGCCCCCGGTGATCCAGGCCGTGACCTACGTGGTGCCGGCCCGGTACTTCGTGGCGCTACTGAAGGGGATTTACCTCAAGGGCGTGGGGCTGGAGATCCTCGCCGTCGAGGCGGGGCTCTTGACCGTTTACGCGGTCGCGATGGTGCTGGCGGCCAACGCGCGGCTCAAGAAGAGGCTCCAGTAGCGATGTTCGAGCGCATCCGCCACATGCTCGTGAAGGAGTTCCTCCAGGTCATCCGCGACCCGCGGATGCGGACGGTGATCTTCGTGCTCCCCTGCATCCAGACGCTCATCATCGGCTACGCGGTGAGCACCGACGTCCAGCACGTGGCCACGGCGGTCTACGACCTGGACAACACCGAGGAGAGCCGCTCCCTGGTGGCCCGCTTCACCGGCTCCGGCTATTTCGACGCCGTGGCGCACGTCGAAAACGACGCCCGGGCGCAGGAGGCGATCGACCGCGGCCGGGCAAGCGTCATCCTCCGCATCAACCGCGGCTACAGCGAGGACCTCCGCGCCGGGCGCACGGCCCGGGTCCAGCTCATCGTCGACGGCAGCGACTCGAACACCGCCTGGATCGTGCTGGGCTACGCCGGGCGGATCGCCAACGGCACGTCGGAGCAGCTCCTCGTCGAGCGATTCACGCGGCAGCTCGGGATGACCCGCGACGCCGGCCTGGTGGAGCTCAAATCGCGGGCATGGTTCAACGAGAACCTGGAAAGCCGCAACTTCTTCGTCCCCGGGGTGATTGTGATCGTGGTCAGCATCGCCACGCTGCTCTTGACGAGCATGGCCGTGGTGCGGGAGAAGGAGGTCGGCACGATGGAGCAGATCATCGTCACGCCGATCACGCCCGTGGAGTTCATCCTCGGCAAGACGGTCCCGTTCGCCCTGATCGCGTTTGTGGACGTGGCGTTGGTGTCGCTGGTGGGCGTGTACTGGTTCGGGGTGCCGGTGCGGGGGAGCCTGACGCTGTTGTTCTTCACCACCGGGCTTTACCTCTTGACCACGCTGGGCGTGGGCCTCTTCATCTCGACGGTGAGCCGGACCCAACAGCAGGCGATGATGAGCACCTTTTTCTTTTTCTTCCCGGCGATGCTCTTGTCGGGCTTCGTGTTTCCGATCGCCAACATGCCCCTTGTGGTGCAGTGGCTGGACGTGCTGAACCCGTTGGCCTACTTCCTGGTGATCGTCCGGGGGATCTTCTTGAAGGGCGTGGGGATGAGCGTGCTCTGGCCGCAGATCGCCGCCCTGGCCGTAATTGGGGTTCTAACGCTAAGCCTGGCGGCCCGGCGGTTCCACAAGACGCTCTCCTAGAGCGGACATAAAGGGGTCAGAACGATTTATGGGGGTTTGCAGGCTGCCAGGAGAGGGAAACAAAGAGTTCTGACCCCTTTCTTCCCGAGGCGACCGGGTGAAGGGGTGAAGGGGTGAAGGCGTGAGAAGGTGAGAAGGCGGTGGAAGCGCCTACTTCACCTCCAGCATGCGCCGGAGGGCTTCCAGGGCCCAGCGGGACGTCTGGTCGTCCACGCGGATCACGTTGACCGGCGTG
>CAYGZA010000539.1:0-2564 GCA_964354135.1 uncultured Planctomycetaceae bacterium
AACGGCCACTTCTTCCAAAACGCGAAACTCTTGAACTGAAAACGGCACTAGCACGTCGGCGCCGGACACCCCCGATCTTCCGGCCGAGTGCCTGCGCCGTGAGAGCCTTTACGACTGATGGCGCGATACTTGATCGACACCAACGTGCTGTTGCGAGCGGCGGCCCCCAAGTCGTCCCAACACGCGGAGGCCGTCCAGGCCATCAAGCGGCTTGTGTCCCGCGGCGAAGAACCCCTGCTGACGCCCCAAGTGCTCGTGGAGTTCTGGTCCGTGGCCAAGCCAAGCAAGCTTGGCCATGTGTCCCGGCCAGCGTGCGTGTAAACACGCACTCTACGACTTAGGGCCCTCACCCCAACCCTCTCCCAAAGGGAGAGGGCGACTCGGCCGCCGCGGTCTTAGGGGGCGCGGAGCTGCAGCCGGGCCTCGATGACTTTGCGGATCCGCGTCGCGCTTTCCTTGAGGTGCGCCTGGGTGTAGGGGTCGAGCCTGGCCTTCCCTTGAAGGACGGCGTTGATCCGGGCCTCGATTCCCTCGAGTTGGACGTAAGCCAGGGTTTGGCAGTCTTCGGGCGCGGGGGAGTTGCCCATCGCCAGGTCGGCCAGCCGCTCCAGGTAGCGGCGCTGCAAGTTGCGGCGCAAGGGGCTGATGGCCGGCTTGCGGGCCGTGAATTCGCCCTGCTGGAGCTTGTCCAGCTCGCGGAAGACCGCCGTGGTCAAGCCGGAGAGCAGCTCCACGGCGGTGAAGGCGTCCTGATCGGCCGGGACCTTCAGCTCCGAATCGGTCAGCCGCGCGAGGGTCCAGGAGGAAAGGAGCTGCCCGAGGATCCGGTCCTGGAGGGCGAGCATCGCCTCACGGACCGGAAAGTCCACCCGCTCCACGTCCCGGATTCCCCAGTGCGACCAGCGCGTCGGGAGGAGGAGATTGTACAGCTCCGGCGGGAACTCGAAGGACTTCTCGCCGAAGACCTGCTCCTGGAGGAACGTGAGGGCCTCGCGCTGCTTGGCGGGCTCGACGATCACCAACGGCGGCCTGGCCCCCGGATCGCCCTTGTGGCTGCGGTGGACGTAGACGCCGCCGATCATGCGGGAGGCGAATTGCACCGCCCGCCCTTGCACGCTTAAGAGCAGGCTGAAGGCCCGGCGGGCCTGCTGGTAGCCTTCGCCGGGTTCGGTGATCCGATCCACGAGGCCCGGGATAAGCTGGGCAACCAGCTCGCTCCGCGACTTGGCGTAGGCCACCGTGTCCTTGCCCAGGTCGAAGAGGTTGACCAGCGGATCGGGATCGATGCTTCGGGCGTCGTCGTCCGTGGCGTAGGCGAGCGCCGGCTCGGCGGACCGCACCGCGATCTTCTTCAGCTCGCCCACCTCGCCCTCGGGGCCGCCGGGAAGCGGCTTGTAGCCGTACTCGATGGCCCAGTAATCGTACGGGCCGATGGTGGTGCTGAAGTAATCCCCCTGCTTCTGGCCCTTGGGCATGATGTTGACGGGCAGGTAGTCCATGATCGACCCGGAATGGCTCTGGCCGACGCGCTCCGGGGCATTGATTTCCTCAAGCGAGTAGACCGTGCTGGCCTTGAAGTTGTGCCGCAGCCCCAGGGTGTGGCCCACCTCGTGCGCGGCAAGCTCCTTGACCGCCTGCATGACCATCTTCTTAAACTCTTCCTGGCTGGCCGGCTTGGGGGCCGCACCGAGGGCCGCGGCGCCGAAGGCCAACTGGAGCCCGAGACCCTGGGTCAGCTCGCAGGTGCAACGGTGCGGGCCGTCGGTGGACGCCCCCAGCCGAAGGAGCTCTTGCTCCAGGACCGAGCCGGCCGCCCGCTGCGGCTCGACGATGCCAGGCGAGCCGCCTTTCGGGCGGAGGATGTCGTATTGGTCCTTCCATGAAATGAGGAAGTCGGAGTCGAAGATCACGTCCGAGTCGAGGATCTCGCCGGTCGTGGGATTCACGCGGGAAGGTCCCCGGGCGAAACCCGCCCCGGCCGTGATCCACCGGAGCGTGTTGTAGTTGATGTCCTCGGGGTCCCAAGCGTCTTCGTCGCGCTGTTCGCGGACTTCGATCGCATTGGCGAACCCCACCTTCTCGAATGCCTTGTTCCACTCCAGCACGCCGTCGCCGATCGGCTTGCGGAACTCAAAGGGAATCGTCTTTTCGAGCCAGAAGACGATCTTCTTGCGGGGCGGCGAGAGGTCCGCCGACGGATCGGCCTTGCGAAGGTCCCACCGCTGCACCAGCCGCACGAAGCGATCCGACTCGTATTTCTTCGAATAGTCCTTGAGGACCGTGACGAAATGGCCCACGCGGTCGTCGGCCATCCGCGGCTGGTAGCCGGTCTGCGGCAGGAGGCTGATCGAGTAGTGGACGTTGATCGTCACGCCGCGGCTGTCGGGCACGGTGTCGAATCGCAGCATTCCGCCCGAGGCATAGGTGGCGGCTACCTGGATCTCCACGTTGCCCGAAAACCCCTTGACCGACGCCCAACTCGACCGGTCCCGGGCGAAGGAGAACCCCGGCCCCGCGGATCGCCTCCTGGAAATGCTGGGCGACGTTCAACCGCATGACGGCCT
>CAYGZA010000540.1:0-2556 GCA_964354135.1 uncultured Planctomycetaceae bacterium
ATTTGATTCCAACTCCCTCTCCCTCCGGGAGAGGGCCGGGGTGAGGGGCCCGCAACCGCCCCCATCAGCGACTCAGACAACCTCGCAAGTCCTGCAAGCCGGCCGGCTGCAACCGGTGGGCTTTCTCGCCGTTTTCCCGCTGTTGATCCCGCCGGTCGAGCCGGCAGCGGCACCGGGCCCTTCGCGCGTGGATTGGCATCTTGACATCACTCCGGATGATGCTATGATGTCACTATGAGAACCACCGTGCAGCTTGACGACGACTTGATGCAGGACCTCAAGGAGCAGGCCCACCGCGAGGGCACCTCTTTGGCCAGACTGGTCAATCGGGTGTTGCGCCACGGGATGAACGCCTTGAAGCAGGACAGCAAGCCAGCGCGCCCTTACCGCCAGAAGACGTTCTCCATGGGCCAGCCGAAAGTGAACCTCGATAAGGCCCTGGCTCTGGCCGCGTCCCTGGAGGATGAGGAGGTTTGCGAGGAACTGGCCCAACGCAGATGAAACTCGTCGATCTCAATGTGCTCATCTATGCGGTCAACCGGGATTCCCCTTTGCAGGAGCCAGTTCGATCCTGGTGGGAGCGGGTCCTCTCCGCCGACGAGCCGGTCGGCTTAGCCTGGATCGTCCTTCTCGGCTTTCTCCGTTTGGCAACCAACGCGAGGGTCTTCGCCCGACCGCTGACCGCGAGCCAGGCTATCGACCAGGTCGAGGAATGGCTGGTCCATCCCAATGTCCGGTTGGTACGCGAAACCGACGGGCACTGGCGGATTCTGAAGGAACTCCTCGACCAGGCGGGAACGGCCGGGAATCTGACCACGGATGCGCACTTGGCCGCACTGGCGATTTCTCATGGCGCCACGCTCGCCTCCTGTGACGCGGGCTTCGGCCGGTTCCGCCACCTGCGATGGGAGAACCCGGCTGCCATCTAGCCCGACGACCATGCCTTGGTAAGAGGATCGTCCTCTGGCAGCGCGCTGTGGCAGCAGGGGATCGCGCGTCGGCTGGGGATGGAACCGAGCCTTCATCAAGCGAGGCCCTCTCCGAAAGGAACCGCGAGAGTACAATGTTTCCTTGTCCCTCCCGTCCCCACACGGGTGGTCCTGGAAGCGTGGGACCAGATGTCTGGGCCTAACCAGCAGAGGAAGTCTCGAAGCGTGTTCGGGTCCCTTGGACGTTCGGATCGAGTGGTCCGTGATCAGGCCAAAGCAGGTCGTCGCGTGTCGGGCCGGTGGGCGAATGGGCCTCCAGATTGCGGATGCGGTCGCCGGCGCCTTCTTCTACGCGGTCCAGCCGTCGCAGCACGGGTTCGTTGAGGATCGTTACGCCCGGATCCTCAGTCTGGTATTGAGGAATCGCAAACGCTCTGGACGTAAGGACTTCGGATGGGCCACTTCTTGCGGTGTAGGAAACGGCGCAGTGATTTCCGGGGCCCACCCCGACCCGGACCTTGCCATCATTATTGAACGCTGGGACGCCCTACCGGGACCGATCCGGGCCGGCATTCTGGCGATGGTCAAGGCAACCCTAGCGGCGGCGCCCACGGACTGAGCGCGGCGGCCGCCATCGCTGACTCCGGCGAGAGCGCCCGGGGCCCACCCCCGCGGGTCCTTTGCCGGGGGGGCGTGGCCGCGCGGGGCCCCTGGCTTATGCCCCCATGTTTTCCCGCGCAAGAAAAAACGGGTTTGCACCACCACCACCCCCGCCGCCGCGATCGCGGCCCCGCGTTGGCCTTGGCCACCGTCAATTCCGTCGATCGACGTCCCTGCCTGAAGGAATCGAGCCGGTTCAATCCTTGTTTTCCTCCGCGCTCTCTCTGGCCTCTGCGGTTGGCTTTTCATCCCCGTCGGAAAACACCCGCGAGAAAAGCCCGATCCCCGCAAGGGCATCCGGGTCCGGCGGCTCGTCCGCCAGCTTGCGAAGGTGCAGCTTCCTGTAGCGACGGAGGGCCCCGCCGTGCAGCTTCAGGTCGGTCGCGGCGTCCTCAACCTGGTCCGTTGTCGGATCGAAAGCCCCGCGCCGATCGCGGCGACGCCTTGCCCGCTCTCGCCGTGCCCGACAAATGCGGCAAGACCGCACCCTCACCCGGAAGTGGCACCCCGAGCACACGTGCCAGTACCAGTTTTCCTCAGGGAGCGACTTTTCCTCAGGGAGCAGTTCTTTCTCTTGCATGAGGGGCGTCCGGGCGATCCTGGCGACCGTGGCCCGAGTTATCCCGGTTTGCTTGGCAATCGCCCGCTGAGAGAGGTTCCCTTGTGCGAGCAGTCTGCGGAACCTTCGCCATCATTTGCGGACCGACGTTGAAACGATGGAACTCCAGGGGAAGGGATGAGGGATGAAAGGGCCAAGTGTCAGTAATTCAAGGTCGGCCCTATACTGCCAGAATGCGTATGCGTGCTGTCATCAGAGGTAGTCAGCGTTTTTCGCGTCGAAAGCTCCTTCACCCGGTTCTGAGGAGGTTTCGAGGCGAAAAACGCGGTCCGGCAACCCACGAAATACGGCTTCAAACACCAAACGGGGGTGACCTCGTATTACTGACACTTGGCCGATGAAGGATGA
>CAYGZA010000541.1:0-2519 GCA_964354135.1 uncultured Planctomycetaceae bacterium
ATGAGGCCCAGGGCTTCGATCGCGTGAACGTCTACGGGACCGCTGGCGGGACGAATACCCGCACGATCGCGAGGCCGATCGACTACGCCCTGACCTTCTACGGCACCTGGACCGGCGACCCGTGGCCGTGAGAAGCAGGGACGAGAGATGAGAGACGAGAGGCGAGAGGCGAGGAAGGGTGCCATCACTTGATGACCGCAACCCAGGATTCCGGAAGGGGCGGCTCCGGGCCACTCCGGAACTACGCCGCCCGCAACCGCCCTGCCCGCCGGGCGAGTTCTTCGACGTGCTTCGCGGAAAGGAGGCGGAAACCCGTCGCCCCCGCCGGGCCGCCGGACTGCTCCCAAACCACCAGGGAGTCCTCCTTCAGGATGCGGGGGACATAGAACCAAGCCCGGGCCAGCGAGTCCCGCTCCACCGTCGACGATGCCACGACCAGATCGACCTTGCCCATGCTGTTGGCTGCCCTCGCCATGGCGGACATCGGGTCCCCCGGCAGCAGCCGGATTCGTGCCCCCGTGGTCCGGAGCGTTTGGTAGATGCTGCGAAGAGCGATTGCGGGCTCACCCTCCGACCCTCGGGCCTCGAAAAGGTCAACCCCGGCATAGCCCACTTGGTTGGGTGGGCAGTGGCGTTGTGCCACCTCGATCATTCGCTGGGCTCGCCGCCCATCACGGATCCCAAGTTCCAGGATCGTTCGGACATGCCGCCCGAAAATGGCTTGATAAAGTGGGCGATCTGATGCCGGTTTGGAAAGATGGAAAAGGTAGAAGAGTCGCAGCCGACTGGTCACTGCCAACATTGCCCTCCGTGACAAGAGCCCTACGGTAACCTGGATCACCCGCGTGTTGAACTCGGGTCGGGTCCCCCAGAATACGTTTCGGCCGCCGTGCAACGTGAAGTCAAGGAAGAAGGCAAAGTTGCAGCCCAAAGAGACTTCCGAAGTCTCCGAGACTTCGGACGTCCCCGCAGAAGTCTGCACAATGCACGGATTCCGGCCCCCGATAGCACGGCATGGGTAACTGGCCCCGGTGACAACACCCATGCTGTCCCGCCGGGGCTTCTTGCCTCGCAGGAAGTGTTTCAAGGATCGTTTGCCGGGCTAGACAGCGATAAGATCTCCGATAAGGTAAGGGAAATGCGGTTTTGTCGCCCGGAACTGCGGCTCGGCAGAAGCCTCGCCCTCCCGGAATCACCCAATGTCATTCAGTCCTGGCAAAATGCGCTTGACCGGGCAGGCCAGGCTGTGTTAGTTATCGACCCTTTCTCGAACTCACTGGTCGCCCATCCGGCCGCGCCGCCGGCAGAGGAACCCGCTCATGAAATATGCTTCGATCGGCCCGATCGCGGTCCACATGGCCGAGAACGCGGAGGAGAACGACTGGCTAGCCCGGCAGTTTCCCAACTGGGACATGGACTTGATCTACAGCAAGACCGGGATCCGGGTACGGTACGTCGCCGGTCCCGCGCAGTGCGTTTCCGATCTCGGCGTGGCGGCGGCCGAGAAGCTGTTCCGCGAGAACGACATTGACCGCCGCTCGATCGATTTCCTCCTTTTCTGCACGCAGACGCCCGATTACCCTTTGCCCACCACGGCCTGCTTGGTTCAAGACCGGCTCGGGCTGCCGACCTCCGTGGGGGCGTTGGATTTCAATCTCGGCTGTTCGGGCTACGTTTACGGGCTGTCGCTGGCCGACGGCCTGATCCAGAGCGGCGTCGCGAAGCGCGTGCTGCTGATCACCTCGGAAACCTACTCCAAGTACATCCATCCTGCGGACCGCTCCCTGCGCACGATCTTCAGCGACGCGGCGGCGGCGACCCTGGTCGATGCGGCGGATGAACCCTGCCTCGGGGCCTTTATCTTCGGCACCGACGGGCGAGGGGGCGATACCTTGATGGTCACCGAACACGGGTTCCGGCCCAAGGAGCTGGCCCTCAAGCCCCGCAAGCGGAAACGCTGGGCCAGCAGTCTCTACATGGACGGCCCGGAGCTGCTCAAGTTCACGCTCGCCGTGGTGCCGCCGCTGGTGGACCGCGTTCTGGCCGCCGCCGGCTGGACCCGCGAAGACGTGGACCTCTACTTGATGCACCAGGCCACCGCGAAGCTGCTCGAAGACCTCCGCAGCAGGCTCAACGTCAACGGCGCCGCCATGCCCATCGACCTGGAGGAGTGCGGGAACACGGTCTCGTCGACGATCCCGATCCTGATGAACTCCTTGCGGACATCGGGGGAGCTTGCGCCCGGCAAGCGGTGCTTGTTGGCCGGCTTCGGTGTTGGGCTCTCTTGGGCCGGTTGCGCCTGGACCGAGACTTGGCAGGCGCCGGTCAAGCGGCCTTGCCCGACCGCTGAGTCGGCCGCAACGGGCCAATAACGGGAGAGGCATCGACTGGACGCCGGCACTGCTTCTGACGGGAGGGTGTCCGGGAGTCCGGCTGGACCGGCGTCTCGCCAATCAGTAGGACGGGCGTCTCGCCTTAGTTTTACCCACGTCCGCCGCGATAGATTTTACAGAACGGCG
>CAYGZA010000542.1:0-2512 GCA_964354135.1 uncultured Planctomycetaceae bacterium
CTCCCGTAGCCCGCTATCAGGAGAGCCTGGTGGACGTCCAATGGCTGGTGGGCGTGCGCTATTTCCGTTTCGAGGAATCCCTGACCTTCGGCTCGCTCACCGTCGGCGGCATTTGGGGCGGCACCGACCCCGATGAAGCCTATCTCCGCGACCGGATTCACAACAACCTGATCGGATGCCAGGTCGGGCTCGATGCCGGCTGCCAGCTCGGCTACAACCTGCGGGTCTTCTTCGCGCCGAAGATCGGCATCTACAACAACCACATCGAGAACCGCTTCGACGCCTACCGGGGCGACGGCGTCATCGCCAATCCCACCGCGGCCAGCGGCGTCGTCGGCACCTACCCGGTGGTCGCCGACAAGAATACCTTCGCCTTCCTCGGCCAGATCGATCTGGGCCTGGATTGGCAGTTCCACCCGCGATGGAACGCCTTTGCGGGATACCGCGTGGTGGCTGCCACGGGAATCGGGCTGGCCGATCACCAGATCCCGACCTACGTGGTCGACCTTCCCGAGCTGGCCAACGTCAAAGACAACGGCCAGTTGATCCTGCACGGCGCGTTCGCGGGCCTGAAGTTCAATTTCTGAGTGGGTAGTCGTCGCGACGCGGCGAGGGCAGTCTCAGCGCGGGCGGCAGGATCTCTTGCCGCCCGCGCTTGTTGCGCCGGGAACACTCTGCGCGTTCAAGGAGAGCAACCCGCGCTACGCCACCGTGCCCAAGAGGGCCTGGAATCCCGGGTCGGAGCGGATGGGGTCGAAATCCGGCTCGCCGTCCACCAGGTTGCGGTACTCGGGTTCAATGGCCAGGGCCCTCGACAAATGGCCGATCGCCCGCTCCTTGTTCCCGGCCAGGCTCCAGTAGCAGGAAAGATTGTAGTGCAAGAGCGCTTCTCCGGGCTGGGCCTTCAGCGCCCGCTCCATGGCGTCGATCGCCGCCTCCAGCCGGCCGGTCCGTTTGCAGCACCAGCCCAGCGCCAGCCAGGCGTGGATGTTCTCGGGGTCTTCCGAGGCGGCCTTGCGCAAAGGCGGCAGGGCCTCCTCGTACCGCTCCAGCCAGCGCAGGGCCTCGCCGCGGAGATAGCAGGCGCGGACGGTGGAGTCCGCCTCGTCGCCCAACTGGGCCAGCGCGTCCAGCGCGTGCTGCGCCATGCCGAGCTCCAGGTATCCCTCGGCCTGCCGCTCGATCTGCTTCAGCCGCACTCGATTCCGGCTTTCCACGACTCATCCCTTTCCGATGCAGTACAAGTGCGCGTCGGTCCGCAGGTAGATCGCGCTGCCGGCCACCGCCGGCGTGGCTACCAGCGGGCCTTCGAGCTGGTTCTCGGCCAGCCGAGTGAACGTCCTGCAAGGCAGGAGCACCGTCGTCTTGCCTTCCCAACTGAAGAAGTAGAGCTTCCCGCCGGCGCCCAGCGGCGAGGCCAGGTGATTGCCGCCGATCCGCTCCCGCCAGTGGAGCTTGCCGCTTGCGGCGTCGAAGCAGGAGACGATGCCGCCGTCGGACACGCAATAGACCTCGTTGCCCATCAGGATGGGCGACGACATCAGCGGGATCTGGCCCTTTCCCCTCCACGCCACGTGCGTATCGCTTGCGTCGCCGTGCCCGTCCACGCGGATCGCCCAGAGTTCGGCCACGTGGCAGCCGGTCGAGACGTAGACCAGCCCGTGGCCGTAGACCGGACTCGGGGCCAACGAGAACCCCTTGCCGTGGCGGACCCGCCAAATCTCGCTCCCTGTGCCCGGATCGTAGGAGCAGACCCACTGGGCCCCCGGCACGATGATCTGCGTGCGGCCGCCGGCCTCGACCACCAGCGGCGTGGCGTAGGCCTTCTTTTCGTAACGGCTGTCGGTCTCCATCGGCGGGCGATCGGTCTTCCAGACTGTCTTGCCCGTGTTCTTGTCCAAGGCGGCGACGTACTGAGCGTCGCAGCCGTCGCGGACCAGAACGAGCAGGTCCTTGACGAGGACCGGCGAGCTGCCGGCCCCCAGGAGATGCTCGGCCGGCAGTCGGCTCTTCCAGAGCACCCGGCCGGTCGCGGTATCGACGCACGCCGTGCCGTAGGTGCCGAAGTCGCAGTAGAGCCGGCCCGGCTCGATCGCCGGCGTCGGCGTGGCGTAGCTGTTGAGCCTGTGGACCGGATCGGGCTGGTCCACGCGAAACAGCTCCACCTCGTGCAGCACCTTCCCGCCAGCGCGATCGAGGCACATCACCCTCAGCGAAACGCGGTTGGCAAGGAAGACCTGCCCGGGATCCGGATGGTCCGCGAGCCGGAGGAGGGCTTCCTCGGGGGAGGCCGGGGTCTCGTCGGCCATCGTCATCCAGATCCGGTCGCCCAGGACGACGGGCGACGACCGGCCGCGCCCCGGCGTGCGGGCCTTCCAGACGACGTTTTGCGTTTCGCTCCAATTCACGGGGAGTTCCGTGGCAACGGAGACACCGTCGCCGTGCGGGCCGCGAAACTGCGGCCAATCGTCCGCAGCGTATACTCTCCCGACGGCAAGGACCGCGGCGGCGA
>CAYGZA010000543.1:0-2478 GCA_964354135.1 uncultured Planctomycetaceae bacterium
CTCGTTCGGCTACATGCACGAAGAGCTGCACGAGGTGACCGACCCGCTGGTGACCACCAGCGACGGTCAGCCGCTAAACCGTCGCGGCCGCTTCCCGCGGTTCTTCCAGTACATGTCGCTCTTCTGCTTCAGCATGTTGGGCCTGGTGTTGGCCGGCAACCTGGCCATGGTCTTCGCGTTCTGGGAGCTGGTGGGCATCTGCTCGTATCTCTTGATCGGCTTCTACTTCGAGCGACGCAGCGCCTCCAATGCGGCCAACAAGGCGTTCATCGTCAACCGCGTCGGCGACTTCGGGATGATCGTCGGCTTGATGGCCTTGTGGGGCGGACTGGGCACCTTTGCCTTCGGCGACGGCGAGAATCCCAAGGGGCAACTCACCCGCGGCATCTTCAGCCAGGTCCGCCCGCCAGAGGAGCACCATGCCCTGGTTGTGCCCAAGGGCATGGTCCGCATCGCCGCACGTCCTCAAATCGAGGAAATCTACCGCCGCGCGCCCGACGCCGCGGCGGCGGAAGCGGAGATTGACCGGCAATTGCCCGAGTGGCAGAAGCAAGGCATTGGCTCCTGGCTCCTGGTGATCGCCGGCCTGGGCGTCTTCTGCGGCTGCGTGGGCAAGAGCGCCCAGTTCCCGCTGCACGTCTGGCTCCCCGACGCGATGGAGGGCCCCACGCCGGTGAGCGCCCTGATCCATGCGGCCACGATGGTCGCCGCGGGCGTGTACTTGGTGGGGCGGTTCTATCCCGCTTTCACCCCGGAAGTGCTCCTGGTCATCGCCGTGGTGGGGTGTATTACGCTTTTCATTGCGGCCACGATCGCCCTGACGGCCACCGACATCAAGCGGGTGCTGGCCTACTCGACCGTCAGCCAATTGGGCTACATGATGCTGGCCCTGGGCGTCGGCGGCTGGGTGGCCGGACTCTTCCACCTCTTCACCCACGCCTTCTTCAAGGCTCTCTTGTTCCTTTGCTCCGGGTCGGTGATCCACGCCTGCGGGACCAACGAGATGCCGCAGATGGGCGGCCTCCTGAAGAAAATGCCCTGGACCGCAGGAACCATGTTGGTCGGCTGCCTGGCAATTGCCGGGGCAGGCATTCCGTTGGTCGTGGGCCTAAGCGGCTACTACTCCAAAGATGCGATCCTCGCCCAGTTGCTCTCGTTCCGCGGAGAGACCGCGGCTTGGGGATGGCTGTACTACGTGGCGCTCGGCGGGGCGGCCCTGACGGCCTTCTACATGTTCCGGCTCTGGTTCCTGACCTTCCTCGGCAAGCCGCGCGACCATCACATCCACGAGCACGCCCACGAGTCGCCCAAGGTGATGTACATCCCGCTGGTGGTGCTGGCCGTATTCGCCGTAATTGCCGGCTGGAAGGTGCTGGGCATCGAGAAGCTCTTGGAGCAGGCCCGGCCGGTGCCGCTGGGAATCGCCGAAGAGACCTCGGCAGGCTTGCTCGTGCCGCAACTGAAGATCCCGGCAGAGCACCGGCCCCACGCCGACGCGATCCACGCGACCGTCGCCCTCACGGCGTTCGGCGTCGCCCTCGGGGGCTTCTTGCTGGCCGCGGCGTTTTACTGGTGGCGGCTGCTGGAGCCGGCGAAGCTCGTGCGGGCGGTGTCGCCGGTCTACCGGTTCCTGCGCAATAAGTGGTGGTTCGACGAGCTGTACCATTTCGTGTTTGTCCGGCCGGCACTGCGGATCTCGGCCTGGGCGGCTGCGATCGACCGGCAGGGAATCGACTGGCTGGCCGACAACCTGGCCCGCTCGGTCCGGCTCTTCTCGGACCTGGACGACTGGATCGACCGGACGTTCGTTGACGGGGCGGTCAACCGCGTTGCGGCATGGACCTACGCCGCCGGGCTCCGGCTGCGGGCCGTGCAGACCGGCAGGCTTCGCCAATACGTGACGCTGGTCGCCGTCGGCACGGTCGCGCTGTTTGTCATCGTCACCTTCTTCCGGATGTCCGCGTTGGCCGTACACTGACGAAGAATCGGGTAAGCCATGGCAGATATCAGTCCTCTGATCTTTCTGAGTGCGATTGTCTTCCTGCCGGCGGCGGGTGCACTGGCGATATGCTTTGTGCCCAAGGACCGGGAGGAGTTCGTCAAGCTCTTCTCCGTGGTGACCACGGTGCTGGTGTTCCTGTTGACCGCGTGGATGGCGATCCCCGGCAGCGAGGGCGCACGGCCGCCCCGGTTCGCCCTGGGAGGCAGCGGGGCGATGCAGCACGTGGTCAACATCCCCTGGATCCCGGCGTTTCACATCAACTACACGCTGGGGATCGACGGCATCAGCTTCCCCCTGGTGGTGCTCACGTCGTTTTTGTGCATGTTGGCCATGGTCGCCAGTTGGAGCATCAATCGGCACGTGAAGGCCTATTGCATCCTCTTCCTGCTCCTGGAGACCGGAATGCTGGGGGTCTTCATGGCCCTGGACTTCTTCCTCTTCTACGTCTTCTGGGAAGTGATGCTGCTGCCGATGTA
>CAYGZA010000544.1:0-2392 GCA_964354135.1 uncultured Planctomycetaceae bacterium
GATCTCCTGGTTGATCGAGGCGTCCTTTTCGATGTAGATGTCCCGCTGCGGGATGTAGGCTTCCGGCTGGTAATAGTCGTAGTAGCTGACGAAGTAGTGAACGGCGTTGTTCGGGAAGAACTCCTTGAATTCCGAGTACAACTGGGCGGCCAGGGTCTTGTTGTGCGACATCACCAAGGTCGGCCGCTGGACCGCCTGGATTACGTTGGCCATGGTGAAGGTCTTGCCCGAGCCGGTCACGCCCATCAAGACCTGCTCTTGGCGGCCCGACCGGAGCCCTTCGAGGAGGGCAGCGATCGCCTCCGGCTGGTCGCCCGCAGGCTCAAACGGGCTCACTAGCTGAAACACCGGCGATCCCCCCAAAGACCGGCACTCACCTCGCCCCTCATCGCTCATCCCTCGTCTCTCGCCTCTTACGCCTCGTCTCTCGCGCCCTTGCCGAGCACCACCTTGGTCAGGGCCTCGACGAAGAAGAAATCCCCCCACATGACCGACTCGTCCACGCCGAGATCTTTGTATGTGTGATAGACGGCGTGCTTCAGGATTCCTTCCCAGCCGGGCGTTTCGGCGGCGAGGTAATCGGGCTTCACCAGCGCGTCGAGCATCACCAGGGCCTCGTTGTGGCAGGCCAGCGCCCAGTCGGGCGAGCGGGCTTGCTCGGCCAGGTCCAACAGCCCGCTGGCGGCGATCGCCGCCGCGGAACTGTCCTTCTGCGGCCCCCAGGGAAGCGGCTGCGACAGATCGGCGTTGAAGTCCCAATAGGGGACTTTGTCTTCCGGGAGGTGCTCGATCCAGTACGAGGCGTTGTGCTGGGCCACCTCGAGGAATTCTTCCATCCCGGTCAAGGCGTACACCTTGCTGAAGCCGTACATCGACCACGCCAGCCCCCGGGCCCAACAACTGTCGGCACGCAATCCCTGGCGCGTGCTCTGCCGCAGGAACCGGCCCGTCTCCAGATCGAAAAGACCCTCGTGGGCCGTCGAGCCGTCGGCGCGAACCAGGCAGTCGCGCGTCGTCCGGCAGTGGGCCAGGGCGGCCTGTTCCAATGCCTTGTCGCCGGACTGCTGGGCGGCGTAGATCACAATCGGCACGTTCATCATGATGTCGATGAACAGGGAATCCGGCCCGAGAAACGAGCACAGGTACCCGCCCTTGTCGCGGAATCGCTGGGCCAAGGTGCGGCCCGCCTGGATGAGCACCTCCCGCAGCCGCGGGTCGCCGCTGCACTCGAACCACGGGAGGTAAGTGCTGAGGAAGATGAAGCCGAGGTCGTGAACGTTGCGGTCGAACTGGCGGTGCTCCAGCAGCCGGCTGTAGTGCTCGGCCCGCCGGCGCCACGGGGCATCTCCCGTCCGCAGGTGGAATCTCCACATCATGCCCGCGAGGAACCCGCCGGTCCAGTCGGTCCACAACTCGCCCTGGTGGTGCCACTTCCCGTGCTGCGTGTAGATCGGGAAGTAGTCCGGATAGTGCTCGACGGTGGCGGCGACCTGCCGCTGGGCGAACTCCAGTGCCGCCGTATAGGTGCCAATGCGCGGGTCGGACATGCGTCCCCCCTGGAACCTCAGTGCGCGGGTAGATACCGTGGTGGTTAAGCCCGCCCCCATCCTAAACGAACTTGCGTGATCCTGGGAGGGCGAAAACCACCGGTCATGCCCACGTCGAATCTCCACATCGTCCTCAGCCCGATCGGCTGAACACAATGAGGAATATCGCGCCCAGAGCGGCCAACATCAAAACAACGAGGACTGCCATCATGCGGAAATCGGGGTGGGCGCAGTTCCAGCAGAGCCCGCCCGTCCTGTGTAGAATGCTCTGGCGGGCCGACTTGCCGCACACCGCACAACGCCCCTTTTCTGCCATTTGGCAGCCTTCCCTCAAGGCCGGATGAAAGGGGGACCTGACGGAGAGGAGCGGTTTCACGTCGGCTATAGCGCAGTCCGCTCCCACGCGTCTGGGATCTACCGCCATTCTAGCAAGAAACCCTCACCATAGGTCGAGCCGAGCGCTCAACTTTGCGGGAAGGCACCCCTCTTTAGGGTGGATATCCTCGACTGCCTGCGGCCCCCACGCAGTCGCCCTGGGGCCGCAGCCAGTTTTGACTGAGCCAGATCTCTTCCGAACAGACTGCCCGCCGGGCCCATCCGGGCGAAGAAAAAGAGACCCCACTCCCCAGCGGCCCAAATGATGGTACAATACCGTGCTGGGACTGGGGCCCCGATAGGGTGCCCTGCCCATGAGGACGCGGGGTGGAGCAGCCCGGTAGCTCGCGAGGCTCATAACCTCGAGGTCACAGGTTCAAATCCTGTCCCCGCAACTTGACGCAAACCTAGCCGAATCTTGGAGTTAAGATACCTGCCGACGGTCGGCAGTGCGGCCCGTAAGTCAGAGC
>CAYGZA010000545.1:0-2387 GCA_964354135.1 uncultured Planctomycetaceae bacterium
CAGGAGCACGTCGTCCCGGCCGAGTAGCCCGAAATCGACCCCCCAGGTGTCCACCCCGACCGAGGCGATTCCCTGCCCGATCTTGCTCCCGGCCGCCCGCAACCCGTTACGGACGTGCGTCCACAGGCCCAAAAGGTCCCAGTAGAGGCTTCCGAGGACCTCCACGGGCCCGTTTTCGAATCGGTATACCTCCTCCAGCGTGAGCTTCCGGCCGTCGAAACGCCCTACGACGTGCCGGCCACTGGAGGCCCCCATGTCGATCGCCAAGTATGCCTTCTCAGCCATCGCTAGCCATCGCCTCTCAAAATGTGAAGTGTCCAGTTGAGGAAACGCCCTTCCCAGTGGCAAATGGTGGCGAGTGGCAGGAGCACCGTCAAGTACCTGGCGCGTGCGCGATGTCCTACCCGAGGTGCGTCGCGATACCTGCCGAGCAGGCATTCGGCTTCCTGGGCGGTGCCTCGGCGGATGCGCCGCGTGGGCAATCGGGGCTGGAATTGCGCGTTCGGGTACGGCCGAGAACGTGCCTATAAAGGGGGACGCTATCACCTAAACATACGGCAGGAAGGTATTAAGAACCATCCACCGCCAACGCGATACCTAGCAATGCCGCCGGACATGTTGACTGAATTGACAAACATACATATAATTCCTATGGATCGTCACGGTGATCGCGATCCAAAGAGGAGAACTATTGTCACGATTCTTTCGGGGCGCGCCCTGATTTTTTCCAGACAGGACAGTAAAATAGTGTCGGAACTTGCCGCCAAGCGGAAGGCCAAGGGAAACCTTGAACCGGCTGAACGGGAGGATCTCGCGGATACGTCGCGTGCTGAGGGTAAAGGCGCTCCTAGAGATCCCGACCCGGGAGAATTGGAGTTCCTAGCCCAGGAAAGTGCCCGGCTGGAGACGGCCCCACCGGAGGAAATCGTCCGGTGGGCGGTCACGACCTACTCTCCGAGGCTGACCATGGCCACGGCCTTTGGGCCGGAAGGGTGCGTGATCCTGTCGATCCTGGCCAAGATTGAGCCGCGGGTCTATGTGTTCAACCTCGATACGGGATACCAATTCAAGGAGACGCTGGAACTGCGGGATCGGATTGCGGAGCAGTACGGGATTGAGGTGGACCTGCAGGGGGCTGGTCTTTCCGTCGAGGAGTACGAGGCGCTGCACGGTGGTCCGGTCTACAAGACAAATCCCGACCAGTGCTGCCTCGACCGCAAGGTTCAGGTGCTGCACCGAGCGGTCCGGGGCTTCCGGGCCTGGATGAGCGGGATCCGCCGGGACCAGAGCCCGCACCGGGCCAAAGCGCCGATTGTCGGGTGGGACGGGAAATTCGGGCTGGTAAAGATCAGCCCGCTGGCCAATTGGACGAAAAAGGACGTGTGGAAGCGGATCGCCGACGAGCATGTCCCGTACAATCCGCTGCACGATCAAGGATATCCGAGCATTGGGTGCTGGCCCTGCACGAGGGCGGTGTTGTTCGGGGAGGACGAGCGGGCCGGCCGTTGGAGCGGAACTGGGAAGACGGAGTGTGGGCTGCACGTTGCGGAGGGCGGTAAGTCGGCCGCAGCGCGGGACGTGGGTGCGGAGGGGAGTGGCTCTCCGCATCGTGACAAACCCAGGGAAACCGATTAGCCGAATAGTGGCCGTCGCATGAAGATTTCCGCTAAGACCGAATACGCTTGTATCGCGATGCTCGAGTTGGCCTCGCGTTACGGATCGGGTGAGCCGGTCCGCATTCGCAAAATCGCCGAACGGCACGACGTGCCGCCGCGGTTCCTCGTCCAGATCCTCTTGCAGCTCAAGGCGACGGGTCTGGTCAAGAGCACGCGGGGGGCCGCCGGGGGTTATCATCTCGTCCCGCCGCCGGACCAGGTCTCGCTTGGCGAGGTCATGCAGGCGATTGAGGGTACGTCGAAGAACGACGGGCAGACCAGCAACGCGTCGCCCGATTCGCCGGCCGTCAAGGCCCTGATGCACGCCTGGAGGGACGTCGAAGCCGCGGAGCGAGCCATGCTCAACAAGATTACGTTCGCCGAATTGCTGGAGCAGGCCCTCGGCCACGACGAACGGATGTATTACATCTGAGCCTCCGTCGCGCTTTCTGCGTTGAAGCCCTCGCCCTTCTCGTCTATACTCTCGGACTCCACTTGCCGCGGACCTCGCGGGCCCGCACCAGGAGCGGGAGTATCCGAAAAAGAACCGGTTTCTCCCGCTCCGCCCGAGTTGTGCCGGACGATGGACCGGAGAGTCGAACCCCAGGGACCCACGAAGGACTTGCCGATGCCCGATCTAGTGCCGCCTCATGGAGGTCTGCCGGAGCCCGTCTGTCGGACCATCGAAGAGGAAGCGATCCCGGATGTTCTCGCTCAAGCGCAGCGGCTGCC
>CAYGZA010000546.1:0-2386 GCA_964354135.1 uncultured Planctomycetaceae bacterium
TACCAGCGGTTCATTTCCGAGGTCTGGACCCGGCCCGTTGCCCCTGCGCCGACGACCCGCCCGGGTAGCAGCTTCACCGTGGTGGAACTGGCCGCGGCCTACTGGACGTTTGCCGAGGGGTACTACGCAAAGGGCACACCACGGCGCCCGACCACCCGCCGATCATGCCGGTTGAGGACAGCACGGTCGAGGCGACCCTGCCCTACCTGTCGGCCGTTGTGGCCGACATGATCCGTCTGCAACGGCTCACCGGCATGCGCCCCGGCGAGGTCTGTGCAGTCCGTCCATGCGACGTGGACCGTTCCGAAGAGGTTTGGACATACCGGCCGGCGAGCCGGTTGCGCCGCCCGTCATCTCCCGATCGCGCCGTGCCAGCGTCAAGCGGGCTGAGCGGGTTCTCGACGCGGCCCGAATCTGATGCGAGGGCAGCCGTGAAAACCACCTCGCGCAAGCCGGCGCCGCGAGTGCCGGCCAGAAACGCACAGGATCCGTACAAAGTCGTTTGGCTGTCGATCGATCAGATCGAGCCGTTCCCGGAAAACGACAGAATGTACGGAGACATCGTACACGATGAGCAAATCGATGCGCTGATCGATAGTATCCGCCGCCACGGTCTCGCGGAGCCTTTCCTGCTGACGGCGGATCGGTTCGTTCTATCGGGACATCGCAGACTTTACGCCCTACGTGCATTGGGACACACGAAGGTCCCGGTCCGGGTCCGACACGATATCCGCCGAGAAGGCAATCCCGAGTATCACCGGAACTTGGTCGAGTTCAACCCCCAGCGGATCAAGACCCCGGGCAGCTTGCTACGCGAAGCCCTGCTTCGCAACGTCGATATCGTCGATACCACCGACGCGATCGAATCGCGGGGCGAAGCATCCATGGAGGTAGACGCGGACTTCATGGCGGTCGAAGGTAGCAAGGAAATACGCCCCGTCAGCGACCGTCGCCGGCAGTTCCTTGAGGCCGTCCAGAAAGTCATCAGCGATCTACGCAACTTCTGGCCGCTGTCGATCCGCCAGATCCACTACAACCTGCTGAACGCCCCGCCGCTGAAACAAACGCCCAAGGAAAGCAAGTTCAATCCGGCTCATTACCGCTACAGGAATGATAAGGCGTCCTACGATTCGCTGGTGGATTTGCTGACGAGCGCCCGCTACCACGGGCAGGTCTCCATGAATTGCATCGACGATCCCACGCGGCCGCGGAAGACATGGGGCGGGTTTGCAAACGTGTCTGCGTTCGTCCAGGAGGAGGTGGATAATTTCCTTCTCGGCTATCACCGTGACCGGCAATAGGACCAACCCCGGCATATCGAGGTGTTCGGCGAGAAAGCCACGCTGGTCAACATGCTCGATGCGGCTTGCCGGGAATACTACGTTGCGTACTCGGCGGGGCGTGGGTTCTGCGTCATCCCCGTCTACCGCGACATGGCTAGGCGTTTCAAACAATCCACGGCGGAACGCATGACCCTCATCATCGTCAGCGACTACGATCCCGAAGGGTTGGAGCTGGCCGACGACGTGATTCGTTCCTTGGGGCTCTTCGGCGTTCCGGTTGACGGACACCGGATTGCCGTCACGCGAGAACAGATCGAGGAGCTGGGCCTAGCGGAAGACTTCAACCCGGCCAAAGATACGTCCAGTCGGTTCAACTCTTTCGTAAAACGCGCCGGCGACACGAAGACGTGGGAGGTCGAGGCGCTCCCGCCCGACTACATCGTGGAGCAGGTCAAGGCCGCTATCGAGGCCAACATGGACATGGAGATCTACGAAAGGGTCTGTGACCAGGAGGAAGACGACGCGGAAAGACTGGCAGAAGTCCGCCGACAGCCCCCGACCAGCGGCCTTTGATTCCGTCCTGGACAGCGAAATCATCCGGCTTGCTTCGGAGGCCGCCAACGGGGCGAAGTTCCGGGCACTGTGGGCAGGCGACACCAGTGGATACCCGAGCGAATCCGAAGCGGATCTGGCCCTCGCGTCGATCTTGGCGTTCTGGTGCCGGCGCGACGTACCCCGCGTGGAACGCCTCATGCGGCAGAGCGGTCTGAAGCGAGCAAAGTGGGACAGTCACAAGAACTACTTGTCGGACACCATCAAGCTTGCCGTGGAAACCACGTCGGAGGTGTACGGCGACCGGATTCCACCCGCGGCAGAGGCCGACGGCAACACGTCCGGGGACGCGACGCAAGAGCCACACGCCATCAGCAACGTGTTGGTGGTGGAGCAAGAGGAAGACAAGCCGACCGTAATCCCACTGCCAATGGCCAAGGTGCTCGCCGCAATCGCGGCAGGCCAACTGAAGCCCGAGCAGGGGCTTGTCCTCCTACCCGTAGTCGTCAAGAACGGCAATGGGAACGGCGGTAATCTTCACGTCCGCCGGT
>CAYGZA010000547.1:0-2386 GCA_964354135.1 uncultured Planctomycetaceae bacterium
TACCAGATGGGCGAAGGCGGGATTTCCCTCTCCGGCGGCGACCGCAAGACCCTCGCGCCCGCCGGGCTTGCAGCCGACAACAACCACATCCACCACTACGGCCGGTGGAAGCCGATGTACAGCGCGGGCATCTCGATTGCAGGCGTGGGCAACCGTGCGGCCCACAACCTCATCCACCACGCGCCGCACCAGGCGATCAGCTTCGGCGGAAACGACCACACGATCGAGCTCAATGAGATCCACAACGTCTGCTTCGAATCGAACGACGCCGGGGCCATCTACGCCGGTCGCGACTGGACCATGCGCGGCACCGCCATCCGGCACAACTTCATGCACCACGTCTACGGCTTCGAGGGGCGTGGCTGCGTGGGCGTGTACCTCGACGACATGTTCTGCGGGACCGAGATCACGGGCAACGTGTTCTACCAGGTGCCGCGGGCGGCGTTCATCGGCGGCGGCCGCGACTGCCTCGTGGCCAACAACGTCTTCGTCGACTGCAACCCCGCCCTGCACGTCGACGCCCGGGCCCTCGGCTGGGCCGGCTATCACGCCCAGGAGTGGATCAAGGAGGGCCGGGAGAAAGGGACCCTCTCGGGCACGCGCTATCGCGACCCGCCCTACCGCGACCGGTATCCGCAATTGCCCGGCATCCTCGACGACGACCCGGCGGCGCCCAAGGGAAACGTGGTCGCCCGCAACGTCTGCTGGAAAGGCCGCTGGGATGAGATCGAGGCCAGGGCCCGGCCGTTGGTCGCGATGAAAGACAACCTGGTGGACGTCGATCCGCACTTCGTGGACGCTGCGAGCCTCGATTTCCGGCTCCGCGACGATTCACCCGCGTGGAGGCTCGGCTTTCAGCCGATTCCCTTGGACAAGATCGGTCTGTATCGTAGCGACGAGCGGGCGACTTGGCCGGTCCCCGACTCGCAGAACCCCGCGGCGAAGCGTTAAGCGACGGAAGCGGGCGGGTGCCGACGGCAAGAGCCACGAGTATCGTCGCGGTAGTCACGATGGGTCAACCCTCAAAAGCCCAGGGGCTGCAACCCCTGGGCTTTGGCCGAAGTCGGCCGCCAGTCTGCACGCCTAGCCCTTGGCCAACTCGCCGGCGTGGGCGTGGATCTTACGGATCGCTTCGGCGATCTGGTCCATGTCGCTCCTCGGTCCCAGGAGCATCGGCTGCGTGAACCAGACCGCTTCCTTGCAGAGCCGGTCGTTTTCCGGGAGCTGGCATCGCTTGTTCCACTCGGCGATCATCTCTTTGGAGTACACCCGCTGGTAGCCGCGCAATGCTGAAGCATAACCCCGCTGGGTGTTATGCTAAAGCATAACCTACCGTCTGAAGCATAACCTACTCTATCAGGCTTTCGCCAACTGGTCGCGGTGGGCCCAGACCTTCTCGAACGCCTTGGCGTATTGCCCGATGAGCTCCGGGACCTCGGAAGTGAAGTACGGCAGCGCGATCGACGTGGCATTGGCCTGCTCCGAGCCGGGGAGCTCGGGGATCGTGGGTTTGTGGTGCCACCACTGGTCTTCGCGGTAGAGCGCCAGCGTGTGCTGGAGCAGGTAGTTCCCGGTGTTGGCCTGAACCCCTTCGGCCTGGAGGGCCTTGATGCAGGCCGCGCGCGACATCCCCGCCTTTGCCGGATCGATAAAGAGCATGTTCCAGGCATAGTGGAGCCGCTTCATGTCGGGCCGAGCAGCCTGCTCGAAAAGGCCGGGAAGCTGCACCAGGCGGTCGTTGAGCCGGCGGACCTGGGCGACCCCCGCGGCGTTGCGGGCGTCCAGCCCGGGAAGCTGGCACCGCAAGAGGGCCGCGGCCATGGGGTGCATCCGCAGTTTCAGTCCCAGGCCCGAGCCGCCGTACCGGCGGTACGCACTCGCCTCGGGATAACTGCCGGGAAGATCGTAGTGCCCGAAGGTGGCCCCGCGCTCGTAGTCCTCGCGCTCCTGGAAATTGGCCATGCCGCCCTCGATGCCCGGCAGCGGCTTGGATGCCTGGAAGCTGAAGGCCGCCATCCGCCCCCACATGCCCATGAGCTTGCCTTGGAGCGAAGCCCCGTGGGCGTGGCAGGAATCCTCGAGCACAATCAGCCCCTTCTGGCGGGCGAAGTCGCAGACGTGGTCCATTTCGCAGGGCAGGCCGATCCAGTGGACGGGCAGGAGGGCCTTGGTGTTTGGCGTGAGGCGGCGCTTGGCGTCCTCGACGTCAAAGTTGAGCGTCCGCGGGTTGATGTCCACGAAGACCGGCACCAGCCCGAAGAGCCGCATCGGCACGATCGTGGCGAAGAACGTGTAGCTGGGCACCATGATCTCGCTCCCCGGCGGCAGGTTCAGGGCAAAGAACATGGTGGTCAGGGCGCTGGTGCCGTTGCAGTAGGCCTTGCAG
>CAYGZA010000548.1:0-2378 GCA_964354135.1 uncultured Planctomycetaceae bacterium
GAGCGTGCCCAGCGGGATGCGGACGTGGAGGTTCTTGAGGTTATTGTGCCGGGCCCCGAGGACCTCCAGCCATCCGCCGCCGGGCGGAACCGCAGTTCCCAAGCCCACGGGTTGAAAGCCCACGGGTTGCAACCCGTGGGCTTTGACAGGGTGAGTGCGTTTGCCGCGTCGTCCTCGACCCGTCGCACCGACGCCTTCGCGTAGGGAGAGGGAGGAGAGTGATGCCATGCGGCGATTCGTGGGGACGGGGATCGCCTTCGTGCCGGCCAGGTAGGGCCCCGTGACGGAATCGCGGGCCTTAGCGACTTCCTGGGGTGTTCCATGGGCCACGATCTCGCCGCCGTTGCGCCCGGCAGCGGGGCCGAAGTCCAAGAGCTGATCGGCATTGTGGATCACTTCCCGGTCGTGCTCGACCAAGAGGAGCGTGTTGCCCAGGTCGCGGAGTTTTCGTAGGGCACCGAGCAGCCGGCGGTTGTCGCGGGGGTGCAGCCCGATCGTCGGCTCGTCCAGCACGTAGAGCACGCCGCACAGGCCGCTCCCCACTTGGGCCGCCAGGCGGATCCGCTGCATTTCGCCGCCGGAAAGGCTCGGAGCGGGCCGGGCCAGCGTCAGGTACTCGAGCCCCACGTCCATCAGGAACTGCAAGCGGTTGGTGACCTCGCGGACCACTTCGCCGGCGACCTTCCGCTCCGCGTCGGTGGGTTTCCACGCCCGGAAGTCCTCCAAGAGCCGCTCCAGCGGGCGGCGGCACAGCTCGTCGATCGTGGCGCCCGTTTTGTCCGACATCGTTAGCTGCACGGACGCGGCGTCGTCGCGTAGCCGGCTCCCGCCGCAGACGGTACACTCGACCTCGTCGATCAAGTGCTCCAGCTTCCCGCGGAAGCCCGGCGACACGCGGCTGGCTTCTTCCAATGCGGGGTAAAGACCCTTGTACTGGAAGCGGAAGACCGGCCGGGCTCTTCTCCCCTCTCCTGTAACGAGAGAGGGGCTGGGGGTGAGGGGCGAGATCTTATTGGATCTACCCTCACCCCGGCCCTCTCCCAGAGGGAGAGGGAGATGCACGTCGAACCACTGCTCGCCCGTCCCGTGCATCACCAGGCGGCGGTGCCGGCTACCGAGCTGCTCGAAGGGCACGTCGGCCGGCACGCCGGTCCCTTGGGCCCACGCGGCCAGCATCATGGGAAAGACGTGGCTCTGGGCGTCCGGCCAGAGGGCGACCGCCCCTTCGGCCAGCGTCCGCTTTGGGTCGTGCAGGAGGGCGATCGGATTGGCCCCCGTCTGCACGCCCAAGCCCTGGCAGGCCGGGCACCAGCCCAACGAGCTGTTGAACGAGAAGTTGTGCGGCGAAAGCGGCTCGAAACTCCTCCCGCAGCGGTCGCAGGCGAAGTGCTGGCTGTGTGCCTCCACCGGCCACTGCGACTCGGGAACGTCGTCTTGCGGGCGGGCGACGTGGAGCACGCCGCGGCCCAACGCCAGGGCGTTCTCCACGCTCCCCGCCACGCGCGATCGGGCGTCGCCGCGGACCGTCACGCGGTCGATGACCACCTCGACGGCGTGCTTCCGCCGGCGGTCGATGGCCGGCGGGCTGTCGACGGAATACGTCTGGCCGTCCACGCGGACCCGGGGGTACCCCGCCGCGCGGATCTCGTCCCACAGCGTCTCATACCGCTCCCCGACCTGGATTTCCAGCGGGGCCATCAGATAGAGCCGCGTTCCCTCGGGGTGGGCCATGACCTTGGCAATGACCTCGTCGGCCGACTGGGTGCCGACAGGGATGTTGCAGTCAGGGCAGTGCGACTGACCGAGCCGGGCCATGAGGATCCGCAGGTAGTCGTAGATCTCCGTCACCGTGCCCACGGTCGAGCGGGGCGTGTGGCCGCTGTGCTTCTGCTCGATGGCGATCGCCGGCGAGAGCCCTTCGATGTGGTCCAGCTTCGGCTTCTGCATTTGGGCCACGAACTGCCGGGCGTAGGCACTGAGGCTCTCCACGTAGCGCCGCTGCCCTTCGGCGTAGATCGTGTCCATGGCGAGCGAGCTCTTGCCGGAGCCGCTGGGGCCGCAGCAGACCGTCATCCGGTCGCGGGGCACGTCCACGTCGATTCCCTTGAGGTTGTGCTGCCGGGCGCCGCGGACCTTGATGCACTCGGCCAATTCGGCCCGCCGGGCACTCTTCGTGCCGCCGGCTACCTCGGCGTCCTGCCGCGCGGAAAGCCCACGGGTTGAAAGCCCACGGGTTGCAACCCGTGGGCTTTGAGGAGTAGCACGGCCGTCGAGCACCTGCTGGAGGACCTTGCCGGTGTGGGACTAAGGATTGCGGGCAAGGTCTTCCGGCGTTCCGGCGGCCACGATCCAGCCGCCGGCCTCACCGCCTTCCGGCC
>CAYGZA010000549.1:0-2373 GCA_964354135.1 uncultured Planctomycetaceae bacterium
CAGATCCGCGACCGCGGGGCCCACGTGATGAGCTGCGCCCTGTGGTGGATGGGCGCCGACGCCACCGGCCCCGTCACCATCGAGGCCACCGGCACCCAGCCGACCAAGGGCCTGTGGGACAGTTGCGTCGACATGAACGTCACGTACACGTTCAAGAATCCCGACTGGGTCCTTACCTGGAACCAGCCCGGCAAGCCGGTGCCGCCGGAAGAGCGCGACGGCAGCGAGCCCGGGGGGAAGATCGAACGGCCCGGCTACGGGGCGGTCTATTACGGCGACAAGGGGACCATGCACCACTGGGGCGGCGACGGTGGCACGTGGGTGGAGAAGAAGGTCCGCGATTGGGTCCCGCCCGCGGGCGCCAAGGAAGTCTACAAGAGCCTCGGCCACAAGGAAGACTGGTTCGAGGGGATCAAGACCGGCAAAAGGACGATCATGAACGTCGAGGCCGGCGCCGCCACCGCCGCCCTGACGATCCTGGGGAACATCTCCTTCACTTTGGGCCGGAAGCTCCAGTGGGACCCGGTCAAGCAGGAGATCGTCGGCGACGCCCAAGCGCAGCGGATGATGAGCCGCCCGCAACGCTTCCCCTATTACTTATAGTAGGACGGCCGTCTCGGCCGTCCCGGGTTTGGGACGGCCGTCTCGGCTGTCCCGGGTTTGGGACGGCCGTCTCGGCTGTCCCGGGTTTGGGTCAGCCGTCTCGGCTGTCCCGGATTCCGGCTGGCCGCGCGGCTGCGTGGATCGCGAGCAATAGAAGACTCCTGAAGCAACAAAGGACAACAGAAATGGAAGAACTGACCGTCGATACCCTGATTGCCCAGCTCAAGAGCAGTGACGACAAGGTCCGCGCGGCCGCCTGGCAGGCGGCCGGAAAGGTCGGCGCGGCCGCGATGGGCGCCTTGGCGGCCCTGGCCAAGGAGGGCGAGCTGGAGATCTCCCGCTCGGCCGTGCGGGCCATGTGGCAGATCGTCCGCCACGCCGGCCGGCCCGGGGCGGAGGCCGAAAGAAAGGCAACCGTCGAGGCATTGATCCCGCTTCTGACCGACCAAGGGCAGCCCGTGCAGCTCCGCCGCGACATGGTGTGGATGCTCTCCGAGATTGTTACGGACGATGAGGTCGACGCCCAGGGAGCCGGGCAGTTCCTCTCCGATCCGGACCTCCGCGAGGACGTCCGCGCGGGGCTCCAGCGGGTCGGCGGCCCGAACGCGATTGCCGCTCTGAAGGTCGGCCTGGACGCCGCTGCGGACGACTACAAGCCGGCAATTGCCGCGTCGCTTCGGGCCCGCGGCGTCGACGTGCCCAACGTCCCCTGCGTGAAGCTCAAGCCGACCAAGGAGACGAAGGTCAAGCCGGTCGGACGGTAGGTTATGCTTCAGCATAACGCCGCGATGCTTTGCCATTGATTTCCAACGACCGCGACAACGCGCGTCTGCTCCGCAGAGGTTTGGAATTGCGGGCACTCCCGCAAGACTACGATATGCTGAAGCATAACCTCCGTTGCATGAATCGCCGTGCGTTCCTCGTTGCGGCCGGCGCGGCGGCAGCCCCGCACCTCATTCCCTCAGGAGTCCTCGCCGCGCCGCGGAAGCACAACCGCGTGGTGCAGGTGGGCTCGCAGGGCCGCTCGGCCAAGCCGGCCCACGACGCCTGCACGTTCCTCCGCAACGGGATGCTGGGCAAGGTCGGCAGGGTCGTCTGCTGGCACGATCCGTGCCCGACCGGCGGCACCGCGCCCGACTCGCCCGCGCCGCCCGAGCTGGATTGGGACCTCTGGCTCGGCCCCTTGCGCTGGCGGCCGTACAACGCCGCCTATTGCCCCGCAGATTTCCGCTGGATCATGGAATCGGGTGGCGGGCAGATCCGCGACCGCGGGGCCCACGTCATGAGCGTGATCCTCTGGTGCATGGATGCCGACTACAACATGAACCACAAGGAGGACTGGTTCCGTGCCATCAAGACCGGCCGCAAGCCGTGCATGGAGATCGAGACCGGGCACCGCGTGGCCACGATGTGCAACCTGGGGAACATCTCCTATCTCTTGGGACGCAAGCTCCACTGGAACGGTGCGAAGGAGCAGGTCGCCGGCGATGATCAGGCCAACCGTCTCTTGAGCCGCCCGCAGCGGCACCCGTATCATTTGTAGTGCGGCACAACTGCTCCCGGTCGTGCTTCGGGCGGGGAGACAGGCGAGGACGCCTGTCCTACTGGGAGCACAGTCGCAGCCCGTGGGCTTTGGCGCGTTTTGTGAGGAGCGGACCATGGTGCAGCCTGTGCAACGAAAAGGCGTTCTGACGCTGGTCGTTCTCTCTTTGGCGGTCGCCGGCGGTGTGACCGCCCCGGCCCAGGTGCGGCTCCGCGGCGAGGCCTTTA
>CAYGZA010000550.1:0-2370 GCA_964354135.1 uncultured Planctomycetaceae bacterium
TTGAAGTACTCGCGGGCGAGACGGCCCTGCTGGTCGGCGTCGGTCACCTGCGGCGCGGCCCGGAGCCGATCGAGCAGTCCGCAGGCGTCGAGCGAAGCGGCGGCTTCCTGGAACTTCTTCACGACTCGAGAGCGAAGGTCCTCGGGGAGGTTGACGACGATCTCGGCCAGGCAATGGGCTTCGGTGCGACTGATCGGAACCAATTGCCGGCAGCAGGCGCCGCAGCCGGCCCGACACGAAACGGTCTTGCCCCGGCGCCGGACCGCCTCGACGGCCGCGTCGACCACGGCGTCGTCGAGCCGTTGGATCACCGGGAGCAAGTCGATCGGCCGGATCGGCTCGGTCGGCACGCTCACCTTCGCCAGCAACCGGTCGTCGCCGATTTTGAGCCGCAGATTGAATTCCGTCCGGCGGAGTCGATTCTCGCCCATTCACACTTCCCAGCCCTTGCGGTACTCGCGCCCGACGTACCTGCTGATCTCGGGCAGGTTCGTACACTCCATCTTCTCCACGTCCCACTGGAGCTTCTTGCCCGCGCCGGCAAACTCCGCCAGGAGCCCGGTGAGGACGAAGGCCGCCAGCGGGCCGCCCGAGTCGATGAAGTTGGAACAGGGCGTGCCGCCGTGCCGGATCACGTGGAACAGCTCTTCGACCGGTCCGCCGGCCAGCGCCCGGGGGATGGTCTTCGGCGGCGGGGTGAACTGCTGGTGCTTGGCCTCGGGGAGGATCCTCGCGTCGCTGCCGATGAGCCCCTTGTCGCCGACGTAGAGCGTGAACTCGCCGAACTTGCGGTTGTTCTCCCGCTCGGCGTTCTTCATGACCTCGGGCTTGAGCCCTTCGTGGTCGTAGGCATAGACGGTCACCGGGGGCATGTCGCCGCGGGCGGGGAACTCCCAGCGGAGAACGTTGTCCTGGGCGAACATCTCGCTGCTGCCGCCCTTCTGCGTGACGCACTCCACGGTGAAGTGCTTCGCTTCGCCCAGCCGAAGCGCCCAGAACGGGCCGTCCAGGTGGTGGCAGGCCATGTCGCCGATCGTGCCGGTGCCGAAATCCCGCCAAGAGCGCCAACTGAAGGTGTGCAGCCCGTCGTGGTAGTCGCGGTAGGGCGCCGGGCCGAGCCACTCGTCCCAGTGCAGGCCCTTGGGGACGGGCTTGCCCGGGGGCCGGCCGCCGGTGCCGCCGAAGTTGCGGCCCAGGATCGTGTGCGATTCCTTGACGCTGCCCACCGCCCCGGCCCAGATGCACTCGACCAGCCCGCGAATCTCCTCGCTGCAATGCCCCTGGTTGCCCATCTGCGTAGGCACTTTGTGCTCCTTGGCGGCTTTCGCCAGGACGTAGCACTCGCGGACGTTGTGCGCCAGCGGTTTCTGCGCGAACGTGGCCTTGCCGAGGTTGATTGCCCGGATGGCCGCCGGGGCGTGGTTGTGGTCCGGCGTGGCAATGAGCACGGCGTCGAGGTCCTTGTGGCACTCGTCGAGCATCTTGCGGTAGTCGAAGAAGACCTTGGGCTCGGGCCCTTTGCCTTGCGTCCGGCTGTTGGCCTCCTTCATCGCCGCGGCGATGATGCCGTCGTCCACGTCGACCAGGGCGACGAGGCGCTCGTTCAGGGCGCAGCCCAGGCTGTATCCGCCCATGCCGCCGGCCCCGACCACGGCCACGCCCAGTTTCGCGCCGGGCGCCGGCTCGGCCAAGACGTAAGGGCCGCCCCAACGAGCCGCCGCGACCGAGGCCCCGGCCGCTACGATGCCCTTTTTCAGAAAGCTACGCCGCGTGTGACGGATCGACACGATTGCACCTCCTTTGGTTCATTGCCCAATCACAAGGTCCAGCCGCTACGGTACTCGCGCTTCACGAGCCGGTTGAGGTCGGGGATGTTCGTACACTTCAAGTTCGGCCCGTCCCACTCGACCCGCTTGCCCGGGCCGGCGCGGAGGGCGAAGTTGCCCAAGAGGACCAGCTCCGTGAGCGGGCCAGCATGGTCGAAGTTGGAGAAGGCGGGCCGGCCGCCCTTGCACGCCGTGATCCATTCGGCGAAGTGGTCGCTCGCGCACCGCGGGATGCTCGGGGCGGGCCGCTTGAAGTCCTTCATCTTCGACTCGGGCATCAGACGCGGCTCGCCGTAGAAGCTGAGTTTGCCCTTGTCGCCCACGATGATCGTTCCGTTGTCGGGATATTCCGCGCCTTGGGGCAAGTCCAGGATCTCCCGCGCGGGATAGTATCCGCCGTCGTACCAGAAGAGCTTGCAGGGAGGCATGTCGCCGCGGGCGGGGATGTCCCAGCCAATGATCGACGAGCTGGGGAACATCTCGCTGGTGGTGTCGCCCGAGTCCTTGACCAGCCACGTGGCCGCGGCGTGCTCGATCTTCAAGG
>CAYGZA010000551.1:0-2307 GCA_964354135.1 uncultured Planctomycetaceae bacterium
CGGGCCACCGCGGTCTACTGCCAGCGGGCCCGCGAGGCGTACAAGGGGGTTCCCATCCTTGCCGGCGGGGTCGAGGCGAGCCTGCGGCGCCTGGCCCATTACGACTACTGGAGCGACAAGGTCCGCCGCTCGATCCTTCTCGACGCGAAGGCGGACCTATTGATTTACGGCATGGGCGAGCGGCCGCTGGTGGAGATCCTGCGGGGGCTGGCCAGCGGCCGATCGCTTCCCGACCTCCGTGAGATTCGCGGCGTCGCCTATCGGCTGGGGGCCAGTGAAAGCCCGCCTGCAGAGAACACCGTTTTCTTACCGACCTACGAGGAAGTGGCGGCCGACAAGCGGGCATTCGCCCAGATGACCCGCATGGCCCACCTGGAGACCAACCCCTACAACGCCCGGCGCTTGGTCCAGCACCACGGCCGCGAAGCGGTGGTGGTCAACCCGCCGGCGTTTCCCCTGACCGAGGCGGAGATGGACCGCGCGTACGGGCTGCCGTATACCCGGCGGCCGCACCCGAGCTACGGCGACCAGCCCATCCCGGCTTTCGAGGTGGTCAGAGATTCGGTCCAGATTATGCGGGGTTGCTTTGGCGGCTGCACGTGCTGCGCGATCACCGCCCACGAAGGGCGGATCATCCAGAGCCGGAGCCCGGAGTCGGTGCTCGCCGAAATTCGGCGGATGGCCGAAGAGCCGGGGTTCTCGGGCGTGGTCAGCGACATCGGCGGCCCGACGGCGAACATGTACCGCATGAATTGCAGCCGCCCGGAGGTCCGCGAGAACTGCCGGCGGCTCAGTTGCGTATATCCGACCGTCTGCAGGCTGCTGGGCACCGATCACGGGCCGCTGGTGGAGCTGATGAAGAAGGTCCGCGGGCAGCCGGGCGTCAAGAAGGTCTTGGTGGCCTCCGGGGTGCGGATGGACCTGGCCCAACGCAGTCCGGTCTACGTGCGGGAACTCGTGCAGCACCACGTGGGCGGGCACCTGAAGGTCGCCCCCGAACACAGCGACCCGGAAGTCCTGAGGCGGATGAAAAAGCCGGCAATCGGGGATTTCGAGTCCTTCGCCCGGGAGTTTCAGACGCTCTCGCAACGGGCGGGAAAGAAGCAGTACCTCGTGCCATACTTCATTGCAGGCCATCCGGGCTGCGACTCAAGCGCGATGATCGACCTGGCCCTGTTTCTGAAGCGGACCGGCTACCGGCCGCAGCAGGTGCAGGATTTCATCCCCGGGCCGTTCGATGTGGCCACGTGCATGTACCATACCGGGCTGGACCCGATCAGCATGGAGCCGGTCTACGTTCCCAAAGGGGCCCGCGAGCGGCGGCTCCAGCGGGCATTGCTGCAATACTTCAAGCCGGAGAACTACGCCGACGTGCGCGAGGCCCTCCGGCAGGCGGGCCGCAGCGACCTGATCGGCGACGGGCCGGAGTGCCTGATCCCCTCGCGGCCGCCGCGGGCCAGCCGGAAGCCCGCGGGGCGCACGCGCCACCCCGCACAGCCCGGGAAGCCGTCGGCTGGCGACGGCGGCTACCGCCCGCACCGGAAGACCACCCGCCCAAGGAGCCGTTAGGATGTGTGCCAGTGTAGTGTCTCTGAATTGGGGGTGCCGTGTGATGGGCGAATGTGGAGAATGGGTGCCATGCCAACGCTCGCCGTGGGCATGTGACGCTTCATTACAGACATGCTTGCTGTCTCGCTGCGCTCGCTTGGCAAGCATGGCACCCACCGATGTTTAACTCCAAAATGTACGATCTGCTCGACTTCGGCGACGGGCGCCGCTTGGAGCGGTTCGGGCCGTGGCGGCTCGATCGGCCGTGCCCGGCGGCAGAGGGTATCGCGCGCTCGCATCCTGCCGCCTGGGCCGAGGCCGATGCCCGATTCGAGCGCACCAGCGCGACCGAAGGCCGATGGCACGCGACGCGGGAACTCCCCGACCGGTGGACCATCGCCCACGGTTCCATCCAACTCGAATTGAAGCGGACCGAGTTCGGCCACCTCGGGGTGTTTCCGGAGCACGCGGCCACTTGGGATTGGATCGCAGCCCGCGTGCCGCTAAAAAGGGGTCAGAACTATTTAATAAATAGTTCTGACCCCTTTTTAGCGGCGGCCGCGGCATCCGAGCGAGTGGTCGTGCTGAACCTGTTTGCCTACACGGGCGGGAGCACGTTGGCGGCAGCCGCGGCGGGGGCCGAAGTGGTCCACGTGGACGCAGCCAGAAACGTGGTCGCCTGGGCCCGCCGCAACGCGGAACTCTCCGGTCTGGCGGGCCCCGATAGTAGGACGGCTCCGGAAAAGGGGACAGGTACGT
>CAYGZA010000552.1:0-2299 GCA_964354135.1 uncultured Planctomycetaceae bacterium
CGAGATCGTCGGCGTATCGTCTTGGCACGGTTGGGCTTGCCGAAGGCTCGGGAATCGTTGGCCACGGGCCTTCGCGGGACCGCACCCGACGCAATGTTGACCACGGCCTTGTCAAGCCGAGTCTCTGCACCGCACAACGGGTGGAAAGGCCGCAGATTCCGCGACGCAACACGTTGGCCAGTCAAGGGTTCATGGCCCAGGTCGCCCCAGATTCACAAGAAGCGAAATTGCCGCCTAAATCGCATTCTTGGTTTTCGCCGCAAGTCCTTGCCACGTAAGCACTTCATGGCGGTTTCCCGGGAGATAGTTAACCATAACTCCAGGGACTGGTACGCCATGCCCCATAAGATAGCCACTTAAGTCCTTATGAGGCAAAGGATTACGGTTTGGCCGTCTCTGGCCAAAAACGTGCCAAACGCCTCATATTGTCCACAATGCGATTTTGGCCAGTTCCGAGGAGGCCGCAGGCCCGAGAGTGGTCAACAACGGTACCGCGCAGAGGGCAGCAGGCAGAGCGCAGAGGGCCGCCGCCCTGGCCGGCCCGGCTGCCCCGATCGCTTGCGAAACAGCACCCCATGACGACAATGGAGGCAACGGGGCGCCTACCACATTCAGGCCCATACGAAATCAGCAGTCCCAGGTGCCGCCATGATCGCAACAGTCGCCTCCATGATCGCCGGCCTGGCAGCCTTATTGGCGCTGGCCGCGGACACGACTCCAGCCGTGCGCAACACGAAGGGGTCGACGCTGTACGTCTCCAAACGGGGCGACAATACCGATGGCCGCAGTTGGAAGACCGCGTTTCGCACGATCCAAGGGGCGCTCTCAGCCGTCTCGGACGATCGCGGCGGCCACCGCATCGTCGTCCGACCCGACACGTACGTGGAAGCCAATCTCTATCCCGCCCACAAAGGGGCGAAGGAGGTCGGCTATCCGAAATTCCCAGGGCACACCCGGGTGAAGTTCACGCGGTGCCGGCTCATCGTGCTCAACTTTTCGCAGCCCGGGGGCACGCCTTCCGGCGGAATCATCCACACGCCCCTCGATGGGAGACAGCTCCACGTGGACCTGGAAAACTGCCGGATGATGGGCTACAAGGTCTTCAGCACCGAGGGGAAGAACCCCATCGGCTACACAGTCAAGGGGAAGGTGCAAGCCTACGTGCAGTTCCAGCAGCCGGTGCCGGCGGGAATCGAGCGGCTCGCGCGATGGCCGGTCGAGTTGTTCGCACACGCTGCGCCACCAGAAGTGCCGTCCGGGAAGGGCCCGCCATGAGCGTGCGAGTGACGGCGGTTTGGTTGGCGGCGATTCTCGTGACGGGGTGTCTCGGGCAATCCGACGCGATGGCCCAGGGTCCGGTTCCGGAAAAGAAGCTCACGAAGCTGCCCGGGAAGCTCGGCACCAACGTGATGGAGTCAACGCCGCTCGTGTATAAAGGCCGCCGGCTCATGTTCCACAGCCACCGCGTGGATGTACCCAAGCCCGATCTCAGCCAGATGTCCTTGTTCATCGTGGACCAGGAGACGGGCAAGGAGTTGACGCGCTTCGGCGCCCGCCACTCGCTGGGCTCCGCCCTTGTCCACGGCGACGAGATCCACGTGTTCGCGGCCGATCACAGCGAGAACGATTGGTTCCACGACATCTATCACTTCCATTCGGCGGACCTCAAGACTTGGACGCGGAAACCGGCGATCCGCCGGGAGGGCAGTGAGCATCTCCTCAATTCGTCGGTCTGCCGCAGCGAGCAGGGTTTCCTCATGGCGTACGAGTCGAACGTGCCGGTGGCGTTCTGCTTCAAGTTCGCCCGGTCCAAAGACCTGGCCGCCTGGGAAAAGATCCCCGGGCTGATCTTCACGGGCCGGAAGAATGAGTACAGTGCCTGCCCGGTGATCCGGTACTATAGGCCCTACTACTACGTCATCTATCTCCATGCCGCGATCCCTGGTCACAACGGCTGGGTCTCATTTCTGGCCCGATCGAGGGACTTGGCGACGTGGCAACTGAGCCCGAGGAACCCCATTCTGGAGGCGGGGGAAGGCGAAGGGTGCAACAACTCGGACGTGGACCTGATCGAGATCGACGGCAAGACGTTCGTGTACTATTGCACCGGAGACCAGCAGACGTGGGGCGACCTGAAGTGTGCGGTCTATCCCGGACCGATGGCGGAGTTCTTTGAGAGCTACTTTCCCGCGGGGGAAAAGATGGTCGAGGTCTCGGCGAAAAAGTGATGGCCGTCGCCGGACCAGTTTCTACCCAGCCTTCGATAAGAGGCGGGCCACTCCGCGGAAAGGGCTCGCCA
>CAYGZA010000553.1:0-2295 GCA_964354135.1 uncultured Planctomycetaceae bacterium
ATTCAAGAGCGGCACATGGGCGAGATTACGGCCTTTCAGGTTCCCAAGGCCCCCTGTCCGAAATGCGGCACACGGTGCGAGATCCTTCCCCGGAAACGGCCCGTCACTTCCATCGACGGGCCCATCGAGTTGCAGGAGTTGGAAGGCCGATGTCCGTTTTGCCGGAAGTCTTTTTTTCCCACTGCGGGAGACGTTGGGTCTGGACGCCCGTGAATGGACGCCGATGTTGGTCTTGAAGATCGTCGTCACGGCGGCGGAAACGCGGTCGTTCGCTCGGGGCGAGAAGGTGATGAGCGACGTGGCGGGCGTGCCGGTGTCGGCCAAGACCATCCAGCGCGTGGTCGGCGACGTGGGGCGCGAATTGGCGGATCGCCGCGCCGCCGATCCGAGGACCGACGAAGCGTTGGCGCAACGTCCGGAAGTGGCCCCCGACTTGGCCGTGGTGGAGTGTGACGGCGGCCGCCTTCGCACGCGCGAGCCCGGTTGCGGTCCCGGGGTGCATTCTGCGGGCGAAGGTTGGCGTGAGGACAAGAATGCCTGTCTGATTCGAGCCCAGCGAAGGGTGTTCGACGAGGATCCGCAGCCGGAGGCGCCGGCTTGTTTCCGCGACCCAAAGCATGTGGCGAAGATTGCCGAAACGGAAGCTCTGTCGGTGGCATCGCCGTTGCCGGGCGATTCGTCCGAGAGCCAAGAGACGCCCACAGACGCCTCGTGTGCCGAGGATGACTGGCGTCCGAAACGCTTGGTCCGCACGGTGCTTAGCAGCATGGCCTGCTCGGAAGACTTTGGGCGTCAGATGGCTCGCGAAGCGAAACGCCGGCGGTTTTATGAGTCGCCGGCAAAAGCTTTTCTCGGCGACGGGCTGCCGTGGAACTGGTCGATCTGGAAGAAAGACTTCCGCGATTTCGTGCCGATCCTCGATTTCATCCACCCGCTGAGTTATCTGTTTGTGACGGCGAAGGCTGTCCGGGAATCGGCCGAAGACGTCTGGAGCCAATACCTGGCGTGGATGCGTGGCTGCTGGCGAGGGGAAGTCCTGCAAGTCCTGGAAGAACTGCGGCAATGGCAGGCGAAACTCGGCCCGCCTCCCTCCGAGGCTGCGGACAACGATCCCCGCCAAATCGTGGCCAAGACGATTACCTATTTCGAGCACAATGCGCCGCGGATGAACTATCCTGAGTATCGGCGACAAGGCTTCCCGATCACGACCGCATGGATGGAGTCGTTGGTCAAGGAGATCAACTACCGCGTCAAGGGAACGGAGATGTTCTGGAACGATCCCGAGGGCGCCGAGGCGATTCTGCAGGTCCGCGCGGCAGCGCTCTGCGACGACGACCGATTGAAAAAACACCTTCGCACCCGCCCCGGATGCTCCTTCACCCGTCGCCCTCGATCACCCAAACTACCAATCAAAAACCGCAAAAGCTGACATGCACCCGCGTGCAAACGTGCAAATTGCACGTGCTCTCCACCGTGAGCTTCTCGTCCCTGCAAGGGAGTGCGGCGACTCAAATCACCGGCAACTGCCACGGGTCGCGGCGCTGGCGGTCCAGCCACTTGTCGGCCTCGTCGTCACCGATGAACCGCCAGTTCTGCGGATCCCACTTGAGCTTGCGGTGGTTCCAGTAGACGTGGTTGCCGAGGTGGCACACCGTGACCGAGCGGGCGCCGATCTCCACGTCGCAGATCGGCCGCTTGCGGGTCTTGATACAGTTGAGCCAGTCGCGGTGGTGGCCCGGCGACTTGTAGAGCTTGATCGGCATGTCGGCCAGCGGCTCCTTGATGAGGTCCTCCGGCTTGCTGTGCAGTTGGCCGCGGTCCACGTGGATCCAGCCGTCGGCGCCGATGAAGTTCACGCCCCCCCGGCCCTCGTAGCCGCCGTGGATCAGCTCGATCCCGTTGGCATAGACGAACTTCACGCCGTTGTGCTTCTTCTGGTCGTCGGGCGGGATGATCTCCACGGGACCGGACTCGTCCATGCCCAGGCCCCACTGGGCGATGTCGAAGTGGTGGGCGCCCCAGTCGGTCATGCCGCCGCCGGAATACTCGCGAAAACCCCGCCAATTCGGAAAGTGATTGTGAATCCCCCGCGGGCTCAAGACCGAGTTGTACGGCCGCACCGGGGCCTGTCCGAGCCAGAAGTTCCAATCGAGGCCCTCTTCCATCGGCTCCTCGGGCAGATCGCACCAGCGGCTCGGCCCGCCGACCGCGGCGTAGACCGTCTTGATCTTGCCGATCCGCCCGTTGCGGACCAGCTCGCAGGCGACGCGGAACTCGCGGTCGGACCGCTGCTGG
>CAYGZA010000554.1:0-2275 GCA_964354135.1 uncultured Planctomycetaceae bacterium
TACCTTGGGGCAGAGGCGTCGTTTCGACGGCCCGGATCTGCTCGGCCTTGCGCGCCGCCTGGACGACCACCTTGAATTCCTTGTTGATCGTGGTCTCTCCCCGCCGGAGCCTTTCCTTGACCGCCTCCGGCGCCCGCGTCGTAATTGCCCTCACCTTGTCGAGGGTACCGTGCGAAATACCCGCTATGCGTGCCAGCACCCGGCGGGTTTCGACCGGTTCCGCCAATGTTGGCGGAATCGCTCCGCCCGCCTGCCGCTGGTTCTCCTTCGCCTTCTGCCGGATCAGGGGCTCCAGCGCGAGGGCCAACTCCGCCCGTTGGTACGGGGTGAGGTTCCTCCGCGCAAGCTGGTTGCGAATCAACCATGCCTTCGCCGCGGCCCTGTCGGGGAATTCCAGGGCCACGGTCTTGAACCGGAGCCCGTGCCGCGTGCAAATGTCGAGGCGGTGGTGCCCGTCAAGAAGAACGCCCGTCTCGCTCCAGACGATCAGGGCGTCGCGGCACCCCTCGGCAACGACGCTCGCCTCCAACTCCCCCAACTCGTCGGCCGTGAGAGGTGGAATCGCAGCCCGGAACTCATCGTCGATTGTCAGGGCGGGCGCTTCCGTGGTTTCAGTGCTCATTCGACGTGTCCTCCGTTCTCGTGTTACCTCCGGCTTGTACTCCAAGAGCCGCCGAGCTACCGCGCCGGCTGTCTTGGGCCCGCGGATCACCAGCCGGTCGCCGTCTATCCGGACCGTCAGGCCGGCCGCTACGGCCTCGGCGAGGAGCGTCATCGGATCCATTCACACACCTCGCAGTCCCCCTCACTTTCAGGGGGCATAAGCTCGGCGACCTCAGCCAACAGGGCATTGACTCTGTTGATGTCGATGATGTCACCGTCACCAGAACCCCCGTCTTCTCCGAGGTTTTCGTAGGTTTCGGTGACGGTGACGTTCTCAGATCGCCGAAAAACGCGCGTCGGGCGGCCCCCCTGTTCGGTCCCGGGGAGGTCCCGCCACACTCCAAAACCATTCTTTACAAGGTCGTTCAGGGCGACCTCGGCAGCTTCCGGGTTGTTGCGGTACTGTCGCAGGCTGTGGGTCAGATCGCGAACTTTCGCTTCGCCCCCCCGGCGGCCGATCCACTCCACCAGCACGCGCTGCTCTTTCTCGGAATCGGTCTCGTCCACCATGGCGTAGATGCGATCGGCCTCGTGCGCAAACCACCGGGCTATAGCCACGCCTGCCTCGACGCTCTGGGCGTCCACTGCGTCAGCACTGGAAAGCGAGGATTCGTCCGACGCCCAGCGGACCAAGTGGACCACCAGGCCCAGCCTGGCCGCGGCGCCCTCGATCTTGGAGAGCATGGAGGCTCGTTCGCCTACTGCCTTATTTAGCTCCTCCGCGTGCATGTTGTAGAAACCGATCCACGCCGCCCTGCCCTCGGGTGACAAATCTACTTCAATCGGTTCACCGGTTGCGCCCGAGTCTGCGAGTTCATCGCGATTGAAGTCGAGGGTCAGCAATCGGCCGAACGCTCGCTCCACTCCCCTGATGGCTTCCGGGTCCACAATCGCCTCCGTCCATCGCTTTTTTCGGCGCGGCGGCATCGCCAGAAGCAGGCGGGGCAACAACCCGTCTTCGCTATGTTCGCCGCGCACGAGCCGGCAGAAAGCGCCTGGGGTGATTCCCCCGGTGATCGACACGGCGGCGAAGCGAATGAACGTGGTCTGGCTCGGGCCGGTTTTCCGGTTCACGATCAAAGACTCGGCGCGGTGGATCGACAGCCATTTCGGCAGGTCACCGCCGCGGCCCTTCCGATAGGCATCAAAACTCTCCAGCCACGCGCACAGTTCGTCGGGATCACACAGCAAGCCCCGTGGCGCACGCTGCAACCGGTCCGCCAGCGCCTCTAAAGTGATGTCGCTCACCAGGTAGCGCGGCGTCGTTGGTTCCTGGGGCTCTTCCGGCGGGGGCTCGCCCTTGGCGCGGCCCTTTTTTCTCCACTCGGTGCAGTCGGCCTCGAACATCATCTTATCGCGCTTGTACTGCTCCAGCATCGTGGGGTACTCCTCCAGCATGCGAGCCTGGAGGCGACGCAGAGGTCCCAGAGCCAGTGCGCCCGCGGGCGATTTCAGGGTGCCGCTCTCCCCGACTACCGCGGTCCAGAGGACCGACGGTTCCGACCAGCCGCATTTGAGCCGCATTCGGCGGGTGGCGCCGATGCAGCCCGCGAAAGCGGCTAGTGTCCCGTCAATCTTCGATTGACGGGTGACGCGGAATCGTGTTTCATGG
>CAYGZA010000555.1:0-2230 GCA_964354135.1 uncultured Planctomycetaceae bacterium
GCTTCTACGACCTGGTGATCGAGGTGGCGATCGTCCGCCCCGGGCCGATCCAGGGGAACATGGTCCATCCCTATCTCCGCCGCCGCAATGGCCAGGAGCCGGTGACGTACCCGAGTCCGGAAATCCGCCAGGTGCTCGAGAAGACGCTGGGCGTGCCCTTGTTTCAAGAGCAGGCGATGCGCCTGGCGGTCGTGGCGGCCGGCTTCACGCCCGGCGAGGCCGACCAGCTCCGCCGCGCCATGGGGGCCTGGCGCCGGCCGGGCATCATCGACCAGTTCCACAAGAAGCTGATCGAGGGGATGCTCGCCCGGGGGCTTTCGCAGGAGTATGCCGAGGCGGTGTTTCGCCAGATCCGCGGGTTCGGCGACTATGGATTTCCGGAGTCGCACGCGGCGAGCTTTGCATTGTTGGTCTACGTTTCCGCGTGGCTCAAGTGCCACTATCACGCGGCGTTTACGGCGGCCCTGCTCAATAGCCAGCCGATGGGCTTTTATGCCCCGGCGCAACTGGTGGGCGACGCCCGCCGACACGGCGTCGAAGTCCGGCCGGCGGACGTGAACTATAGCGACTGGGACTGCACGCTGGAGAAAACACCGAATGATGAGTGCAGAATGATGAATGATGAATGCCAGATCGAACCTTCTTCAATTCATCATTCATCATTCATCATTCATCATTTCTCCCTCCGTCTCGGCTTCCGCATGATCGGCGGCTTCTCCGAGGCCCACGCCCGGCGGATCGTCGAGGCCCGCGGCACCCAGCCGTTTTGCTCGATGGACGATTTTGCCCGGCGCTCGGGCTTAAGCCGCTCAGCGATCACGCGATTGGCCAGGGCGGGGGCGTTCGGCTCGCTGGGCCTGGACCGGCGCACCTCGCTCTGGCACGCGCTGGCCCAGGAGCAGGAGGACCTTCCGCTTTTTGACCGTGGGGAGAAGACGACCAATGACCAAGGCAGAATGACAAATGACCAAGGTTCAATGACCAATGACCAAGAAGAAGGGAAGGAAGCCAAAGATTGGTCATTGGTCATTGGTCATTGGTCATTTGCCCCTGAGGTTCCCCTGCCCAGAATGTCTCCTGCCCAGGAAGTGTTGGCCGATTACCGCGCTACGGGCCTGTCGCTTCGGGCCCATCCCGTGCAGTTTTTGCGAAGCGGGCTGGAAAAGCTGGGCGTGGTCCCGGCCGTGCAACTGAAGACCTGGCCCAACGGCAAGCCGGTCCGCGTGGCGGGAATCGTGCTGGTGCGGCAGCGCCCGGGCACGGCCAAGGGCATCACCTTCGTCACGCTCGAAGACGAGACCGGCACGGCCAACCTGATCATCCGCCCCGACGTGTGGCGCAAATTCCGCCAGGCCGCCCTCAATGCCACCATCCTCATGGCCCACGGCCGGCTCCAGCGCGAAAGCCAAGTCATCCACGTCCTAGTCAGCCGGCTGGAGAACCTTTCGGCTCGAATGGAAGAGCTCGCCTCGCAGTCGCGGGATTTCTGCTGACGGCAAATCGCACAGAAACCCGGGAGATTGATGATGCCGACTATCGACGGCTCCCTCCCTGCACAGTATGATGTTCCTACAGCCCTCTACTGACGAAGTTGACGCTCTCGGGGCATCGGCAGTAAGATAGGTGGAGGCCCATCGCAGGAGTCGTCGGCGGAGTTGGCTCGCCGCGAACTGGCGACGGGCCGGCACCGGAAAACGGAAGAATCCCCATGTCGCAGGCCGGCAGATCATAGTACTCGGCGTATTTCACGGCCGGCGAGATCCGCGTCTTTGGCAATCGCGAGCGTGAGGTCTCCGGCAATTCCGCACACCTTCTGGTGGAGATGGCCTCGAACTACTGACACTTGGCCGCTGATAGCCGAGAGCTTTCCCCATGACCCCGCGCGAGCGCTGGCTGGCCTTGCTGGAAAAGCGGCCCGCCGACCGCATTCCGACCGACTACCAGGCCACGCCGGAGGTGACCGCGCGGCTCCTGAACGATCTCGGCTGCGCGGACGAAATGGAGCTATGGCGCCGGCTCCACGTCGACAAGCGGAAGATGGTCGAGCCGCGGTGGACGATGGACAAGGGATTAGGGATTAGGGATGGGGGATTAGAAAGAGACGACCTGACGCTTATCTCCTGTTCGGAGAATCCAATCCCTAATCCCCAATCCCCAATCCCCCGCCCCGCGCCCCGCGCCACGCGCCACCCGCCACCCCCTCCACCCTCATCCCTCGTCCCTCATACCG
>CAYGZA010000556.1:0-2219 GCA_964354135.1 uncultured Planctomycetaceae bacterium
TCATCGGCCAAGTGTCAGTAATTCAAGGTCGGCCCTATACTGCCAGAATGCGTATGCGTGCTGTCATCAGAGGTAGTCAGCGTTTTTCGCGTCGAAAGCTCCTTCACCCGGTTCTGAGGAGGTTTCGAGGCGAAAAACGCGGTCCGGCAACCCACGAAATACGGCTTCAAACACCAAACGGGGGTGACCTCGTATTACTGACACTTGGCCCTTCATCCTTCATCCTTCATCCTTTCCCCCCCTGCCCTCCCCTACCCTGCTCCGGCTGGACGCCCGCGGCGGGAGCGGTCGGCTTTGACTTCTTGGCCAGTCCCGTGCTTTCCAGGAACCGCTCCGTCTGATCGGCGTAGTCCAGGTTGCCGGGGTCGAAGCTGAAGTTGGCCGCGATCGGCACGTTGATATTGACGTCGAAGAGGTCCATCGTGACGATCGCCTTGTCGGGCGCGGGCTCCTGGAGCCGGCCCGACTTGGGCTGGCGTCGCCAATACTCGATCCGTCGCGGGAACAGCCCCGGCTGCTCCAGATACAGCACCACATAGTGCGGCAGGTGCGGGGACATCTTGTCCAAGTTGGCCCCTCTCCCGACGGTAATCGCCTGTTGCTGCTCGGGTAGGATTTGGGCCAGCCTTTGTGCCTTCCACTCACCTCGCAAGCGGACGGCCGGGAGCTGATCGCCAAGACGCACTTCCTCCGCCGAGGTGAAATCGAAGGCGGCTTCCAGACCTCGAAGCAATCTGGGCAATCCCCCTAGACCGGGCCATTGCTCCATTTCCCCAGGATGAGGCAAACCTCCTCTTTCCTCCAGAGCCTGCATTACCTGCGCAACGTCGATTCGGACCAGCGTCGGCTTATCGTGGTACTTCTCGTAGACCCACAGATGGCGGCCATCGCACGCCTGGAGCAGGATGCTCGCCTCGTCTCCCAACTGGGTCTTGAGTTCCAGGCGGAACATCCGCCCCTGGGCGGTTCGCTGCTCGACGTAAGTGCCCGACCCGACCAATTGCTTCCCGAAAAGCTCGACGCGCTGCCGGGTCTTGGCAGAGATCCAGTGGCAGTCTTCCAGGGCCACGATCGCGCGGTTCAGGATCGCGTGCGGCCCGCCTGACGATTCACGTGCCTGGCGATCGGGTCCGGCCGGGGCTTCCCGTGAGCCGCGGGGTGTTGCCGGCCGTTCCACCCGTTCCTGGGCCGGTTCGTGGGGAACTTCTAGGATTACTCCCGATAATCCGATAACAAGAACCATGAGGAACTTAAGTCTCGGATTCATTTTGGGGGTTCTGCCGGATTTGCCAAAGAATCGCGTTGTATTAGACCGACCAATAGACCTCAGAGGGGACTCCTGCGCTGTCGTAGCCCACAGCCGGCCCGAAGATTGCTCGACGAAAGTAAAACTGGGCAATTCGGGGCGTCTGGAAAGATAATGAGGCCCTTGCAGCCACCGAATCCCCGACTACGGTCCACGCCATAGTAGCCGGTGGATCGCAAAACCACCAAGTGGAATCGTTACCAAGCTCCGCTAATACGACTTGTGCTCGCGCCGGGCCGAATCCCGTTCCTGACGGACGATGCGAGCGATAGGTAGGGGGGACACCTGATGAGATACGGCATGTGTTTGTTGGCACTGGTCGCGGCGACGGCGGGGTGCAAAGCCCCTTTCCAGCACAACCTGCCGCCGGCCCAAATGGTGATGCACCCGGGTCCGGGCGTCGATGGGCCTGGTCCGGGGGTGATGATGTATCAGCCGATCGTTCCGGTCCCCGCGCAGACGTCTCAGGTGGCGTTTGTCGGCCCGGAAGGGATGCAGGTGGCCTGGGACGTCTCCGCGCCGGGGACTTTTGACTCCGAGCCGCTGATCTGCCCCGGACGCTTCAATTTCCAGGAAGCGGCCATTTACCGGCTGAAGTTGACCAACATCCCGGGCCGAGCGGGCGTGGAGCTTTACCCCACGCTGGAGATCGCTCCGGCGATGCCGCGGACCCAAGCCTTCCTCGCTCATAATGCCATCCCCATGCAGTTGACCACGGAAGATTTCGACCAGGTGCTCAGCGGCAACTTCGTGACCAAGGTGATTTACCTCCCCGACCCGGCGTTTCAGGAACTCGCGCTGGCCGGCGTGGAGACCCTGGTCAGCACGCGGCTCGACCCGGGCGTCGACCCGATCGTCGAGGCCGACCGCCGCGGGGCGATCCTCGCCGTGGTCCGGCTGGGCAACAAGGACC
>CAYGZA010000557.1:0-2207 GCA_964354135.1 uncultured Planctomycetaceae bacterium
CCGCAGCCATTCCCATTCCTCAGGCAGAAGCATCCGGCGTTCCCGCCGCCGGTCGCTCTTCGGGTTGGGCTTCTGAACCGATGCCAGAGGGTCTGCCGGCAGCTTGCCGCTGACCGCCAACCATCGCGTGAACCCCTTGATTGCCGTCAAGTGGGCCTGGATTCGACGGGCCGACAGGCCCCGCTCTTTCAGCCCGGCCGCAAAGCGGTTCACGGCATCGGCGGAAACGTCGCCCGCCGTGGCGACGGAGCACTCCCGCACGGCGGTCCGAAGCATAGCCATCGTGTCCATGACGTACCGATCATTCCGTCCTGCCGTACGTAGCTTCGCTTGGTAATCCGCCAGGTGTTCCACTAGGGGACGACGGCTCTCTTCGGCCATCCGCTCCTGAGCCGGGTCGATGATACCTTTCCGCCTCAGCATGACGGCTTTTTCCCGTTCGGCCGCAATCTGCCTAGCGGTATCAAGATCCCCTACTCTGAGGCACTCCTTTCGCCGTTTGCCGGTCTCATCGAACCATCGGATGATGTAGCCGGGCCGCTCGACGAGGATAGCTTTTCCATCCGGGGCCAGCCGTGCCGAGTGTTTGCCGGCCGCGTCGATCCAAACGGCAACTCGCTTGCCTTTGCGCTCGACAGCCTCCGCCCCCTCGGGAATCGGCTTCCGCCGCGTTCGTTTGTAGACTGTCGCCATGACTCACCTGCCTTTCTTCGCTCGGGGCTTGCTCACCGTGGTGAGGTTCAGCCCGAGACAATCCGCGATGCTGTCCAATCCATCCATCGACAGACCGCCCTTGCCATGGAGGAAACGGGAAATGGTGGCAATGTCGATGCCGCTCTCCCGGGCAATCTGACCCATGGTCTTGTCGCTGGTCCTGATTGCCGTCCGCAACTGGTCCGTCACCTTGGCTCGTTTCTTCGCCATCGACTCTATCCTAACGCTGTCTTGATTATTGGTCAATACACCCGTCTCACTCTGCCGCGGCTCGCCACAGTCCGCCAACAGCCCTTGCCCATCTTCACACCTTCCCAGGCCGCCGTAAAGGCCGCGAGGGGCCCGCCGGCCGGAAAGGTATCAAGTACCGACCGACCCCGCCGGAACGCAACGAGCGCGATCCTGGCGTGTTGCTCCCTAACGCGCCGGCCGCCCCGGTACACCGTCAAGCCCCATCGGCCGCCAGACGGGCCGCCACCTTACCCACTACGTCCGTCCAAGGATGGGTTGGAGTCGAGGAAACGCCCGCCGAGCACGCGACCGCGCAAGTGGTGCAGTTTCACGCCGATGCTTCGGGGCGACGGGAACTTGCCGTCCTTGCTCGGGACGCCTTCCGAGATTGCGGTCCGCAGCGTGGCACACTCGCCCGGGTAGTCGTCCAGCCGCTTCCCGTCCCCACGGGCGCAGTAGAGGCACACCTTGCCGCTGTGGCCGTTCGCCGGGTCGTAGACTCCTCGGAAGAATTGCCCCAACAAAGCGGGATCGGGCGTAGCGCCCACTTCGTTCGGCTTTCCATTGCCGTCGAGCTGAACGGGGAGGGCCGTCGGCTTCCGTTCGATCGCAGTGCTCATCCGTCAGTCTCCGTTCCTTGCGGGCTAGTCGCTCTCCGTCTTGCTGCGGCTCGTTGCGTTTCGTGCGGCTTCTGGAGGGTGAAGGTCAGCCGCGAACTTCCCGACCTCCGCGCCGAAGCAATCCCATCCCTCGCGCCGCTGCCGCGCGAACAGTTCGCACCGCCTTCCGGGACAAAGGTGTTCCACGAGGGCGTAGAACTCCTCAGGCTTGCGGGAGTGCTGCCGCACCGGGGCCTCTAGCAGCGTGGTTTCGTTGGTGAGCCGGACGACGGGCTTGCCGCTGACGCAGAGAAGGCAGTGCTCCGTCCGGCCCCGCAACCAGTCGCCGCAGCCCATGCGGTCCTTCGCCCACGTGAGGATGGTTTTCACCTCAAACCCCCAGGCTTCGGCTACCTCGTGGGCCTCTCGCATGTGGGCGTTGGTGGCCCACAACCAGAGGATGCAATCCTCCTGGGCGAGGTCGCCGATCCCAATGGCCTTTATCTCGTCCACACTCATCGACGGGTACGGGCACGCCGCGCGGTTTGTCGCGTCCCCGGGCCGTTTGCGGTAGCACCACGGCGGGTCCACGACGAGCACGTGATACTTACCTTGGGGCAGAGGCGTCGTTTCGACGGCCCGGATCTGCTCGGCCTTGCGCGC
>CAYGZA010000558.1:0-2179 GCA_964354135.1 uncultured Planctomycetaceae bacterium
GTAGACGTCGGCCAGGAACTGCATGTCGATCTCGACGTGCCCCTCGCCGCGGCAGGCGTCGCAGCGGCCGCCGTCGGCGTTGAAGCTGAAGTGGCCGGCCGTGTAGTTCCGCGTGCGGGCCTCGACGGTCTCGGCAAAGACGTTGCGGATCTCGTCGAAGGCCTTGAGATACGTCACCGGGTTGGATCGCGGCGAGCGGCCGATAGGGCTTTGATCGACCAGGATCGCGTCGTCGAGCTGGCCGTCGCCGTAGATGTCGTCGAACTCGTGCGGCTTGGGGGCGTCCTTGTGGAACCGGCGACAGAGGGCAGGGTAGAGCGTGTCCTGCACCAGCGTGCTCTTGCCCGAGCCGCTCACGCCGGTCACGACGCAGAGCAGGCCCAGCGGGAACTCCACGGTGATGTTCTTCAGGTTGTTCCCGCGGGCGCCGGCCAGGCGGATCCAGCCGTGATCCGGGGGCCGGCGGCGGCCGCCCGTGCCGATCCCCCGCCGCCCGGCCAAGTAATCCCCGGTGAGGCTCTCGGGCGAGGCTTCCATTTCCTGGGGCGTTCCCTGAAAGACGATTCGGCCGCCGCGCTCGCCCGCCCCGGGGCCGATCTCGATCACCCGATCGGCGGCCCGCAGCATCAGCTCCTCGTGCTCAACGACGACCACGGTGTTGCCGCGGTCCCTCAAGCCGCGGACCGCGTCGATGAGGCGGTGGATGTCCCGCGGGTGGAGGCCGATCGAGGGCTCGTCGAGCACGTAGAGCATGTTGACCAGGCTGGAGCCGAGGGCGGCGGTGAGGGCCACGCGGCGGGCCTCGCCGCCGCTTAGGGTCCGCAGGGTGCGCTCCAGCGCGATGTAGCCCAGCCCGGCGGCTTCCAGGTAACCCAGCCGGGCCTGCACTTGTTCGAGCATCATGCGGCCGACTTGCCGCTGCCAGCCGGCCAGCGCGAGGGAACGGAAGAACTCGGCGGCATCGCCGATCTTCATGGCCGAGACCTCGGCGATGCTCTTGCCGCCGACGCGAGTGGCCAGGGCCTCGGGCCGGAGCCGCGAGCCGCCGCACGCGGGGCAAGGCCGGTAGCTCCGCCAACGGCTCAGGAACACGCGGATGTGCATCTTGTACTTGCGCCGCTCCAGCCAGGCGAAGAAGCCGCGCAGGCCCCCGAACCGCCGCTCGGGCACCCCGTCGCGGATCAGCTCCAGGTGCCGAGGCTCCAATTGGCCGAAAGGCACGTCCACCGGCAAGTCGTAGTCCGGGGCCAGCGCCAAGAGCTCTTCCAGCTCGTGCCGGTACGCCGGGCTGTTCCATGGGGCAATCGCCCCATCGCGGAGCGACTTGCCCGGCTCGGGGACGATCAGCTCCATGTCGATGTCCACGACGTTCCCAAAACCCTCGCATTCCGGGCAAGCCCCCAAGGGGCTGTTGAAGCTGTAGAGCCGCGGCTCGGGCACGGGATACTCCAGCCCGCAGTCCTCACAGGCCAACCGCGTGCTGAATCCCATCCGGCGCCAGGGGCGGCCGTCGATGAGGCAGGCGGTTTCCGGGTGGTGGTTCCGGCTGCCGGTCGAGAGGCCCTCCTCGGTGAGGATGTAGCAGCGTCCCTGCCCTTTGGTGAAAGCCGTTTCCAAGGAATCGCGGACCCGCTGGTCGGCGGAGCCGCCGCCGGTAAGCCGATCGACGACGACGTACCAGCCGTTTTCTGCCGCCGGGCGGTCCGCGGCGATTCGCTCCACCGGCTCTTCGGCCAGGTTGACCGTCCGCCCGCCGGCAATCACGCGGATGAAGCCGTCTTCCTTGAGAGCCGCGGCGACCCGGGCCGTGTCCTCTCCTTCGGCCAGCGCGACGGGGAAGGCGATCATGTAGCGCGTGCCCGGTGGCAGCCGCTCCAACCGCTCGGCCGTGCTCTGCGGCGAGTCGCGGCGGACCTCACGCCCGCAGCGGCTGCAAAACACCTCCCCGATCCGGGCATAGAGGAGCCGCAGGTAGTCGCTCGTCTCGGTGGCCGTGCCCACGGTCGAGCGGCTCGAACGGCTGGCGTTCTTGCCGGTGACCGCGATTGCCGGGGGGATGCCGTCGATCCGATCCGCCTCGGGCTTCTCCAAGCGCTGGAGGAATTGCCGCGTGTAGGCCGAGAAGCTCTCGATGTAGCGGCGCTGCCCCTCGGCATAGAGGGTGTCCAGGGCGAGGCTG
>CAYGZA010000559.1:0-2130 GCA_964354135.1 uncultured Planctomycetaceae bacterium
TGTCGGCCTTGCCGGCCTGCTCGTCGTGGACGCTCTTGCCGGCGTCCTCTTCCAGGTGGACGCGGAGAATGCCGACGTTCTTCGGCTCGATCCGCCCCTTGGGATCGCTGATCGGCAGGAATCCGTCGTGGCTCAGCGGCAGGTCGTACTGGCTGATCTGGTATCCCTTGGGCAGGTCCGGGTAGTAGTAGTTCTTCCGGTCCCACTTGGTGAGCTGGTGGATCCGGCAGCTCAGGGCCAGCGCGGTCTTCAAGGCCAGCTCGACGGCCTTGCGGTTCATCACCGGCAGGGCGCCGGGCATGCCGATGCACACCGGGCAGGTGAGCGTGTTGGGCGGCTGGCCGAACTTCGTGCCGCACCCGCAGAACATCTTGCTCTCGGTCAGGAGCTGTACGTGGACTTCCAGGCCGATGATGATGTCGTAGGGGGGTGAAGACTCACTCATGGGAACGATTCCGTCGTGGCTATCAGCAATCAGCCGGCAGCTTTCAGCTTCTCTCGCGGTGAGTCTCTCCGGAATTCCCGTCCGTCGCGGACAGCCGTATTCTCCTCGCAGGGTCTACGGAGGATTCTGCCGCGATTTTGCGTGGGACTCAAAGCGTACAATCTCCTCCGTGAGCTGGTCAATCGTTTTCTTGAGGGATCGCAACGTAAGCTCCCGCACGTGTTCGTCACCTGGCGGCTCTTTTCGCTTCCGTTCGTAGTGCTCTTCGAGTAATCGAAGCTTCTCCCGAGTGACTTCGAGTTCTCGCTCGGTTCGCAATTCCATGGGCCTTGTGACTGCTGATAGCTGATGGCTGACTGCTGAAAGCTGATCGCTCTACAACTTCGGCTTCCGCCTGTGCCACTCCGTCGCCCGCTGGAACATGTGCGCCGCACGCAGGAGCCGCTCTTCTTCAAACGGCGGGGCTTGGAGCTGCAAGCCGATGGGCAGCCCCTCCCGGCTGAATCCGCACGGAATCGAGATCCCGCCGATCCCCGCCAGGTTCGTGCTCACCGTGTACAGGTCGAACAGGTACATGGCCAGCGGGTCGTCGATCTTCTCGCCGATCCTGAAGGCCGGGGCCGGGGCGACCGGGCCGGCGATCACGTCCACCTGCTCCAGCGCCCGGTCAAAATCCTGCCGGATCAGGCGCCGCACCTTGAGGGCCTTCAGGTAATAAGCGTCGTAATAGCCCTTGCTCAAGGCGTAGGTGCCGAGCATGATGCGGCGCTTCACTTCCGGCCCAAAGCCCTCGGATCGGGTGCGGCGGTACGTGCGGATCATCGCGTTGTCCAGAGCAGCTAACCCCTCGCGGTCGCCGGCCTGCTGGAGCCGCTTGCGCTGGGCCTCCAATTCGGCGAGCATGGCCCGCCCGTCGGTGCGGTAGCCGTAGTGCATTCCGTCGTACCGGGCCAGATTGCTGGAGGCCTCGCACGGGGCGATGACGTAGTAGGTGGCCACCGCGTACTTGCCGTGCGGCAGGGAGACCTCCTTGACCGTGGCCCCGAGCGACTCGTAGACGCGGATCGCCTCGCGCACGGCCGCTTCCACTTCGGCGTCCAGCCCCTCGCCAAAATGCTCCCGCACCAGGCCGATCCGCAATCCGGCAAGCGGCTGCCGGACCGTCTCGTTGTACTTCGGCACTGGGCGATCTATCGAGGTCGAGTCCAACGGGTCGTACCCGGCCAGCACCTCCAACAGAAGGGCTGCATCCTCCGCCGTCTGGGCCAGCGGCCCAACCTGATCGAGGCTGCTGGCAAAAGCGACCAACCCGTAGCGGCTCACGCGCCCGTAAGTCGGCTTCATCCCCGTCACGCCGCACAATCCGGCGGGCTGGCGGATCGAGCCGCCGGTGTCACTGCCGACCGCCAAAGGCGCCATGCGCGCGGCCACGCAGGCCGCCGAACCGCCGCTGGAGCCGCCGGGGATCCGGTCGAGCTTCCACGGGTTGCAGGTGATCTGAAAGGCCGAGTTCTCGGTGGAGCTGCCCATCTCGAACTCGTCCATGTTCGTCTTGCCCAGCAGCACGGCGTCGGCCGCCTTCAGCCGGGCCACGACCGTGGCATCGTAGGGCGGACGGAAGTCCTTAAGAACTCGCGAGGCACAGGTGGTCGGCTCGCCGCGGGTACACAGCACGTCCTTGATCG
>CAYGZA010000560.1:0-2092 GCA_964354135.1 uncultured Planctomycetaceae bacterium
GAAGGGTTCCAGGGCCTCGGCGACTTCGGCGGGAGTGGCGAACCGGTCGGCCGGGTCTTTGGCCAGCATCCGGTCGATGATCGCGGCCAGCGCCGAAGGGACCTCCGGCCGAAACTTCTGGATTGGCTCGACCGGCTTCGTGGCGTGGGCCGTCAGTTGCTCCAGCAGCGTTCGATGTTGGGCGGCGGGAAACGGCGGCCGGCCGGAGAGTAACTTGTAGAGCGTGCAGCCGAGGCTGTAGATGTCGGCACGGATATCGACCTGGTGGGCATCGCCGGCCTGCTCGGGGGCCATGTAACTGGCGGTTCCCATGAACTGTTGGGCGCCGGTCAGGTCTTCGGCGACCGCTGCGGCAAAGGGGTCAGGCACCTTTTTCGCCGTCGCGTCTGATTGCGCTGAGGCACCCGATTGAGGCGAAAAAGATACCAGACCCCCCGGCGAAAAAGGAGCCGGACCCCCGGGTTGCTCACCCTTCAGCAGGGCCAAGCCGAGGTCCAGCAGCTTCACCTCCCCCGTCCGGGTGAGCATGATGTTCGACGGTTTGATGTCGCGGTGGACCAGCCCGTGCTCGTGGGCCCGCTGGAGGCCCAAGGCGGTCTGGCGGACCAGCTCGCACGCCTCGGCAACCGGCAGCGGCCCGATGCGGCGCACGATCTCCGCCAGGTCCAGCCCGTCAACGAATTCCATAATCAGGACCGGCGTGCCGTCGATCTCCCGGGCATCGTAGGCCTGGACGATATTGGGGTGGGCGAGCCGGCCGACGGCCTTCATCTCGCGCTCGAACCGGGCAATCGCCTGGGGGTCTTCCACGCGGCCCCGGGGCAGGACCTTCACGGCAACCACCCGATCGAGCTTGGTGTGCAGGGCCTTGTAGACCCGGCCCATGCCGCCGTGGCCCAACTCTTCCAGGACTTGGTATTCCCCGAGCGTCTGCGGGATAGGCGAGGCGAGTTTGCCTTCGCCGCCTGAGGCCTCCTGCGTCGTTGGCCCCGTTGCGGGGATGGCGATTGCTTGGGCCAGGGCGGCCTGAAACTCCGGTTCGGCCAAGCAGGACTCGCTGCCGAGCGGCATCCGCAAACGACCTATCAGCGTGTCCTCGGCGTCCTCCAGCGTCACGATCGTGGCCTGACAATCGGGGCAGGAGTCCAGATGACCGGCCAGGTCGTCCGACTGTTCGTCGGAGAGCATCCCTATGGAGTATTGAAGAAGCATCTCCCGGCTTGGGCAGCTTGCGGCGACCATGTTGCAAACCTCCTGTAGGACGGATTTCTAATCCGTCCACGCGAAATTGGACGGATTACAAATCCGTCCTACGATTGCCCGGTCCCCATAAGGAAGAACGCAGGAGTCTAACAGCATTCTGGGGTGGTCTGCCAAACGTGTTGCCCAGCAACGACTTATGAGGGTCACTGCGGCAACTCTCCCATGACTTGCCGGAGCCGGCGGAGAACCCGTGATTTGGCCATGTACACGGCTGGAGCGCTCATCTCCAAGTCGCTTGCGACGAGGGCTGGCGGCTGACCATCGACCGTGGTCCGCCAAAATGCCTGCCAAGTCCGCGCTTCGAACTCCGCCCGGATCGCTTCCAGCACACCCCGCGACAGCCATGCAGCCGATTCGGCGTCCGGCCGGATAGACTCCTCCGATAGTTCCGGCGGCTGAGGGACCTCGGCCATCTGGTGCTGAGCAGTGCTGCCGCCCCGGGCCTCGGCCCTGCCGTGCCGGCGACGGAAGTGGTCGCGGACCTTGTTGCGTGTGATCGTGGCGAGCCAGCCGCTGAAACTGTGTTGGGGCCTATCCCGGCGAAAGTCAGGCAAATGAAGCATGACTGCCGAGAGCACTTCCTGGAGCACGTCCGCGGCATCTTCGGCGGCCAAACCCGACCGACGGCACCATCGGTAGACTACCGGACTGTAGAGCCGCACGAATCGCTGCCAGGCTTCCGGCCGGCGCGACCGAAGCTGATCCAAGAGCGTCGAGGAGACCGAACTCGACTCCGAAGAAGCGGCCTCGGCTCTACCCATCGTGCTCCTCGTGCGTGCTAGTGCCGTTTTCAGTTCAAGAGTTTCGCGTTTTGGAAGAAGTGGCCGTT
>CAYGZA010000561.1:0-2079 GCA_964354135.1 uncultured Planctomycetaceae bacterium
ACAAACCCTAACTTAGCAAAAGGCTGTGACTTGCGCCTATTTCAACGGTATTGGGATTAGGAGCTAGGGGCTGGAAAGAGACGCCATTCGGCTTTTTGGGGCCAAGGCCCTAACCCCTAGCCTCTAACCTCTTTACTTGCTGCTGCGAGTTTCCTTGATGATTTTCACGTACTGGCGTGCGAGGGATTCGATCCGTCCCAGGTCACGGGCGGCCATGGCCTTGGGCTCGACCAGCGCGCCGCCGATGCCCAGGACGCAGGCCCCGGCACGGAGATACTCGGCCGCAGTCTGGAGATTGACGCCGCCGGTCGGCATGAGCCGGACCTGGGGCAAAGGGCCCAAAAGGGCCTTCAGGTATCCCGGCCCGGTGAAATCCGAGGGGAAGACTTTGACAACGTCGGCCCCGGCCTCCCAGGCGGCCAGGACCTCGGTCGGCGTCAAAGCCCCGGGCATGACCATCTTGTCGTACCGCCGGCAAAGCCGGATCACCCGGCGGCTGACGGTCGGGGCAACGATGAACTCAGCCCCGGCCAACAGGGCGGTGCGGGCGGTCTCGGTATCCAGCACGGTTCCGGCCCCCAAAAGGATCCGGTCGCCCAGCCGATCCGCCACCCGCTCGAGGACCTTGTGGGCCTGCGGGACCGTGAAAGTGATCTCGATCACCTCGACCCCGCCCGCCAAGAGCGCCTCGGCCACGTCGGCAAGGATCTCGCCGCTGGGGGCCCGGAGGATCGCAACGATGCCCGAATTCAAGAGCCGGGCAAGATCGGCCTGCTTGGACATGGTGGACGAGACTCCTCGTTTCGTGCCCCTTTTCACCCACAGGCTATAAAGGTCTATGGTTGGTGTCAACGAGCAGCTCGTTGCGGCGACGGGCTCCTGGACTCGGACGCCGTTGGGAGGGATAATGAGGCGGGCCGGCTCGCGGCAGGTCTCGCAGGTGGTCTTTTCGGAGCGAATCGCCGAACGATGTCCGAGCTTCTTGACAACGTCTATGTGCGGTTGGCCTTTTGGGGGGCATCGCTTGCCGGGGTGCTAGCTGTTGCGGCTTACGTCATCCAAAAGGTCCGCGTCCATACCGTGCAAGAAGACGCGGAGACGCTACAGGGCGAACCGCTGGCCAGCCAGTTGCTGTCAAAATACCGCGAAATGCGTTCGCGGGGTGTGCTCACCGAAGAAGAATTCCGAACAATAAAGACAACGCTCTCGGCGTCCCTCCAGGAAGAGTTAAAGGATAACGGCGAAACGGGTTAGGACGATTGTCGCGAGCCGGTGCGACGCTGCCGGTTCTGGCAGTCCTGAGGCTCTGGACGGCTCGTCCGTTAGTTGCGGGAAACCGCGGACGCCGACGGGGCGTAGAAACCGTAGCACCCAGCCGCTCGACACCAGTCGAAACACGGATGTCCAAGACGGCCGACGCTGCCACGCTGATCCCGGCCTTTCGAGCGACACCTTGAGTTACACCCACACGCACCCCAACCGGGAAGGGATCCGGCAGGGGTGCCGCAAAGGAATACGTATGCCAACGGGACGGGATTTCAACACGGGACGCCGCGGCAGCACCACCAAGAAGAACGCCTTCTGCTCTTTCTGCCGCAAGAGCTACCGCGACGTCGGGCCTCTGGTCGAAGGCCCGGGGGACGTGTACATCTGCGGGGAGTGCATCGACCTGTGCCAGTCGATCCTCGACCAGGAGCGGCGGCGGCGCGGGACCGGCAAGCTCCCGTTCACCAAGATCCCTTCGCCGCGGGAGATCGTCCACCAGTTGGATGAGTACGTCATCGGGCAAGACCACGCCAAGAAAGTCCTCGCCGTCGCCGTCCACAGCCACTACAAGCGGCTGGTCCACAAGGGCGTGCGGTCCGACATCGTCATCGACAAGTCGAACATCCTGCTCTTGGGTCCTACCGGCTCGGGCAAGACCTTGTTGGCCCAGACCTTGGCCCGAGTGCTCAACGTGCCGTTCGCCATCGGCGATGCGACCACCCTGACCGAGGCCGGCTACGTGGGGGAGGACGTTGAGAACCTGCTCCTGAAGCTCTTGCACGCCGCCGATTTCGATCTCGAAGCCGCCCAGCG
>CAYGZA010000562.1:0-2068 GCA_964354135.1 uncultured Planctomycetaceae bacterium
ACCAACTCCGCCAGAAAGAGCGGGGCCCCCAGAGCAACGACGCCGAAGCGGTTTAGGTGGCCCGGCTCGTCACTTCGCCTGTCCCGGCCAGAGCACGGTTTTCCACCACAGGACGGTCCCCTCGCGGAAGAACCACACGCGGACCCTGCCCGGCTCGGAGAAGTGCTGCTCCGGGAGTTCCAAGAGCAGGGTCCTTTCGTCGAGGGCCCAGGAATCCAAGAGCACATATGCGGCCCGGGCCACAGAGCCCTCCACCTTGGGGTCGGGCGGAACAAGGGCGTACGCCGCACCATTTCCGAGGCGATTCTTGGCGCCGATGATCTCGAACTTCAGCTCTGCCTTGTCGAACTTGCGGCTGAGCGGGAGTTGTGCCGAGCGGTCGCGGCACTGAAACGCGGCAACCTTCACGTCCCCCTTCATAAGGTCCCCAACGAACCTCAACGGGCGAATCTCGCCGGTGTCGGCCTCGTTGTCGGCCAGCCGTCGGATCTCCACCGACGGCTGAAGATGGACTTTCCAGGGGTAACGAATCGCCAGGATCGGCCGGCGATTGGGTTCCTTGAGGATCTCTACGTAGGAATCCTCGGCCCGCCAGGAAGCGGGCGGCTGCTGGCCCAGAGTAATGCCAGTCCAGGTCGCCAGCGTGACCGAAATGATCCAAGGCAGATGGGTCTTCACAGAATGCGCTCCTCAAACCGATGTCGCTTGCCGCCGTGTCCTTGCACGTTCTCCAAATCTACCCTATCTTGCCAAGCTTTACATTCGGGATGCAAGAGGCGGCTGTCGGTTTTCGCGCGAAGTTGCCGGGTCTCAGCCGGAGAGGGCGGATAGTCCCTCCGAGCCACAGCATACCACCATGTGGTCGGATAGCGGAACGCACGCCCTTGCATCCCCCAAGCCCGCCCGTATACTGAGTGTTTCGTTACTGGCGGGGTGGCGTGCCCTGAGGGAGAGTCTGGATGGGTCAAGCATGTGAAGTCTGCGGCAAGAAACCCGTGATGGGGAACCAGGTAACGACACGGGGCCGGGCGAAATACCTCGGAGGGGTGGGTGTCAAGACCACCGGCATCAGCCGCCGCCAGTTCAAGCCGAACTTGCGGACGGTTCGGGTCAGCACGCCCAACGGGACCCACAAGACGATCCGGGTCTGCACCCAATGCCTCCGCAGCGGGGCAGTCACGAAGACCGTTCACCACCAGCCGTTCAAGCTCTCCGCCGCCACCGACAAGGCGAGACAGGAAGCTGCCCAAGCGGGTGCGAAGCGCGCCGTCGAGAAGCCTGCCTCCGCGGAAACCTACGTTGTGCCTGAAGGCGTCAAGATCCGGAAGCGCAAGCGGGACAAGAAGAAGGAAGAGACCCAGGAGTGAACTCGGGGCGTTCCCGCCTGGGACGGCCACGTTCGCCTCAACAGGACGGCAGTTCAGGAACGTCAGCCGGCACCGGTCATGGCGATCTCCCGAAAAGAAGTGGAGCAAGTCTCCCTGCTGGCGCGTTTGCTCCTCTCGGACGACGAGTTGGACAAGATGACGTCCCAGTTGGGGGCAATCCTCGGGTACATGGATCTCTTGGGCGAGGTGGATACCCAAGGGGTCGAGCCGATGGCCCACGCCTTGGACGTTTCCGACGTCTTCCGCGACGACGCGGTGCGACCCAGCCTGGATCGCCAGCAGGCCCTGGCCAACGCCCCCCACCGCGACGCCGAATGTTATCTCGTCCCCGCTGTGCTGGGCGAAGTGTAATCCAACAGCGATGTCGCTCATCGACCTGACCGCCGCGGAACTCCTGGGCCAGCTCCAGTCGGGCGAGGTCACGTCGGTTGAGGTGACCGAGGCGTTCCTCGGGCAGATCGAGCGGGTTGACGGCAAGGTCCGGGCATTCTTGCACGTCGACCGCGAGGCGGCGATTGCGCGGGCCGAAGAGATCGACCGCAAGCGCCGGGCCGGCCAGCCCGTCGGCCGTCTGGGCGGGCTTCCGGTTGCGATCAAGGACGTGCTGTGTACCCGCGGCGAGCCGACCACCTGTGCCTCGCGAGGTCTTACGGGCTTCCGTCCGCCCTACGATGCCACGG
>CAYGZA010000563.1:0-2048 GCA_964354135.1 uncultured Planctomycetaceae bacterium
GTTGAAGAAGATCGGATTGCCGGAGATGTTGGTCAAGAGCATGCCCGCGGGAATCACCACGAAATCGGACTCGCAGTAGGCCAGGTAGCCGTCGTCGTTGAGCGTGCTCAGCGCGAGGCAGGCCGAGGTCTCGGCCTTCGGCATGATCGTGGCCATGCAGCCGTTGATGGTGATCGCCTTGCAGTTCTCGCGGGCCATGAGCTTCCGGAAGACGTGCTCCAGGAGGAAGGCGTTTTCGACGAACTGGAGCTTCGTTTCCAGCGTGGTCCCCGGGATCTTCAGGTAATCGGCGGCCCGCTTCTTGGCCAGCGCCACGGCGGCCTGATCCTGCCGGGCGGCCTTGATGAGCCCCTCGAGCTCCGGCTCGTAAGCGATCGTCTTGATTTCGAGCTTGAAGAGCTTGCGGACCAGGTCGGGAACCACCGTGCCCGGCTGGGCCCAGGCGCCGGGGCCGCCCACCGCCAGGATCTTCGTCCCCAGCGTGTTGACCAGCCCGCAAAGCGACCGCAAACGCCACGTGACTTCCCTGTAGTCGTCCACGACCACGTCCTGCGGCTCGATTCCCTTGATCACCTGCTGGTCGGTATGCTGCCGGAAGTAGCGCGGGCTGATGATCTCGTACCACAGGTAGAGCGGCCCGGAGTGGTGGCGGAGGAAGATCACGACGTGCTTGCCGAAGTTGCCGATGGCGTCCAGGTCCCCGCCGGCAGCGAAGACCAAGAGTGCGTCGGCCGAGGCCACGTCGGGCGCTTTGGCCAATTCGGCGACGTTGCGGACCGCCGCGATAGGGAGGAATTTCACGGGGAAATCGACCGACGCCTGGAGCTTGCCCAACTCGGCCTTGATCCGCGGGATTTCCTCGTCCACGTCTTTCTGGGTCTGGATGCCGCCCCAGGCACGCCAGCTTGTCTGCGGGGCGCGGCTGTAGGTGTAGTACGTCAGCACCGGCTTGACCACCAGGGGGCGGCGCGGGGGGGCGGAAGGGAGTTCCGGCTCGGCTGCCGCGAGGGCCGACCAGGAGAGCCCGGTCACAGCCACCCCGCCCAAGGCGGCGGCCCCAACGCCCAAGAAGTCCCTGCGGTCGATCCCGTCCGATTCGGCCCCATGGCCGCACGGGCAACAGCGGGCTCGGATCGAGGGGGCCGGATGGTGAGCAACATGATGATCGTGGTTGTGTTCGGTCATCGGCGGAACTCCTTATCTGGCAGGTGTTTGCTCCAAAACCCAAGTACCACGGTTACCATACACAGCGGAAGCGATCCGTGCAACAACCGGGCTGGAAAAAGCGAGGGGGCACGTTCTGTGACCAGCCGGGCGCCAACCGATGGTTGGTCGCGGGCCTTCCAGGCAGAAGGTGCCCGGTCCCTCCTTGGGGCCTTTCCCCGGGGGAGGCCATGCGAGCCTCCGATGTTCCGGGGGACCGGTTGCGTGCTACATTGACAGGGGGAGCCACGACCAACAGAATAAACCAACCTGCCAGATCGCCTTGCGTGATTTCGGGAGAGCGATGCCCCTGCCGAACCAGACAGGGGCGTCCGACTTGCGACCTCCCACACGGCTCGGCAAGAGTCTCGCCCTCCCCAGAACCAACGCTACCAGGAGAACCTCAACGTGACCGCCCCCTGGATTACCTACCGGCCCGAGCTGAAAGTCCTGGATTGCACCGTCCGGGACGGCGGCCTGATCAACGACCACAAGTTCGACGACGCCTTTGTGCGGGGCATCTATCAGACCTGCGTGGAGGCGGGGATCGACTACATGGAGGTCGGCTACAAGGCCTCCAAGAAGATCTTCGCCCGGGACCAGTTCGGGGCCTGGAAGTACTGCGACGAGGACGATCTCCGCCGCATCGTGGGCGACAATCCGACGGCGCTCAAGCTGGCCGTCATGGCCGACGCCGGCAAGTCGGACTGGCACACCGACATCCTCCCAAAGGGCCACAGCGTGCTGGACATGATCCGCGTGGCCTTCTACGTCCACCAGACCGCCGAGGCGGTGGACATGATCAAGGACGCCGCCGACAAGGGCTACGAGGTCTCGGCCAACCT
>CAYGZA010000564.1:0-2047 GCA_964354135.1 uncultured Planctomycetaceae bacterium
TGGACGCCCTGGTTGCCGATCTCGCCGTTGCCGAAGTCCCAGAACCAGTGCCAGTTGTAGTGGACGATGTTCTCGTGGTACGGCTGCACAGGGGCGGGGCCAACCCAGAGGTTGAAGTCGAGTTCCTTGGGCGGCTCTTTGACCGGCTTGAAGCCGATGCTCCAGCGTTCCTTGCTGGCCCAGGTCTTGGTGACCAGGAGCTTGCCGTACTTGCCGCTCCGGGCGGCGGCGCAGGAGCGGGCCCAGCGGCCATCGCTGCGGCTCTGGGTGCCGTGCTGGACGATCCGCTTGTAGTGCCGGGCGGCCTCGACGCACTTGCGCCCCTCAAAGACGTTGTGGCTGCACGGCTTCTCGACGTAGACGTCCTTGCCGTGCTGGCAGGCCCAGTACGTCACCAGCGAATGCCAGTGGTTGCAGGTCGCGACGGAAACGGCGTCGAGATCCTTGTCCTCCAGGGCCTTGCGGATATCCTGGACGCACTTGGGCTTGCCCCCCCCGAGCTGCTCCACCTGCTTGCTCCGGCCTTCGAAGAGCCGTGAATCGGGATCGATCAGGTAGGCGACCTCGACGCCGGGGATGCGGGCGAAACCGCCGATGTGGTCGCCGCCACGGCCCTTGATTCCCACCACGCCGACGCGGACCCGCTCGTTGGCCCCGACGATCTTGGCGGTGGCCTTCGGTGCGGCCTTCTTCCGCTTCTTGCGATCTTGGGCCAATGCCTGCCCGCCGGTCAAGGTGAGGGCGGCGCCCGCCGCGGCGGTCTTCAGGAAGTCTCGACGAGTCTGACGCGACATAGGCTGCTCCTTGTATTCAGGAAGGCGAAGATCAGGGGGGCTTGGTACAAACGCCCATTACACCCAACGCGGCGGTGGAAGTCCAGCCTCGCCGACCATCTTTTTCTCCGGCGGTCAGGCCGGGACTTCTGCGGCGAGTAGACCGACGGATGGGCCGCCGTTGAATCCGCCTTTGGAGGGAGTATAATTCAGGCGATGGACGCAGCCGATTCTCGCAATCCGGAATCTCCCGATTCGCTCGCCGGCATCCCCCCGGAGTGGCTGGAGGAGTTTGAGGCGGCGGCCCGCCGGCCGCTTCCGCTGCGGTTTCGCTACGCGTTCATCCGCACCTATAAGCCGGTCCTGGACGACGCGACGTACCGATCATTCGACACGATGGAAGACTACCGGCGATGGTGCGAGGAAAACCTGCCGGACTGGCTGGGCTATGGGCGCGTTTGAGTATCGTCAGGCCGAAGAGATCCGAGACGGTTTCCGCCGCCGCGGCGTACGGTATCTCTTCATCGGCAAATCCGGGGCGGTGCTGCTCGGTTTCCCCGATACGACTCAGGACGCCGATCTGTACGTCGATCGGACTCCGGACAACTGCGGGGCCCTGGTCGCGGCCTTGGGTGACTTGGGATTTCGACTGACGGAGCAGCAGGCCGCCGAGATCGAGCGCGGCAAGGACTTCGTGCAACTCCGCAGCGGCCCTTTTGACCTCGATCTGGTCTTCGCCCCTGACGGCATCGAGCGGTTCGAGGATGCCTGGCGCCGCCGCGTCGAGGTGGAGGGCTTTCCGGTCTGCCACTTGGACGACATCATCGCCAGCAAGGCGGCGACCAATCGACAGAGAGATCGAGAGTCCCTGCCACGTCTCCAGTCGTTCCGCGAGTATTGGCTGAAACGCAGCCGTCTTCAGTAGTTCCGGTTGTGACACTTCGCCAGCCGCTCCAGGTAAATCGCATTTCGCTCGGCATCGGAGAGATTCTGGAACCGCCGGCACGAGCTTGCCAGAGGAGCGTCCTTGCCTCTTTGGTACTGAGGTTCTTCAGGCCGGGGCGCTTCTCTTTCACCTGATGACCCCTCCGGCGTCGACCTACTCCCCGATCACCTTGACCAGCACCCGCTTCGGACGGCGCCCGTCGAACTCGCCGTAGAAGATCTGCTCCCAGGGGCCGAAATCGAGCTTGCCCGCGGTGATCGCCACGACGACTTCCCGGCCCATGATCTGGCGCTTGTGGTGGGCGTCGGCGTTGTCTTCGCCCGTGCGG
>CAYGZA010000565.1:0-1994 GCA_964354135.1 uncultured Planctomycetaceae bacterium
CCTCGGGGGTCGCCCCGAGCTGGTGCGCGGCCTCGACCAGGCTCAAGAGCCGGTCGCTCCGCACGGCGTCAATCAACTCCAGGACCTCGGCCACGTCCAACCGCCGCAAACGTCTTGGTTTCATTCGAGCAGTCTCTCAGTTTCTCGCTTCATTCTCCCGGCCCGGCGGCCAGGGTGCAGCGCCGGATGGATTAAGTTAAGCCTTTTGTCTCGGCGGCCCTTTCGCCGGGGTACCAGCTCGCCGGGCAGGACCCGCTTGGCGTTTTCGGGCCGCCAGCCGCATCGGCCGCAACGCAAGTGTTGTTCGACCCAGGAGCCAATCCGGCGCGTCTTGACGATCCGCAACCGCCCTCTGCATCCCCGTCGCCCGCAAGGTTCTCCCGGATGGGCCGTCGCAACGTCGGAAGTCAGCCCGTCGCGCACCAGCTCCTCAAAGCTCTTGCCGGCCTCGGCCAGGGTTTCTTCGATCGTCGTCCACGGGAGCCTGCTGCCCTTCCGGATGTTTTGCACCGCCAACCGGTAACGGGCCAGGGCGGCCCGGTAGGCCGCGGCGATCGGCAGGGCATCGCGATCGGGCTTCACGGTTGCCCCTCCAGTCGCCGGCCAGCCCAGACCGTAAACGCGATGAACCGCTTGCACCTCGCACAATCCCGCCGCACCGATCGGCCGCCGTGGATCGGCACGTCGCGAAACTGGCGAGAACCACACCTCGGGCACGTCGGAATTGAGAAATCGGAATTGGGTCGTCGTTCCGCCTTCCGGCTTCCGATTTCTTCCTGGCCCCTGAACCCTGAACCCTTTCCGCCGTGGTTGGCGATGGGCGATCGCCGGCGGCCTCGCTCCTTTCGGCGTGGGCGCCCGGGCCGGCGGCTGCCGGCAGCCCGGCCGCGATCCAAACGACCGCCAGCCGTTCAGAGCTGGTGGGCCGTCGTCGTCCCGAATCGACAACGAGCTGCTCGTCGCGCAACTCGCATCGTCGCGCACGTGCCGTGCTCTCCCGGAGTCCCACAACGTGGGCGACCTGCTCGTCGGTCAGGCCCGTATGGCCTGCACCGCGGATCGCCACCAACACGGCTTCCCGCATGGTGCCGACGATCGGGGCCAGTTGCTCCGCGGCCGCCTCGGCAGTTTCCGAGTGGTGTGGAAACCGCGCGGGCCGGCAGTCGGGAGGTACATCGTCGGTCTGTTGGAACAACTCGGGCTGCATGACTAACCGCAGAGGACGCTGATGGACGCGGAGAAAAATGGGGTTCAGGGTTCAGAGCCGGGCCGTGTCGGCCCGGTCAGGGTTCGGGGTTCAGGGTTCAGGGGACTTCCGACTTCCGACTTCCGACTAGAGTTGGTTCCTGGGCTTGCAGCCGTTGGCGACCCATGCCTCGATCACGGAGCGCGGCCATCGCACGGCGTGCCCGATCTTGACCGGCCGCGGCAGTTTCCCTTCCAGGTCCAGCCGGCGGATCGTCCGCGTGCTGACATCCAGCTCGCGGGCCAGCGTCTCCGCCGACAGAAGCATCGGCGGCGGCGCGGTGGGCGCACCGATCGGCGGCGCGGCGGTCGTGCCGGCCTGGGTCGGCGCTCGAGGCTCTTGGACGGTTGTGGGCATCGTCAAGGAGTCGAGGGTTCAGGGTTCAGAGCCGGGCCGTGTCGGCCCGGTCAGGGTTCAGGGTTCAGCGGCTGCCGGCCTCTCAGCACGGCTGCCTTGCAATCCGCCAGCACGCCCCGGGCCTCAGCTCGCTCTTGCGGCGTTGCCTCCGACGCGGCGGTGAACTTCTCCAGGGGCGTCGGGCGCGGGGCGGGGCTGGCCTCTTCCTTGCTGGGTTGGCAGAGAGACTGGGGAATTGCGATGCTCGTAAGCAGTCGGCCAAGGACCCACTTCCGATCCGCCTGCGCGACCCCGTGGCACTCAACGAGTCTCTGCGAAAGAATTCCCTTAAAATACGGAGTCTGTAGCATCATTACAGGGGATTATGCGGCCTTTCGGGTGGCACGAGCGG
>CAYGZA010000566.1:0-1986 GCA_964354135.1 uncultured Planctomycetaceae bacterium
GTAGCCGAGGTAGAACTCGTGCGAGCCGACCACGTAGGTCTCCGACCCGATCCCGAAGAGCTTGGCCTCGACGGCGTCGAGGTTGCAGGCCGGGTCGATCGGCGCGGCGAACATCTCGTCCAGCGACCTGCGCAGGCGCTCCCGCGGGGCCTTGCGGTCGACGGTCACGTCCTTGAACCCGTCGGGGATCCAGACGTTGGTGACGCAGGGGGTGCCCAACGCCCGGCCGATGGCCTCGCCGACCTTGCGGCAGGCGATGCCGTGCTCGACCCAGAAGCGGCGGATCCCCTCGTCCCAATGGGCCAGCGTGAAGCCGTCGGCCGCCTTCGGGTGCGAGAAGTAGGTCGGGTTGAAATCCATCCCGATCCCCAGCCGCTTGGCCCAGTCGATCCACCGCTGGAAGTGCTTGGGCTCGATCTCGTTGCGGTCCGCGGGCTTGCCGCCGGTCTCCTGGTACATCGCGTGGAAGTTCACGCGATGCCTGCCAGGAATGAGGCTGAACGCCTTTTCGATATCGGCGCGGAGCTCGTCCGGGGTCCGGGCCTTGCCGGGGTAGCTCCCGGTGGCCATGATCCCGCCGCCGGTGAGTCCCGCCTCGGTCTCGAATCCGCCGACGTCGTCCCCCTGCCAGCAGTGCATCGAAATGGCAATCCGGCCGAGCCGATCCAAGACCCGATCGGTGTCCACGCCCCATTCCGCATATCGCTCCTTGGCCAGCCGGTAGGCATTCTCAACAACGGCCGTATTCATGCGTCGACTCCTGTGGTGAAGGAAAGCGGGCTGCGCCGGCCGCCGCCCCCGGCCGGATCGTCTGCGACAAGGATCGCGTGCCGTGATTTTGTCTGGAAACGGTAAGCGATGCCAGGGGGGACCACCAATAGACCGCAAGACCATTCCCCTCACTTGGAGGGAACGACGAGGAGCGGATCACTCTTGCCCGACCCAATTGCCGGCAAAAAACCGATCTCGACAGGCCGGGTGGTTTTTGGGAAACTCCGCCCCCGACTCGTTCCCTCGCGGGGGTTCCGCCCGCTTGAGTCCCTTGGTCTTTTCATCCGTTGGGGAGAACAACGCTCATGAAGTCGGCAACTGCCAGTGCCACACGGTCGAACCGTTGCTCCGGGGCCGGGGCGACATCGTCGAGAGGCGGTCCCTGCGCCGGGTTCCGGCGGCTGCTTGGGTCGTTAGCGTGTGCCGCCGCGTGCTTCCTCCTGGTCGGCTGCACGAGTATGGGCCGGCCTTCGGCGAGCGATGTCCAAAGCCAAAGATCCGGGTACGGCAATCCGGTGGCGCGGCAGAAACTCAGCTCGAAGCCCCCGCAGAAAGAGAAAGGATCGTGGTTCAGCTCTTGGTTCGGTCCCAAGGAGCCGGCCCAGCCTCGAACGGTCAACGAGTTCTTGAAGCAACCCAAGCCTACCCTTCCCCCGCCGGCATAGGTGGACTGATGCCAGAGACTTGCCCGCTTGGCTCCGGGCTGGGCTTGGAGTTGCTCGTCCGGGCCAAGGCGCTTGCGAAACACGCCGCAACCGGGCGCGGTTACCGTCGCCCGACTCCGGCACGTTGCCTTCTCAGCTTGGCGGCAACCTGTGCCCTCTTTCTGGGGTGCAGCTCTGCCGACGTACCCGGACGCAAGACTCTTGCCGGGATCCCGCTGCCTTCCTTTCTTAGCCAGTCTGCCGAGGACGAGTCGGCCTTCAGGAAGAGGGTCGACAGCGACCCGTTCCCCCCCGCCGGCCTCAGCAAGGCCCGAAACCGGCCCACGGGCAGCCTGAGGTAGCTCGTCTAGCCAGGGCGGCGGCCGGCGTGTTACACTCGCCCCGCTTGCTGGCCGTGCGCGCCCATGCCCCGCTAGACGGGGTTTCTCGATCTCGGGAGGGCGAGGCTCCTGCCGAGCCGGGCAAGAACGCCGGAATGGCGGCCTCCAGCGCGGCGCGGCAGGAGCCTCGCCCTCCCGGAATGATGCAACGCTATGCAGATGGGCACCTG
>CAYGZA010000567.1:0-1943 GCA_964354135.1 uncultured Planctomycetaceae bacterium
ACTCGGCAACGTCCGTGTCGCCCGTATTGAGCGTGCCGCTGGAATCCTCGTCCACGAACCTCGCGGTACGGTTGCCTTCGCTGTCGTACTGGTAGGCGTACGTGCCGTTGGAGGTGAGCTGGTTGGCGTCGCCGGTGGTGTAGCCCGTGTTGGTGCGGTTGCCGTTGGCGTCGTAGGAGTACGACTCGTCGGTCTGGTAGTTGTAGTCGGCCCCGGTGAGCTGGCCGGTCGCGTCGTAGGTGTAGTCGGCCGTGCCGTCGAGCGTCCGAGGAGACGCCGCCGCTTCCGCGGACCTGTTTCGCAAACCCGGCCCGGAAACCAGCGTGCTGCAAGACTCATGGCAGACAACAGTTTACGGAACGGTCAAGGCCCAGTCCGAGAGGGGGTCAGATAGGAGATCCACCCTTAGTGCTTTTGGGGACCACCGCACACCACGGAAGTCGTCAGCTATGGGCCTTGCGTCGTTCACGGCAAAGCCACGCGGTGGCCCGGCAGTTTTCGGCAATGGAGCTTCTCGGCCAAATCCGTACTTGTGGCGGACGCCTTCCGGTGTTAACCTGCAAACGCCTTCCGAAGGCGGAGGATAAGGTCCTCCCACCAACCCACTGGCCACCAACTTGCATCCCAAGGGCGATCTGTGTTCCATCCCATCCCCGAGCCCAACAGCGATGGTTTCTCCAGTCGCCGCCGGTTTCTGAGGGCGGCCGGCGCTTTGACAATTGGGGCGGCGTTTGCAGGGACCGCGCAGGCGGCGGGCGCCGAGAGCGCGGCCGCTGGAATGGAGCGCTCGTCGGGAGGCGCTGCGGAGAAAGAGGCCCCGCTCATGCAAATCGGCATCCTCCTGGGCACCTTCTCGCGACCGACCATCGAGGCGAGGTTGGATGCCGCTAGAGCCAATGGGCTGGTATGTGCGCAATTGAGCATGGACTGCGCCGGCATGGCGCCGATGCCCGATCGGATCGCCCCGGAGCTTGCCGAGCGGATCCGTCGCGCGGCAGATGGCCGCGGCATCGCGCTGGTGTCCCTGCACGGCACCTTCAACATGTGCCATCCCGATGCGGACGAGCGCCGGGCAGGCCTGCGGCGCCTGCAAGTCCTGGTCTCGGCGTGCCAGCGGCTCGGCACGTCGAAGATCCACATCTGCACGGGTACGCGCGACCGCGCCAACATGTGGCGGCGTCATCCGGACAACGATTCACCCGAGGCCTGGCGAGACATGCTCGCCTGCATCCGCGAGGCGGTCGAGATCGCCAAGCAAGGGGGCGTGATCTTGGCCTTCGAGCCGGAGGTCAACAACGTCGTCGATTCGGCAAAGAAGGCCCGGCGCCTGATGGACGAAATCGGCTCGCCGAACCTAAAGGTCACCATGGATGCCGCGAACATCTTCCACGCCGGCGAGCTGGCCCGGATGAGCGAGGTCCTGGACCAGGCCTTTGCGCTGATCGGCAAGGACATCGTCCTGGCGCACGCCAAGGACCTCAGCCAGGACGGCGACGCGGGCCACGAGGCCGCGGGGCGCGGAAAGCTCGATTACAGCCGCTATCTCTCGCTCTTAGACGCCTACGGGTTCCACGGGCCGCTCTTGCTGCACGGACTGAGCGAAGCCCAGGTCCCCGGCTGCGTGGCCTTCCTCCGTGAGAAGCTCGCCCGCGTGGCTTCCGCGCGCCCCAAACCCGCCCGCGGTCCGGGCTAACCCACCTCAACAATCACGGCGACGCGCTTCCCTGGGGCAAAGACGCTCGCAGCCAACTGCTGTCCGGGGCCAGGTTTCAAGAGGCCCATGGGTGCGAGGAAAAGGGATAAGTCCGATTACCTGGGACATCAGGCCCTTGGGCGCCGTCCGCGGGGCGTTCGTCGCCCGTCAATCTACCAGGCTTGCGCGCTGAGTCAATCGAGGCAGCAGGCAGAGGGAAGTCGGAAGTCGGCGGCTTTCATCCTTCATC
>CAYGZA010000568.1:0-1910 GCA_964354135.1 uncultured Planctomycetaceae bacterium
AACTGAGCTAATCCCCCGAGTCGCCGCCTTCGAGACGGCAAGTGACCCCGCTGGGTGAGGCAAGCACAGTAGTCTATCGGCCGCACCGAGTCGCGTCAAGAAGGCGCGAACCGATGTCGCCCAGTTTACGCATAGCCCCCAGGGCCCTTTCCGTGGGGCTTGATAACAGTTCATCGCTCTTGCCCGTCATTTGCCCCAATCTGGTGGTGACACACAATTCCTGCGCTGCTTGCAGGGGGAGAGCGAAGAATCGGGTAGTTCGGGTCGGCGATTGCCGCGATTCAGAACGTCCTTAAAGGAATGTCGTATGAAGGTCCGCATCGCCTACTACAGCACATACGGGAACGTGTTCCGGATGGCGAAGCTGGTTGATTTCCGCCGCGTCGGCCCAGATACTGGAATGGTGGAAACGTCCGGCTTGGTCACGTGCTCCTGCTCTGCCCAGGCGGGCTCGGTTCGCGGGGGACGGCGAAGTCGTCCGCAGCAGGTCGGGAGCGAGGGGCCTGTCGCTGGGGGCACGTGCCTTCAGTCATGAGGCTATCGGCAATGGATGAGGCACGGGACGAACAAACGGAACCGCTGGAGCCGGATCTGGCCGGCCGGCAGTTGGGCGATTTTCGCGTCTTGCGCCGGCTGGGACAGGGAGCGATGGCGGCGGTCTACCTCGCCGAGCAGTCCTCCCTGAAGCGCCAAGTGGCGCTGAAAGTGCTCAAGAGCCACTTGGCCACGGATGCAACCTACGTCAAACGGTTCGATCGCGAGGCCCAGGCGGCCGCTTCCTTGGTACACGCCAACATCGTCCAGATCTACGAGGTCGGGCAGGCGGGGGGCCTGCACTACATCGCCCAGGAGTACGTCCAAGGCTTGAACCTGCGGCAGTGGATCGCCCGAAACGGCCCCCCCGATCTGCGGCTGGCCTTGCTCATCATGCGGCAGGTGGCCGCCGCACTGGCCAAGGCGGCCGAGCACGGCATCGTACACCGGGACGTCAAACCGGAGAACGTCATGCTCACCCGCACCGGCGAGGTGAAAGTGGCCGACTTCGGCTTGGCCCGCGTGCAGCGGGGGAAAGAGGCCGTCGAGCTCACCGAGGTCGGCATCACCTTGGGCAGCCCCCTCTACATGAGCCCCGAGCAAGTGGAAGGGCGAGTCCTGGACCCGCGGAGCGACATTTACTCGTTCGGGGTCACCTGCTACCAGATGCTGGCCGGCTGCCCGCCGTTCTCCGGCGAGACGGCCTTGAGCGTGGCCCTCCAGCACCTGCAGAAGCAACCCGACCCGCTGGAAAACCACCGTCCCGACTTGCCGCCCGCGCTGTGCCGACTGGTACACCAGATGTTGGCCAAGAGCCCCGAACACCGCTTCCAGTCACCCGTAGAGCTGCTGCGAGAACTCCGCCGCGTGCAACTGGCGCACTTAAGCGACGCGGAGCCGGAAGAGCTGCCCGGCTGGGAGACCGCCGGCCTGGACCTCCCGGTGATCCGCCCCAACGAGGCCACTCAACGGCTCGCCGGCGTGATGAAGACGTCGGCAGGTTCCTCTGCCGACCGGCCTCGCTGGCTCCTCTGGACTGCCGCGGCGGCCGCGTTTTTTCTCCTGGGCGGGGTACTCGCCCTTGTCACGACGCGCGAACCGCCGGTCTTGGCCGACGTTGCCGCCAGCTCGCCGACCACCAAGAAAGAAAAAACGGTCTACGGCCAATGGCTCTATGCCAGCCAGATCGGGACCGCGGAGGCTTGGCAGAGCGTCATCGACAACTTCCCGGAGAATCGCTACTGGGTCACCCGCGCCAAACGGCAATTGGCCTTGGTCTATCTCCGCGAGAACCGCGCCCGGGCTCTGGACGTGTTCACCGACTTGGCCTCGCTGGACGATACCGAAGTGGAGTTGCGGGCATTCGGGCTCGCAGG
>CAYGZA010000569.1:0-1907 GCA_964354135.1 uncultured Planctomycetaceae bacterium
CTTGATCGGGATGATCGACCAGCCGCGCCGATGGTATTCCAAGGCGTTCTCCAAGTTGGGTGTACGATCCATCTCTTGTCTGGATTTCCTTTCCTATCGCGCCAAACGTAACGGCCGTGGCTTTTCCTTGACGATCGGGGCCCTGGACGGTTCCTGGGCCGTCCAGGCCTCGCGGCGGAAGAAAACGGGCCCTAGACGCCCATCCGCTCCAGTTCCCGGATTGCCTTCTCGGCAGCGCGCCGGCGCTTGAGCGGGGAGCGGATCGTCGGACTCGAAAGGCCCGCGCTGTCGGTGAGGGCCCCGAAGAATCGGACCAGGGCCTCGCGAGACGTGCAGCGGGTGCCGCCGACCTGGAGGGATTCCAAGACGACGCACTTGCAGCCGGTGGTGGTCCACCGGTAGAGACAACTGAGGTGGGGCTTTTTGCCGGCGCGCCGGCGGGGAAGCAGCCGCGCCGCCTCAGTGAGAGAAACGAGAACTTCGGACAGGGGATCAATCGCCATTGCCGTACCTCGCGAGTAATCGTCTTTCGGAGCGAACGCTCACGATTGTACGCGCGGAACGAGATAAGTCGGCCCCAAACGGGCTGTTCTCGGGGACCTGCTTGGGGACACTCGATTGCGCTCCGCCCCTTTAGATCTCTTCTTAGGGGGCCTTGATCTTGGGGACAAGAGGCTGTCCACAAGGCGAAGACTTGACGTAGTGGGCTACCTAACCGGTAGTAGTTCGGGCGGTGGCCTGTCCGGTCTGTAGTAGCCAAGCCCCCTTTTGCTTTTCACCTCGCCGCGATCCCTGAGATCCTTGAGGTGCCCTGCTCGATAAAGCTGTCTCGCGTTCCCGGCGCTGCCGTAGACCCGATGAGCGAGTCGGTCCTTCTTTAGGGCCTTGCCGTCGAGGGCTTTCAGGATCCTGCGTTGCCAAGACGTATAATCAGACCGCCCCGCCAGATCCAACCGTGGAAGATGCTCGGGATGCTGAGAGATCGGGTCGCACGCGATGCTCCGCAGCAGCTCGTCGTTGCCCTTTCTGATCTCCATCAACCTCAAGAACAGCGCTACTCCCCAAGTACCTAACGTCTGTTGGCCCAAGACAAGGATGTAGGATTCCAAGTCCAGGATTCCTTCCAGCAACTCGCGCTTTACACCGTCAAGAATCGCCCGTCCGCTCTGACTCGAACGCAATTGCTCTTGCGCGTTGCGCAAGCACTGAAAAGCAGGCCAGTCGAGCCCGCAAATCTCCTTGTGATTTAGCGAGTCGTTTAGGTTCCTCACGCAGTCCTCTTTTCTTTCAGCGTCGGACCGGATTCTGTTCGCATTTGCGGGCGAGCGTTTCCCGTGGCGTTGCCCAGTCATGCAATCCAATAGGGCCTTTGCATCATCTCTTACGGCCTTGAGACGAGGGTAGACCGCGATAAACGCGCGTTCTGGACACGGCTTGTCCAGCTCGCGACCAATTCGGCGGGCTTCGGACATGGGACGCACCTACCTTTCGGGCCAGCCAGCCGGCGGCCGTGGCGTAGGTGGTTCCACAGCCGCCGGCCGCGCCGTGCAACGGTTCGTCAACCGCCTACCCGTTCTCCAAGGGTGTTCATCCGATCTTCCGCATGACCTCCGCGGCCAACGCCTGATTCTTCTCCGCGTAGACCTCGCTGACGTTCATGTGGGAATGCCCTAGAACCGCCTGCACGCACTCCAGGCCGTAGGTCTTGCGGATCTCCGTGGCGGCCGTGTGCCGCAACTGGTTTGGACGCCAGTAGGACAAGGCCGGCTCCTTCTTTTCCGCCCGCTGGGCATTGGCCTTGTCGATGGCCCGGGCAATGGCCTGCCGATAGCTCTCGGTGGTGTAGTGCGGGCCGGGCGCCCGGCGCGGCTTTCGCTTCCTCCTGCGTGCGGCTTGGCTTGGAGTCG
>CAYGZA010000570.1:0-1901 GCA_964354135.1 uncultured Planctomycetaceae bacterium
TCCTTATAGGCCGCACAATTCTTGTAGTCGCGGTCCTTCTGGTTGGCGTAGCGGTCTTCGACCATTTTCTTGGCGTGCTCGCGGCGCTTCGTGTCCACGTCGCAGACGGCCACCACCTGGCACTCGCGGTAGCCGAGGAATCCGCCGAGGTGACCGCGGTTCATGATCCCTACGCCGATGAAGCCCAGCGTGAGCCGCTCGCTCGGGGCCGCCTTCTTCTCGTCGCCGAAGACCGAATGGGGCACCACCCATGGCACTCCCACCGCAACCGCAGCCCCCTTCAACAACTCCCGCCGCGTGATTCCGCTATGCTGCTCGCTCATCTTTCTCCTCCTGCTCAAAGGTAAGGCCGGCCCCGTACGCTGCCCTCTTATCATTGTTCCTAGGATAGCCGAACTCGCACGAAACGCAACAGAAAACTGCTTTCGGCCGGCACTCTACAGTGCCGCCAGCGGGTCGGTGCGGTTCTTCAGCGGAAGCGTCACCGGACCGCCTTGCCGCTGCGACTCGAAAACGCCGACGATCATTTCCATCGCCGTGCGGGCGCCGGTGATGTCGGCCAGCGGCTTACGGTCCTTTTCGACGGCGTCGATCAGGTCCTTGACCGCCTCGATGTTGCCGTGGTGCGGCGTGCCGTCTTTGAGCGGCTCGGGCTTGTCCAGGCCGGCCGAAGTAACCGGGAGCCATTTCTTGTTCTTGCCGCGCGGCACGGACCACGACGTGTCCGGCAGCAGAAACGCCGGCGGCATGTAGTTCGTGCCCAGCTCGATGATGCCCTTAGAGCCGCAGATCCAAAGGCCGAAGCGTGGCCCGCCGCCGGCATTGCGCACCGAATCGAAGTACGCGGCGGCCCCGCCAGCCATGCGGTACATGGCATGGACCTCGTCGCCGGCCAACAGCCCGATCCCTTCGGCGCCGGGCTTGACGTCTTCCTTGCGGATCGCGCGGCCTTTCTCCAAGACGCTCGCGAAGCACCACTGCGGCTTGCCGCCGAAATGGTCGATCAGGTTCATCAGGTGCGGGCCGAGGACCCAAAGGTCTTCGGCCCCGCCGCGGGGATCCTCCTTGCCGCGGGCGCGGAACTCCAGCACGTTGCCGATCTTGCCCGACCGGATCAGCTCCGCGATTACCGGCAGCTTGGGGCTATACCGCGTCTGGAACGCGATGGCCACTTTGACCTTGTGCTTCTGGCAGGCGGTAATCATCCGATCGGCCTCGGCCAGCGTGCGGCAGAGGGGTTTCTCCATGTAAACGCCCCGCACGCCCGCCTCGACGGCCGCCAAGAGCATGTCGTGGTGCTGGTCGACCCAACGCGTGGCGATGCTCACCAGGTCGGGCTTCACCTCGTCGAGCATCCGGCGATAGTCGGCGTACTGCTTGGGGGATTTGAGCCGCTTGGCGGCCTCGGCCAGCCCTTTTTCGTCGGCATCGGCCACGGCCACCAGCTCGACGCCCGGCACGTCGGCCCAGACCACGTCCAGGCCGTGCCCGTAATCGCCGCGGCCGGTATGCCCGATCACGGCCGCCCGGTACTTCTTGCCGCCGGCGGCTGCGGCGGAGACTACCGCCGGCGCCAGTGCGGTCGCAGCCAAGGCCGCGGAGCCGGCCAGAAACGTCCGGCGGTCCAGAGGTCTTGTTGTCCGATCATGCCCGTCATCATGCTGTGTTGTCATGGGCCTCAGTCCCCCTTTCTTGCGTGCGAGAACCGGCCCTCAGAATAGTGCCGGGCGCGGGCAAACGCAAGCATGAGGGGGGAATGCCCCGACACGCGGGAGGGCGAAGCTCCGGCTGAGCCGGTTTCTTAAAGCCTGGCTGGCACGCCCACGCTTGCCGTGGGTATGGCTGGCAGTAGGACGGGCGTCTCGCCTTAGTTTTACCCACATTTTCTCTGTTGGGCTATG
>CAYGZA010000571.1:0-1876 GCA_964354135.1 uncultured Planctomycetaceae bacterium
CCTCTACTGTAATAACCAAGGAGGCAGTTGTCTCACCCATTATTGGCACGGAGGGTGCCGTCCCCGAACCCTCCACCCTCATCGTCTGGTCGCTACTCGGGGCCTCGGGTGTCGGCTTGGGTTGGAGACGGCGGAAGCGGACCGCGTAGTCTAAACCCGCGGCGTCTTGGAGCGTGTCTGATAGTCGATCGCTCGATCACGCAGCGCTGCACCCTCTCATCCACGCTCTGGCACCAACTGCCGGTAATGGGCAATGGATCGCTCCATGCCTTCGGCCAGGGCGATCTTGGGTTCGTAGCCGAGGTGGTTGCGCGCCATCGCTATGTCGGCCATGCTCTCGCGGATGTCGCCGGGGCGGGGATCGGCGTGTACCGGTTTGACGTTGGTGCCCAGGAGCTTGTTGAGGGCATCGAGGAGTGTAAGCAAGTTGATCGAGCCTCCCAAGGCGACGTTGAACACCCGGCCGGACACGCCGGGGGCATCGGCCGCCAGGAGGTTTCCCTGCACGACGTTGGCAACGAAGGTGAAATCCCGCGATTGCAGCCCGTCGCCGTAGATCACCGGCTGCCGGCCGGAGAGGATCGCGGTGATGAACAGGGGGATCACGGCGGCGTAGGGGCCGTTGGGGTCTTGCCGCGGTCCAAAGACGTTGAAGTAGCGGATCGACACCGTCTCCAAAGGGAAACTCGCCGCAAAGGCCCGGCAGTAGTATTCCGCGGCAAGCTTGGCGGCCCCGTAGGGAGAGATCGGGGCCGGCAGGTCGCTCTCCCGCTTCGAGCTGGCCGGTTGGTCGCCGTAGACGCTGCTGGAGCTGGCGTAGACCACGCGCCGCACGCCCGCCCGCCGCGCCGCATCCAACAGCGTTACCGTCCCGGTCACGCAGGCCGCGTTCGTATCCAGGGGCCGTTCCATGCTCCGCGGCACCGACGGAAGCGCGGCCTGATGGAAGACGCAATCCACGCCCCGCACCGCCCCGGCTACCACGGGGGCGTCCACCAGGTCTCCCTGGATGAACTCGATCCGGTCGCAGATCGGGTCGAGATTGGAGAGAAAGCCGGTGCTCAGGTTGTCGAGCACGCGGACCCGGTCGCCGCGGTTGACCAGGGCCTCGGCGATGTGCGACCCGATGAATCCCGCCCCGCCGGTTACCAGAAACGTTCGCATTGTGGACCTCTTTTCTGAGTGGGTTCCTGCGCGGGACGATGGTGGGGCAGGATTCTAAGGAGAATCCCCCAAGGTGTCAAGGAAGAGGTCGCCGACGGGATTGTTAGTCAACAAGAGACTTCGGGCGTGTTTCGGGGGGCAGGGCTGGCGTGCTGCAAGTCGTTTATGGTCAAGCGGTTACGTACGCGCGCCGATGTTGCCTGCGTGCCACCCAAAAGAACGAATGGTCAATCTGTCATAAAAAACCGCATTTAAGTGCTGAGCTGCCAAGGAGTTGCGCTTCGCGCCCGAAATCGGTTTTGCGGCTTTTTGCTCGTCGATGAGAAACTGGGGTGACTTGGGCTCTTAAGCGCCGTCTTTTCAATGACTTACGGCGCGGGCAGTGCGGGGAGTCACCAGAGGAACGCGAGTTGTATTGCACCATTGCGTACTTCGTTCTCGACAATTCCCAAAACGCCGAGTACATACTCAACAGTGTCAGCATACCGGACTGGAAGCCGGCGGCGGCGAAGAAGTACAAAGCACAAGTGCCGGACTGCAACGGTCAACTCGCCGAATTGTCGGGCGATATCTGGGCGGACAAAGCAGCGCGGCTTTCTGCGGAGGGAACGCTCCTGTACCAGAAGGATGACGCCCTGGGCGACCTTCCCGGTCTCCTAACTGGAGTTTTGCAAACTCAGGCTAACCGGAGTCTGGCAACCACATGGTCGTA
>CAYGZA010000572.1:0-1850 GCA_964354135.1 uncultured Planctomycetaceae bacterium
GCCGCATGTTGGCCGAGATCACCCACAAGGCCACCGGCTACTGCAAGGGCTACGGAGGGTCGCTCCACATCACGGACGTGAGCCTGGGGATCCTCGGGATGAACGGGGTGGTCGGGGCGGCGCATCTGTTTGCGGCCGGGGCGGCCTACGGCATCAAGGTCAAAGGGACCGACCAGGTCGCGGTGAGCTTCGGCGGCGACGGCTCGCTCCAGAACAGCTTCTTCACCAGCGCCGCCAATGCCGCCGCCGCGTGGAAGCTCCCCTGGATCGCCGTCATCGAGAACAACGGCTTCCAGATCTGGGTCCGGGCCCGCGACGTCTACGGCATCACGGACCTCGCCCGGCGGGCCGACGGCTTCGGGATCGAAGGCCGCGTTGTGGACGGCAACGACGTGCTGGCCGTCTACAATGCCGCCCGCTATGCCGTCGAGAAGGCCCGAGAGGGCAAGGGCCCGACCGTGATCGAGTGCAAGACCTACCGCTGGTACGACCACTACGGGGCGGGCGGGGGCAAGATCGGCGTCGATGGCGCGTTCGGTCTCGGCTATCGCTCCGACCGCGAATTGCGCGATTGGATGGCCAAGGACCCGATCCGCCGGTTCCGCGACTTCCTGGTGGCCGAGAAGATCCTCACGGCCCAACGGGCCGACGCCATCCGCGACGAGGTCGCCAAGGCGGTCGAAGAGGCCGCCGAGTTTGCCGCCGCCCAACCGGTGCCCAAGCCGGAGGACGGGCTCTTGAACGTCTTTGCCCGCGGCGCTGTTCCTCTCCACACAAGCTAGCCAAAGGGGGCCAAAGCCATGCCGAAGAACATGAGCTATGCGATTCTCGAAGCCATCCAAAGCGAGATGCGGCGGGACAAGCTCCTGACGCTGTTGTACGAATACCAAAGCCCCGGGGCCGGGTGGAACGGGCGTTCCATCAATCTGCAAGGGGAGTTCGGCCAGCCGCGGGTGCGGTTCTGCGCGATCGACGAGCAATGGATCGTGGGGTCCGCGCTGGGGATGTCGATGATCGGCGTGCCGGCCATCGCCCACATCCCCAGCATGACCACGTTCATTCCGTTCGAGCTGATGTTCAACCACGCGGGCAAGCTGCGGCACATGACCGGCGGTCAGGCGGCATTCCCGATGGTCCTTTGGGCCGACATGGCCGGGCGATCCCCGGCGCAGGGCGGCCAGCACGCCGACGCGGGACTGGAATCCTGTTACGCCCGGCTCACCGGCCTCAAGGTGGTCGTCCCGTCGAATCCCTACGACGCCAAGGGCCTGATGATCTCCGCCATCCGCGACGTGGACCCGGTGGTGTTTTGCCACTATTCGATGCCGGCGTCGGGCCCCGAGGTCCCCGATGAGCCCTATACGGTGCCGATCGGCGAGCCGGCAGTTCGCACGGAGGGCAAGGACATCACCATCGTGGCCTACGCCCCGCAGACGGTCGAGGCCGCCAGGGCCGTCGAGGATCTGAAGAAGGATGGGATCAGTGCCGAGTTCATCGATCCGAGGACGCTCGCGCCCTTGGAGGGCGTGATGCCGACGATTGTCGAGTCGGTCAAGAAGACCGGCCGGTTGCTGACCTCGGACGAGGGGTCCTACACGTTCTGCAACTGTGTGGAGATCGTCGCCCGCGTGGCGGAAGCGGTGCCCGGGGCCAAGTTCAAGCGGCTGGCGTTCCCCGACGCCCCGGCGCCGGGAGCCCCGGAGATGCTCAACTACATGCGAGTAACCGCCGCCCACGTCGCCGCCGCCGCCCGGAAGATGGTCCGCGGATGAGTCCTTGACATCGCCAGTAGGATGGGCGTCTCGCCTTAGTTTTACCCACATTTTCTCTGTTGGGCTATGAGGTAGCCG
>CAYGZA010000573.1:0-1837 GCA_964354135.1 uncultured Planctomycetaceae bacterium
AGTAAGTGGAAGGCCGCCGGCCCCTCGCAACGGTCGAGGTCGTCGATGAAGACCACCAGGCGACCGGCCCCTCTACTGTCGAGAAGCTGGCCCACGGCGTCTTCCACGAGCGCGCGGCAAAGCTCGGTCGGGAGCTGGCTGGCCAGGGTGTCCCGCTCCCGCTTCTCGCCCCCCTCGACGATCTTGCCCGGCGCGATCCCGATCTGCTTGGTCAACTCGCCGAGCGACATCAGTGCCGCGAAGAGCGCCTTGAGCGCTTTGTCCGCGAGCTTCTGCGACCAGGTGAAGTGGGCGCGGATCTCGTGCAGCAGGGCCACCACAGGGCTTGGCTCGAACTGATGTCGCCAGGCGTCGAACCATACGGTCTCGATGCCTTGGCCCGTTCCCCGCCAATCGCGCGTGGGCCAGAGGCGCTTTCCGATCTCGTCCGCGCCGGTCTCGCCGCTGTCCCCTCCCGCCAGGTAAAGCCGAAGCTTTCGCAGGAAGCTCGTCTTGCCGCTCCCCCAGTCGCCGTGGACGACGAACACCATCGGGCAGCCACAGTTGGCAATAACCTGGCCGAGGTGCTCGACGTGTGGAGCGTGATCGAGGGAGTCCTCGATGGTCGGCTCATCGTTCGCCAAGCGGGGAAGATTCACCACGGCGGCTGGCTCGGTGGGTTCTTTCTCTCAGTCGCTACGACAACATAATAACCGGACCCGCCACAAGAGGCAATCTTGCGGCCCCTGGGGCGGAAGAGCGTGGTCGGGCCAGGGGTTGAGGGCCAATCGCCGACAGCGGCGGCCCGCCGGGCCTCGTCTTCGCTCTCCTGAAAGCGGTTGAACAGGCGCTGGGCGGCGCGGTCGCCCAAGACGGCCTCAAAAAGCCCCTTGCCCCAGGCCGGCAGTTGGGCCGCGATGCGGGCGGCTTCGCCGTCGTCCGGGTCGCCAAGCGAGTGGGCGCCGTAGACTTCCAGATACCACTGGATGTCCTGGCGGTCCTTGGCGTTAAGCGGATTTGTGAACCGCAGTTCGCCGGAATCGTCCCGGTCAAGAAGGACGATAACGTGGTCCTTGTCCGGGAAGCGGAGGTTGAGTTCGCGGCTCATGGTTCTACGCAGGGCGCTCTGGGAGCACCCTTGACGCGTGAGACGTAGTGAGTACCCTTGCCGCCGCCGTATTCGTACGGTAACAGATGGAGACGGCTTTGCCAATCCGCTCGGTCAACGCACGAAAGGCTGCTCGCAAGTTGACCGGCAGCGAGCGCGCCGCGGGGCGAGAAAACCGATTCGCTCACCAAAATGGCCCAAGAAGTCACAACGTCCGATCGCGACCAGGGTTGATTGCGGCCAAGAACGCCCTGCGGGCGGTTTTCGGGTGGTCAACAAGGGGCGGTTAAGAGTGGGCTTGCGTGAGGCCGCCGCTGGTCAACTGAATTCGAGATCGTCGCCGCATCGTCTTCAGAGCGTTGGGCTTGCCGAAGGCTCGGGAATTGTTGGCCACGGGCCCTCTTGGGACCGCGCCCGACGCAATGTTGACCAGGGCCTTGTCAAGCCGAGTCTGTGCGCCGCACAACGGGTGGAAAGGCCGCAGATTCCGCCGCGCAACACGTTGGCCAGCCAAGAGTTCATGGCCCAGGTCACCCCAGATTCACAAAAGGCAAAATTGCCGCGGAAAACGGATCCTTGGTTTTCGCCGCAAGTCCTTGCCGGGTCAGCAGTTAATGGCGATTTCCCGGGAGATCGTTGACCATGCCTCCAGGGGCCGGTACGCCATGCCCCATAAGATAGCCACTTAAGTCCTTATCGGCCAAGTGTCAGTAATACGAGGTCACCCCCGTTTGGTGTTTGAAGCCGTAT
>CAYGZA010000574.1:0-1821 GCA_964354135.1 uncultured Planctomycetaceae bacterium
GCCTCGATGATCTCCAGGGCCTTGTTCATCAGCGTGGCCGAGTCCACGGTTACCTTCGGCCCCATGTTCCAGGTGGGATGGGCCAGGGCGTCGGCCACGGTGACGCCGGCCAGTTGTTCTTCCGAATAGGTGCGGAACGGCCCGCCGCTGGCCGTCAGCACGACCCGCCGCACTTCCTCCCGGCGGCCCGCCTGAAGGGCCTGAAACACCGCGCTGTGCTCGCTGTCGACCGGGAGGATCACCGTCTGCTTCTCCCTGGCCAGCCGGGTGACCAGCGGCCCCGCCACCACCAGGCTCTCCTTGTTGGCCAGGGCCACCGGCTTCCCCGCTTCCAACGCTGCCCAGGTCCCCTCCAGCCCCGCCCGCCCGACGATCGCAGAGAGCACAATCTCGACCTCGGGCTCGCCCACGACCCGGGAAACCGCCTCCGGGCCGACCAGCAGTTCCGCCCCGGGAGGCAAATCGGACCAGTCCTGGTGCCGCGCCGCCTCCGCGTCGGTGACGACGACCCACCGCGGCCGCATTGCCCGGGCCTGCTGCTTCAATAGCTCCGTGCTCTTGCAGGCAACCAGAGCGATCGCCCGCAACGTGCCATCCGATGCGGCGATGACCTCCAGGGCGTTCCGGCCGACGCTTCCGGTGGAGCCAAGGACGGCAACATTGGTGGGGCAAAGGGTCATGAAGTCCCGCGATCGTAGACGCCTAGAACGAGAGGCCCATTGTAGGAGAAGCCGGCCCGGCGGACAACCGGCAATTACTTCCGATCATACGTGGCCACAAGACCTTACGTACCGACTGCCTGGCCTTTATTCAGTTTACGTTATTGTTCCCCTCGTTGCAGAGGCCATAATATAGCAGGGCAGTTGTCCGCAGGCAGAGGTTTTCATGGCCAAGAAGAGCGACCCCGCCGATCGTCGGCCGCCCGAAAAGACCCATCCTCAGATGGGGGGTAACTTCATTTGGTATCTGGTCGCCCTGGGGATTGGGACCCTCTTTGTGGTGAGCCTCTTGGGCAAGACGCCCGTCGAAATCCCGTACGGCGAACTGGTCCGACTCATCGAGCGAGGCGCCCCGGAGAAGAACCCCACGGCCGCCATCGAGATCGCCGAAGGCCCCGAAGGCAAGGAGTGGAAGGCCCGCTACTCGAACCTCCACTACCTCAAGTTCGGCCCTTCGGAGATCACCGGCGAGGTGACTCGCGAAGTGCAGGAGCAGGGCAAGGAGTGGTCCGCCCCCCGAAAGGAGAGCTTCCGCACCTCACGCTACGGCATCGCGGACCACGTCGACACCCTCTTCACCCTTGCCAAGGACAAGGGGTTTGTCGGCGTCCGGGCCGAGGACCCGCCCAGCGCGTGGAACACCTACGGCACGCTCTTCATCTTCACCGTTCCGCTGGTGCTCCTCTTGCTCGTGATGATGCGGCGACTGGGCGGAACGGGCTCGGCCATGGCCTTCGGCCGCAGCCGGGGCAAGCTGTTCGCGCAGGAAGACATCGGCGTCACGTTCGAGGACGTGGCGGGGATCGACGAGGCGGTCGACGAGCTCCGCGAAGTGGTCGAGTTCCTCAAGACCCCCGAGAAGTTCCGCGTCCTCGGCGGCAGGATTCCCAAGGGCGTGCTCCTCGTCGGGCCCCCGGGAACGGGCAAGACGCTCCTGGCCAAGGCAATCGCCGGCGAGGCCGGGGTGCCCTTCTTCTCGCTCTCCGGCTCCGACTTCGTCGAGATGTTCGTCGGCGTCGGGGCGGCCCGCGTCCGCGACATGTTCCAGCAGGCCCAAGCCCGCGCCCCCTGCATCGTCTTCATCGACGAGTTGGACGCCCTC
>CAYGZA010000575.1:0-1820 GCA_964354135.1 uncultured Planctomycetaceae bacterium
AGATCAAGGCCGCGGTCTCGAAGCTCGACGCCGACGACGTGGACGTGGTGATCACCGAGATCGGCGGCACGGTGGGCGACATCGAGAGCCTGCCCTTCCTGGAGGCGATCCGCCAGTTCGCGCTCGACTACGGCAAGGAGAACTGCCTCTACATCCACCTCACGCTGGTGCCCTACTTGAAGGCGGCGGCGGAGCTGAAGACCAAACCCACGCAACACTCCGTCGGCCAACTGCGGCAGATCGGTATCCAGCCCGATATCCTCATCTGCCGCAGCGAGCGCTCCGTGGGCCGGGACGAGCGGGCCAAGATCGCGCTCTTCTGCAACGTGCCGGTCGACGCCGTGATCGAGGAGAAGGATAAGGACTTCTCGGTGTACGAGGTGCCTTTGAGCCTGGTCGAGCACGGGCTGGACGAGCTGATCGTCCGCCGGCTGGGCCTGAAGGCCGGCAAGCTCGACTTGGCCCGGTGGCACGACCTCTTGCACCGGCTCCGCAATCCGGAGCACGAGATCAGCATCGCCGTGGTGGGCAAGTACTCGGAGCACCGCGACGCCTACAAGTCGATCTACGAGGCCCTCGATCACGGCGGCATCGCCAACAAGGCCCAGGTCCGCATCCAGCGGGTCCACAGCGAGGCGGTGGAGCGCGAGGGACCCGAGCGGCTGCTTTCGGGCGTGGACGGCGTGCTCGTGCCCGGCGGATTCGGCGAGCGGGGCATCTCCGGCAAGCTGGAGGCCGTCCGCTTCGCCCGCGAGCGGGGGATTTCCTTCTTCGGCATCTGCCTGGGGATGCAGTGCGCGGTGATCGAGTTCGCCCGCAACGTGATCGGGCTGGAGGGGGCTCATTCCACGGAGTTCGACAAGAATAACCCTCACCCGGTGATTTGCCTCTTGGACGAGCAGCGATCCATCACGCAAATGGGCGGCACGATGCGATTGGGGGCCCAGCCCGCGCAGCTCGATCCCGAAAGCAAGGCCGCCCGGTGCTACGGCGCCCTGGAGATCTCCGAACGGCACCGGCACCGCTACGAGTTCAACAACGTCTACCGCCAGCAATTCGCCGCCCACGGGATGCACGCGGTGGGCACCAGCCCGGACGGGAAGCTCGTCGAGATCATCGAGGTCCCGGAGCATCCCTGGTTCGTGGCGGTGCAATTCCATCCCGAGTTCAAGTCGCAGCCGACGACGCCGCACCCGCTGTTTGCCGGCTTCGTGGCCGCGGCGGTGGCCCGGCACGACGCCCGCTCCGATCGGGCGTCGAACCCTGAAATCCGTCAGCCCGATGCTTCCGTTGCCAGCTCGTCATGAATGAGAAGCCCGAAAGCCAGCCAGAGCAGAACACCGCCGAGGAGAAAAAGCTCTACGTCGACGAGGATTGGAAGGCCCATGTGGAGGCCGAGAAAGAGGCCCTGAAGCACCAAGAGGCCTCGCCCAAAGCCGGCCAAGCCGCGCCGGAGGCGGAACCGCCAGGCCCGCTTCCGCCTCCTTCGTTGGTGGATCTGGCTAGCTCGCTGGCAATGCAGTCGATGATCGCCCTCGGGTTGGTGGCCAACCCGCTCACCGGCAAGGCGGAAGTCCGCCTGCACCACGCCCGGCATCTGATCGATATGATCGCGATGCTCCGCGAGAAGACCGAGGGAAACCGGACGGCCGAGGAGACCGCCGCCCTGGATCAACTCCTGCACGAGCTGCGGCTGGGATTCCTGGGCGTGCAGGGCAAACCGCTCGCTCAGCCAGGGTGAGCGCGGCGCCCCACCGAGACGACGGCTTTCAGCTATCAGCGGCCAAGTGTCAGTAATTCAAGGTCGGCCCTATACTGCC
>CAYGZA010000576.1:0-1810 GCA_964354135.1 uncultured Planctomycetaceae bacterium
CCGGCAGACCGCCACCGCGTTTCATGTGACCGGCCACTATTCTCCAAGAGGGGTCAGCAAAGGAGAGATTTATGAACCGAACGAAGGCGACATGGGCGGCAGTATTGGTCGTTACAGGGGTTGCGTTTTTGGCCGTATGGTTCACCAGACAGGAGGCAAACCAAGCGCGAATCGAGCGGGAAAACAGAGAAACCCGTCAAGCCGTCGAGAGAATCCAAGTGTGGGCTCAAGAGGCGAGGTCTTCTCCGCTATCCCCACCCGTCCATCGAAACTCACTGCCGTCTCTCGAACTACCTTCACTGACACTCTCCAACCGTCTCAAACTCCCTAGCCTGGAGCTGAAACTACCGCCGCTGACACTCTCTCGCCAGCCGGCCCGTCGGAACTGGAGGCAAGAAGAAAGTGAGCAAGAGAAATGATGATTCTCTGGACTATTCCTCCCACGGAAACGAGGACGATTTCAGTTGCACCACGCCCCCTGTGGTTGCACCTTCGCCGGTACCTAGTCTTGCACCTGGGCCGCCGCCTGCGCCGCTCGGCGTTTGGCCGGATCACCCTGTTCGGCCGGCTCCAGCAGTCCACCCCGAGCACTCGCTCCGTCGGGCCAGCCGGGTTTTGCGGGAGTCAATCGCCGCGGTAGCAATAGCGGCTGGCGCGTCTCGTGCGAAGGTCGCCCTTTTCGACCTCCGTGATGTCGCCCTTGTGGCCCAGCAGGAAAAGCCAGCGCGACGCCTTCACGTGGTCAACTCCCAACAGCCGGCCAGCCGTTCGGCAGGCAAGGAAGAAGGGCTTGTCACCGGATGCCCGCTGGAGTTCTCGGCACAAGCCGACCAGCAAGCGTAACTCGGGCTGATCGTACTTCTCAGCCGCGCGGGGCGGGGGTCCCTGCTTCGACTGCTCAAAGATCGCTACCATCGGTTCGGCTCCTTTCGGGAATCTGACCTTGGGCCACGCGCGCAGGAAGTCGATCCACGTTTCCTCAAAGGGTTCCGTGGCGATCAACTCCTTGGTGACACCGACATGATGCCAACGACGAACGAGCGGCTCCAGGGTATCGGCCGGGGCGTCGGCCAGCCGGGGAATCGCTTTGAGCGCCCGGGCCAACTCGAAAACCTGCCGGTTGCGCCGGCCGGGTCCGGTCGGCAAGCTTGCGAGGATCGCTCGCTCGATGTCGGGTTCTGTTACTGAGGAAGATGGCGGCGGCGTTTTCTTGTCGAGCGTCGTTGGCAAAAACGTCTCTCTTTCTATTGCTTCAGTCATCCTCGGTAATCCTCCGTTCTCCTCAGTTCTCTCCGTTGTCTCTGTTCTCTCTGTTACATGCGGTGCAGGATTAAGAAAAACGGCGGCGCGAACATCTTGGACAAGCGGCAGCGGGCCGGCCGGCAGGGGAATGAGCCACTTGTAGATCGGCCCGTCGGGATGCCGGCTCAGGGGCAGCAAGCAATATCCGGCCCCGCGCAACTCCCCGTCCGGCAACTTGGTGATCTTCTGCTCGGTCCCGACGAAGTAGACGTGTCGGCCGCGGGCCGTGGCAACCGTGGGGAGCGTGTTGGCCAAGTCGGGATGCGTCGTCTCCCATCTTTCGTACCCCTCCATCGTGTCGAAGTCGCGGCAGACCAACCCGCCCGAGACGGTGCCCAAGATCACGGCCAGGCCATAGTTCTTGTTGTTGCCGAACCACTCCAGCAACTGAGCCTCCGAAGGGCACGTCGTCTGGTAGCCCTGCCATTTACATGCCGCCTTCTTCGTGCCGGGCTTGATCGGGATGATCGACCAGCCGCGCCGATGGTATTCCAAGGCGTTCTCCAAG
>CAYGZA010000577.1:0-1774 GCA_964354135.1 uncultured Planctomycetaceae bacterium
CGGCCGGCTCGTCTGGTGCGCGATCCTCCGCGAGACCTTCCGCGACAAGCCCGAGGACTTCGACCTCAGGACCTCCGGCAAGGTCTTCATGCAGGCCTACGCCCAGTACATCATCCACAAGAACACGAAGCTCGATTCGGCCGGCCGGCTGGAAGCGGTGCGGAAGTCGCTGGCCGGGTAGGCCTGAAAGTGTGCCGGACCGGACGAGCGGCAAAGTCTCGCAAAGCCGGCTTTCAGCAGTCGGCAGTCAGTTCTCAGCTTCGAGGCGGAGTGTCTGTGCGAAACTCGATAGCGCGCGTTTCCCTGTTTCTTGCGTTCATCGCGGCCGCGGTCTGCGGGCTTCCGTTGCGGGCGGAAGAAGGTTTCCGCTACCGGGAAGGCCGTCACGAGCAGGGGGAGCTCCGATACATCTCCGGGCTGCCGGTGCTGATCGTCCAAGGGACGCCCGCGGAGATCGGCCGGCAGGAGGCCGCACTCGCGGCCGACGGGGCCAAAGGGCTGATGGACTATCCGCGGGAGATGAGCCGGCTGCTGGGCCGCGAAGAGTACTGGCCCAACCTGGTGGCGATGGGCAACCGGATGCTCCCCCAGTTCCCCCCCGACCATCTGGCCGAAATGGAGGCATTCGCCGGGAAGTCGGGCATCGACCGCGAACTCCTGATCGGGGTGAACACCATGGTCGATAGCTACCGGGGCGCGTTCGGCTGCTCGTCGCTCATGGTGGAGCCGCAGCGGAGCGCCACGCAAGGGCCGCTCTTCGGTCGGAACCTCGACTTCTACACCCGCGGCGACCTGGAGAAATACAATCTCGTGGTCGTCTGCCGGCCGCAGGGGAAGCACGCCTTTGCGTCGGTCGGCTTTGCCGGGCTGTTCGGCTGCCTCTCGGGGATGAATGACGCCGGGCTGGCCCTGGCGGTCCACGAGGTCTTCTTCAGCAAAGACCGGGCCCCCATGTTCAACCCCAAGGGCACCCCGTATACGCTCCTGTTCCGCCGCGTCCTGGAGGAGTGTACGACCGTCGAAGAGGCCGCGGCCATGCTCAAATCCGCGGAGCGCACCACCCTGTTCAACCTCGCCCTGTGCGACCGCCGGGGCTGCGCGGTGGCGGAGGCGACCCCCTACAACGTGGTGCTCCGCCGGCCTGAAGACGGGATCTGCGCCTGCGCCAACCACTTTCGCTCCAAGACCCTGGCCACGCTCTTGCGCTTCTCGCCGCGCTACAACAAGCTGATGCGGAGCCGGGAGCTGCCGTCGCTCGACGTGGAGGACGTGGCCAAGAAGATGCACGAGGTGAACCAGGGCTGGATGACGCTCCAGACGATGATCTTCGAGCCCGTGCCGCTGCGGCTCCACCTGGCGATCGGCTCGTGCCCCTCCTCGGCCCTCCCGTTGAAGACACTGGAGCTGGCGCCCCTGCTCAACCCGGCAGTTGCCGCCAAAGCGACCCAAAGCGTACAATAGGCGTGTAGCAGAGGGAAACGCACACCTGATGTTCTCACAGCGAGAATCGACGATGAACACCAAAATCACCCGACGTGAACTCTTGGCCTGCGGTTTGGGAACGGCCGGCTGGCTGGCCGGCGGCGGCCTCGGGATGCTCCGGGCGGCGGACGCCGAGCGGCGCCCGGACCGGTTGCCCGACAAGTCGCAGGATGCCCCCAGCCTGCCGGTGGCGATTAAGCGTTGCGGGTCGTACGAGCCGCAATTGCTGCGCCGCACGCTCGACGAGGCCCTCGACCTGATCGGCGGGATCAAGAAGCTGGTCGAAAACAAG
>CAYGZA010000578.1:0-1693 GCA_964354135.1 uncultured Planctomycetaceae bacterium
CTAGGTAGACGTTCCGCCCGCCAAACGGCCCCCGATCGGGCACGTGCCGGGCGATGTAGTCCAGTGCCTTGTGCAGGAGGGCCGGATCGCCCTCGGTGTCCCAGGCCGAGTAGGAAACCAGGTCCACACGCGTCTGCGGAAGCGCCTTGTCGGTCAGGTGATACTTCCCCGCCACGTGCGTCACGCCAATCACGTCGCGCAGGTCGCGATTTGTCGCAGGCCCCTGCGGCGAGGCAACGGGCTTATCCCCAGCGAGAACTGACCTTGAGTCGCCTGCGGGTCTTCGTTGCAGGGCGGCGGTTTGCCGGCGAACTGATTCCAAAGCCTGCGAGCCGACCCTGTCGGTCGGACCGGTCAATCCCGGCCCGCCGGCAGCGACATAGCCATAGCTCGCGCCCGACGGGTCCGGGCTGACCCAAAAAGCGTACAGGTTTCCCTTGGTCAGATGAAAGCGGAACCGGACCGGGCGCCCGGCGAGCTTCCCGATCTCGTCGGACTGTTTCCAGCGTATCCGGCCCAGCGTGGTGTCTTCGCTGAGCGGGATGCAGTTGTCCCGCGTAAACGGCGGGATCACGCGGCCATCTGGGTCGAGGATTTCTGCGCGGAGCGTGCCCTTGCCGGCGTCGGCATTGACGAACAGATACCGCCCCTGGAAACGAACCGGGCGTGTGGTGAGCGAGCCCTCGACCTCGCCGGCATCCAGCGACGCGAACCCGTCGCGGCGAAGCGTAGCCAGGCCTGTGCTGCACACGCCCGAGGAGGTTGAGCCGGGCACCCCGGCCCGACCGCTGACGTAGAAGTACAGTTTGTCGCCGACCACCAGGCATGCGCCGCCGGCCGATTGGACGTTGCCCCAGTTCCAGTCGCCCTGTTTGTCCGAGACGGGGATGAACGGCCGCCGATCAGGTCGATACCAGTGGAAGCCGTCGCGGCTGAAGCCCAGGCAGACCTCGTTCGGCTTGGCCCGGTCTTTCGGCTGGCCCCGCCAGATGCTGAACAGGCCCAAGAGCAAGCTTTCATACGCCGCGCAATCCAGGTTGTCAAGCTGGCACGGGGTCTTCAGGTCCTCGTGTTGGGGGTCCGCGCTGTCGGTCCCGACCCACAAGGCCGGCTGGCCGGGGCTCCAGTTGGCATCCTTGACGAAATACTCGGCCTCCCAGTAGTTGCGGGCGCGTCCGAATCCTGCCGCCCCGGTCCGGAGGCTGTAAACCCACCGTTTGCGGAACGGATTGTAGAAGAACGTGGTGCGGTCGCCGGTGGGGCCGCTCCGCACCGGCGGGCTCCAATGGATCCCGTCGGGCGATGTGTACACGCTGAGGCGGTCGCCGGTATACAGTGCCATCTTGAATCGGGCCTGCGGGTCTGCGGCCGCGTGGTCGAGCCAGACGGTGCTGGAATCGCGCCAGCCTTGCTGCACCAGGTTCGTGCCGGGGAACACGTCAAGCTGCGGCTTCTCCCAGTGAATGCCGTCTTTGGAGGTGGCATAAGCGGTGCCGGCCACGTAGCCGGCCATGTACCACATCTTGAAGAGCCTGTCCTGCGGGTCGTACCAGACGCCGTCGCTAAAGACCATGGCGCAGGGATTCGGTTGGGTTTTCGTCTCCCAGGGGCGATCGGGTTTGAGCACGGGATTCGTCGGCCAGTAGGTCGCCGCGTGGTAAGTTCGCTTCAGATCCGTCCGCTCGATAAGGAA
>CAYGZA010000579.1:0-1688 GCA_964354135.1 uncultured Planctomycetaceae bacterium
CCGGCAAGGGGAAGAGTATGAGGATGAGAAGCCCCCTCCCCCCCAGGGCCCCCATTGGCATCGCCATTAGACATATCTTCCCATCCGAACATTTTGCGCTGAAAACTTCGGGCCGGTCGCGCGGCAAAGCTGACTGGGGCCGTCCGTCGGTTTCTGAAGTTTCTGATGCGAAGGCTTCTTTCAGTCGGGGCGGTAGCGGTAGCGACTTGCCCGGCGTTTGGCCGGATCACCCTTTCCGACCGGCTCCAGCAGTGCATCCCGAGCACTCGCTCCGTCGGGCCAGCCGGGTTTTGCCGGAGTCAATCGCCGCAATAGTGGTACTCGCCGGCACGGCCGTCCTTGTGGCTTCCTTTCCGCTTCAGTTTGATTACTTCGTCGGCCTCCATCATCTTCATCCGCCGCATGGCCGTCATCGGGTCGGTGCCGACGATATCGGCTGCGTCGCGGTACGAGACGAAAAACGGCTCGTTGCCATGATAGCGCTGGAGGGCGCGGCACAGCACCACCAGGTTGACCACGACGGGATCGTCGTGGTAGTCCTTGTCGTAGATGACCTTGGGGAGGGGCTCGGTGCTCGCCTGCCTGTAGAGTGCGGCAGTCAATTCCACCCGGTCGTCCACCCGGTCCCAGGCCCCTACCGCGTCCTCCCAGGTTTCTACAAACGGCTTGGTTCCGATTTTCGGGTAGGCGCGCTGGTGCCAGGCCTGCACATGGATGCGAATCGCTTGGACGGGCCTGTCCTTGAGCATTGGATGCCTCCTGAGGTGCTTGAGGAAATGAAACAGCCGCTTTCTGCGCCTGCCGACGTTTCCCGGTGCCGTCCTTTCAATCGCGCGATGAACGTACTCCTCCAAAGACAAGTCGTCAGCGGGGGAGGGGGCGCGACCGGTCAATGTGTTCGCTGAGTTCGATGGGTTCGATGTGTAAGATGTGTCCGATGCGTTCGATGTGTAACAGTCCGGTGTCAGCCACTTCAACCAGGGGTCTGGCAACTCCGGCGTTCCCCCTTGTTCAGGTGTCTTCTCCCAGCGATAGACGCCGCCGCGTACATGAACCGACGGCGGGGCCACGACAAAGCCCCCGTCGGTCTTGATGTCGATCCCGGGGGCCCCCGAAGTCCTCCGGACGCATCCCGGTGGGTGCCGAAAGTATGCGTGCCAGCCACCGCCGCCTGTCTCAACTGTCGGCCTCGACGGCAGCTTCCCGAGTGTCTTCTGTAACTCCTTGATGCTCTCCAGGCCACCGTTTTGCGGGTCGATGTCGATCACCAGCAGGTTGGTGTCTCGGCCGGTGGCGATGCCGATATTGGCCGTTTCCCATTTCCACTGTGCAATTCGTTTCGGGTCTGTGGTTGCGTCTTTCCAGCCGTGGGGCGTCCGCGGATGCTTGCCTGGGCGGTCGCAACAATCCCCTTTCGGGCAGGTGCATGCGCCCTTCCTGGGCCTTCAGATCGGTACGACTCGCCAACCCAGACTCGAATAGCGCAAGGCGATCTCCAATAGCGAGAACCCTTGCCAATCCTCGCCTACGGATGTACCATGCATCATGTAACCTCCAGGGCGTCGTGCAGCTTCTCAAGAACGGCACGGCGCCCTACTCGTTTCAACGGTGCTTCGAGGGGTCTAAAAGGGGCTTCGGACCCGGGACGGCCTGGATGTCGATCAAGGTCTCCGGAACGCAAGGGCGGG
>CAYGZA010000580.1:0-1686 GCA_964354135.1 uncultured Planctomycetaceae bacterium
CAGTTGACCAGCGGCAGCCTCACCAAGACCCGCTCTTAACCACCCTTTGTTGACCACCCGAAAACCGCCCGCAGGGCGTTCTTGGCCGCATTCAACCCCGGTCGCGATCGGACGTTGTGTCTTCTTGGGCCATCTTGGTGAGCGAATCGGTTTTCTCGCCCCGCGGCGCGCCCCCTGCTGGTCAACAACCGAGACGACTTCCCACTTCCCACTGCCCGCTGCCCTGGGGGGGCTGGCGGAACACCGCTAAAGGGATTAGAGTACCGGAGGAAGCGGGCAGCAACAGACCGACTGCCGCGGAAGGGAAACCTGTGGCCAAGAAGCAGGCGAAGAAACCGAACGGCAACGGGGCCAATCTGGGCTTTGAGCAAACGCTCTGGCTGGCCGCGGACAAGCTCCGCAACAACTTGGACGCTGCCGAGTACAAGCACGTCGTGCTTGGGCTGATCTTCTTGAAGTACATTTCCGACGCCTTCGCGGAGATATACGCGAAGCTCACGGCCCAGCAGGGCGAAGGGGCCGACCCGGAAGACGCCGACGAATACCGAGCGGCCAATGTCTTTTGGGTCCCGCACGAGGCCCGATGGAAGTTCTTGCAGGACAACGCCAAGCAACCCAAGATCGGCAAGCTGGTCGATGAGGCGATGGACGCCATCGAGCGCGACAACCCCAGCCTCAAGGGCGTGTTGCCCAAGCAGTACGCCCGGCCCGCGCTGGACAAGCAACGGCTCGGGGAACTCATCGACCTCATCGGCACCATCGGCCTTGGCAGCAAGGAGGACCGCTCCAAGGACATCTTGGGCCGCGTCTACGAGTACTTCCTTTCCCAGTTCGCCAGCGCCGAAGGCAAAAAGGGCGGGCAGTTCTACACGCCCCGCTGTGTGGTCCGCGTGCTGGTCGAAATGCTCTCGCCCTACAAGGGCCGCGTCTTCGACCCGTGCTGCGGCTCGGGCGGGATGTTCGTCCAGAGCGAGAAGTTCGTTGAGCAGCACGGCGGCCGGATCGGCGACATTGCCGTCTATGGGCAAGAGTCAAACCCGACCACGTGGCGCCTGTGCAAGATGAACCTCGCCATCCGCGGGATCGACGGCGACTTGGGGCGCGAACACGCCGACAGCTTCCGCCGCGACCTGCACAAGGACCTGAAGGCCGACTTCGTGTTGGCCAATCCCCCCTTCAACGATAGCGACTGGGGAGGGGAGAAGCTGCAAGAGGACGTTCGGTGGAAGTACGGCGCGCCGCCCAAGGGCAACGCCAACTTCGCGTGGGTGCAACACTTCGTCCACCACCTTTCGCCCAGAGGCCGGGCCGGCTTCGTGCTGGCCAACGGGTCGATGAGTTCCAACCAGTCGGGCGAAGGGGAGATCCGCCGTGCGCTGGTGGAAGCCGACATGGTGGAATGTATGGTTGCCCTGCCGGGCCAGTTGTTCTACTCCACACAGATTCCGGTCTGCCTCTGGTTCCTCTCGCGCAAGAAGCCGATGCACCGGGCCAAGCAGACGCTATTCCTCGACGCGCGCAAGCTGGGCACCATGATTGATCGAGTTCACCGGGAACTCACGGATGAGGACATTGCCCGCTTGGCCGATACCTTCCATGCGTGGCGCGGCGACAAGCTCCCCTCTCCCTCTGGGCTCGGGTTGTCCCACATGCTAGCAGACTTCGTTGTATTGGCGGGCTACCAGC
>CAYGZA010000581.1:0-1675 GCA_964354135.1 uncultured Planctomycetaceae bacterium
GTTCTTGGGCTAAGGAGCGGGGGCCGGGCTTGAATAAAGGAGACGCATCCTTATCCTTTGGGTGTGATTGTTGGTAGGAGACAAGCCCAAGGAGGACAAGGATGCGTCACAAGAAGGAAGCCGTGTTGCCGTTGGCCTGCCACGACGACCACCTGCCCAAGACGGTACGCCAGAAGCGGGAGAAGTACAAGGGGATCAGCCGGATTCTGGACGAGCACCCGGAAATCCTCGACCTGGCCCACGAGGATCTCAGAAAGCTCTCCGCAAGCGGGGGGAAGGGCCGCAGCGGGGACTTCACCTCGGAGACGCTCCTGCGGGCCTTGATTGTCCATGCGATCGAGGGGTTGTCGTTTCGGGAGACGGTGGATCGGATTGCGGAGAGCGAGTTCTTCCAAGACTTTGTGCGGACGCGGAAGAAGGCGGTGATGGACTACAGTTTTCTGGACCGGTGCTTCCAGGCGATCGGCGCCGGGACGTGGACGCGGATCAACCAGGCGTTGAGCCGGAAGGTGGTGGCGTGCGAGACCGTGGACGCGAGAACGATCCGGGCGGACACCACGGCGGTGGAGACGAACATCCACTGGCCGACGGATGCGTCGCTTTTGTGGGACACGTGGCGGGTGGCGTCGCGACTTTTGCGTCGGGGGCGGGAGATGGCGGCGGCCACCTGCCCGCACCGTTTCCACGACAAGAAGACCAAGCGGCTGTACCTGTTCATCACGCGGTATGCCAAGAGCAAGAACCGACCACGCCAGCGGAAGGTGCGGGCGGCGTTTCGGAAGCTGATTGCGCGGGTGGAGTGGATCGTGGAGATTGCCGGGGAATTCTGCCCATTGGCGGCCTTCTGGCAGGAGATCGAACTGACGGCGGTAGCGAACGAGCTGAAGCGGTTCCTGCCGGCGATGAAGCGTGTGGTGCGTCAGGCGCAACGGGCGCAGTTGGCCAAAGAGGTGGTGCCGGCGGCGGAGCGGGTGTTCAGCATCTTCGAGCCCCACACGGAGTTGATCAAGCGGGGTCGGCAGCAGAAGCCGGTGGAGTTTGGGCACATGGTGTTGTTGTGCCAGTCGCCGGAGAAGTTCATCACCGACTACGAAGCGTTTGCCCGACGCCCGGCCGATTGCCGCTTGACGGGGAAGGTGATCCAGCGGCACGAGGCGCTCTTCGGAGAGACTCCCGAGGTGCTGGCGGCGGACAAGGGCTTTTGCCCGGCCGCCGCGGAGTATGCCGAGTTGCAGGAGCAAGTCGGGACGCTGGCGATCCCGCGGCGGATGCGCGACCTGGCCGACCCGGCGATGAGTGCATGGCAGGCGTTCCGCGCGGGGATCGAAGGGACGATCTCGGGCTTAAAACGGGCGTTTCGGCTGGCGCGGTGCTTTTATCGGGGATTTAAGCGATTCGCCGCGTCGGTGGGGCTGGCCGTGTTCTGCCACAACCTGGTCGTGCTGGCGAAGGAGGGGTTGACGTAAGGTCGGTTCCAGGTTGAACAACGCCGTGACGGTGGGCCCGAGGGGGACGCTCTGCGCCGCGTGCGGCCCCAACCCGCCTCCAACGCTCTCCCCAGCCGCCCATTGCCGCCCCGAGCGGCTTGGAAAGACGCTACAAGGCTGATCGGGCGTTATCGTGTGCTCGCCATCGCCTCCGCGGTGCGAAAAACGACCACTTCCGCAACAGAAAC
>CAYGZA010000582.1:0-1630 GCA_964354135.1 uncultured Planctomycetaceae bacterium
GCCTCCAGGGGCTGGTACGCCATGCCCCATAAGATAGCCACTTAAGTCCTTATTTAGCAAAGGATTACGATTGGGCCGTCTCTGGCCCAAAACGTGCCAAACGCCTCATATTGTCCACAATGCGATTTTGGCCAATTCCGAGGAGCCCGCGGGCCCGACGGTGGTCAACAAGGTGCGATTCCCCGGATCAGTCGCGGACCTTGCGGTAGACGATCCGCTCGCCGCCATCGCCGGGCTGGACCCCTTGAAGGACGCCGTGAACCTGTTCGGCTCTGCCACCGGGGGCACGAACACCCGGAGGATCACTACCCCTATCGACTACGCCCTCACGTTCTACGGCACCTGGACCAGCGACCCTTGGCCGTGATTCGTGCCCTCGCCCTTTCGCTCTTCCGTGATTCCTTTCCGGTTCTTGTGCTTCCCCGATTGCCCCACTACGTCGATTGCTCGGGCCGCCAACCCGTGGCGCGGGGAACCAGCGGTAGGTCCAGGTGCGGGCGGGATGGTTGCGCGGAGGGCCTTTGGGTATGCTTGGGCATAGCGATCACTCCCGTTGGCGCTGGAGCCGTACACCTCCGATTCAAGGAAACCGGGCGCCAGATCGGGTCTCGCGACCGTAATGGCTGCCCGACCGGGAGCGTCAACAGTCCATTGCACAACAAGATGTCCGGGCCCGTAGCTCAGCGGTCAGAGCAGGGGACTCATAATCCCTTGGTCCCAGGTTCGAATCCTGGCGGGCCTACTTACGCCGGAAGCCGCCACGACTCGCCGGCTTCGCCTATCTCTCGCCAGCGTCAAGACTTGTTGCGAGTCACCGCCGGCCGGGCTGGAGTCTGCGTCTCGCCGCTTGGGGACTTGTTGCGCCACGTTTTGCCGCTCAACTGCTACCCCAACTGCTACCCCGCTGCCTGCCGCACCTGCCGCCGCGTCGCAAGTCCCCGTTGCCCGCAGGGCCTCGGGGGCGTCGCTTAGCATTTCCGGCAGCCGGGCCACCGTGTCGGCTTCCTGCCCTGGGAATAGGTGCCCGTAGGTGTCCATCGTCAGGATGATGGAGGAATGACGCAGCACGGCTTGCACGGCCTTGGGGTGCGCGCCGCTCATCGCCAGCCAGGCCCCGCAAGTGTGTCTCAAAGCGTGGAAGTCCAGGGCCTCGCCTTCATGGTTCACTGCCGCCAGGAAGTCGCTCTGCTCCCGACGTAGGCGTTCCTCGGGGTCGTTTTCGGCCGCCTTCAGCCACGCTCGCCGGGCCGCGTCCAGGTCCGCCCGCAGCATTGCCGCCACGTCCCAGGCGTGGGGCATGGTGAACACCGGGGCGCCCGGGGCCTTGCGCGAAACGTGGCCGCGTAGCTCGGCTGCGAGCGCCGGCTGGATGTACTGCCTTGCGTCCTGCCGGTTCTTGGTACTGCCGGCCTTGCAGGTGACGTAGGGCGAGTCCGCTTCCAAGTACAGCCTTCCTCGGGTGAAGCTCCGCAACTCGCTCGACCGTAAGCCGGTCTGAATCGCGGTGGCGTACAACAGCACCCGCTCGCGGGCGTCGATGCCCTCACGCTCCACGTTCTCGCCCAGCGTGATCGACCGCAGCCATTCCCATTCCTCAGGCAGAAGCATCCGGCGTTCCCGCCGCCGGTCG
>CAYGZA010000583.1:0-1614 GCA_964354135.1 uncultured Planctomycetaceae bacterium
GAGGGGAATCTCTCCATTTCATCTCCAATCCGGGTTCATATCGCTTGCCCCCTCCGTGAGCTGCCGCGGGGTGCCGCCCTGCGCGGGAATGATGAACAATTCCCACGGCCCCTGCTCCGACGCGCCCTGGCAGTAGACGATCGACTTCCCGTCCGGGCTGAAGCGGCCGTAGCGCTGCACGCCGCCGAAGTACGTCACCGTGCGGTTCTTCTTGCCGTCGGGGCCGATGGTGCAGATGTTGGTCTCGGTCTCATAGACCAGCCGGGTCCCGTCGGGCGACCAGTGCGGCTCGCAGGCCGGCTTGCGGTCGTAGACCGGGATCGGCTCGCCCCCCGCCGCCGGCAAGAGGAACAGGGCATTGCCCGCGTCCCAGCGGCAGGCCGCTGCGATCTCACGGCCGTCCGGGCTCCAAGCCGGGCCGGAGGGGTGCAGCCAGGATTTCGGGCTGATGGTCCGCTCGGCCCCGCCCGACAAGTCGCGGACGAGGATCCGCTCCTGCCGGCGCAAGACGATCTCGCGGCCGTCGGGCGACCATTCCGCCTGGTCGCCGTCGCAGATCCGCTCCGGCTTGCCGCCCTCGCGCGGCATGCGCCAGATGCCTGCCGTTCCGCCCCGGGTCGAGGTGAAGAGGATCGTCTTCCCGTCGGGGCTGAAGACCGGATCGACGTCGTGTTCTTCGCCGCCTTGGGGCGAAAGCTGGCGCAGGTCGGAGCCGTCGGGCCGGATGCACCAGAGCCGCCAAGGTCCGGCGCGATTGCTGGAGAATACGATCTCGCCCGCGCCGGGGCGAGCCGGTTTGGCGGCCGGTTCGCCGCCCAAAGCGCAGGCCGCCGTCAGTGCCCCGATCGACGGGACGAGCAACGCCGACAAGTGTCGCATGATGTACTCCTCAGGCCGATCCATTACCATATCAAGCCCCGGCCACAAATGCTACCAATTCGGCGCCTTCTGGCCGCCCGCCCGTCCAAGCCAGTCTCTCGCCGTCGTCTGCGAAGCGTGATCCAGGAGTTGATGTACTTCGCCGCTCGCCTGACCCGGCACTCGCAGCGCTGGGGGCTGTCGCTGTGGCGAAGCAATCCGTGGAGATCGGTCTTGGAAAGGGTCTACGCTTGCTTCCGCAGACCAATGACGGATGCGAAGAGCGTTGTCGAACTCCGCTATAGCACCACTTCGAAGAGAAGCGACTCAGCCCCCTTCGCCTGCCCGTTGATCGTGTCGATCCCCAAGGGCAAGTACACGGCGGTTCAGTTCGTGGAGAACGGGAAGGTGGTGAAGAGAATGGAGATCACGGGGAAGTGAAGGAACCCCGCCCGATTCGGCTTCGATTCGAAGACCGACATCCAGGTGTTCAGGGGCAAGAGGCTGATCGTCCTGATCGGCGCGAAGAAGGCCCTGGGGATGGCGGTGGCAGGATACGAGCCGAAGGTACACGGCGCTCCGGAGGCGGTTGCAGGGCAGGTAAGGTAAAGGAGGCTCGTAATGGAGCCAACAACGATCCTCCCAGCTTGTCACCAAAAACCGCGTTCTGCCCAGCGGTTCCGAGGGAGAGCGTTTTGAAGCCCGACACTCAAAGGAAAGAATGGTTCACCCGACTGCTCGCGGACAGCGTTGGCC
>CAYGZA010000584.1:0-1610 GCA_964354135.1 uncultured Planctomycetaceae bacterium
ATCTCCCTGATGAGGCAATACCAATTTGTTCAAGTTATTTATGAGCGCGCCCTAAGTGCAAGTGTGCCAACACTATGCACGCGGTATGCGCGGCCCGATTTGCATATTCTCCAGGAAAGAAGGGCGGGGCCCCTGGACCTTCAAACCTGGAGAACTTCCGATGCGCGCGAGCGACTTGTTCACGGCTGACGAACTGGCGGGCCGGCTCCAAGTGCAGCCGAGCACGATACGCCGATGGGCCCGAGAGGGGCGGATTCCGACCGTCCGGCTGTCACCCAAGGTAGTCCGGTACAACCTCGGGGCGGTCGTGCAGGCTATGAGCGGTGGGCAGGCGTCCAAGGGGGTGGCCGATGAGACCTGACACCACCCCTCACACCATCGCGCCCGAGTTGTTGACTACGGCGGAGGCGGCCCGGATGTGCGGCATCGGCGAGCGCACCTTGTGGCGGTGGAGCCGGTCGGGCATCGCGCCCGCGCCGCTCAAGATCGGCATCGGCCCTCGGGCCGCGGTCCGCTACCGACGCGATGAGTACGTGGCGTGGATTCGCGACGGCTGCCCGCGCGTTGATCGGAGGGCTGGCCGATGAGACTGGATACAAACGCGGTGAAGCAACGGGCGGCCGGGAGGTGGCAGGAGATCCTGACGGCCCTTGGGGGCATCGACGCTGGCATATTCGACGGAAAGAACCATCCGTGCCCACGTTGCGGTGGTTTCGACCGTTTCCGATTCATCGACGGCGACGCCGGTGCGCTGTTCTGCAACCAGTGTTTCAGCAAGGGCAACGGCGACGGCATCGCGGCCCTTCAGTGGCTTCGCGGTTGGGACTTTCAGACCGCATTGGCGGAAGTTGCCCGATACCCTGGGGACCGGCCGGCGGCCGATGGCAAGCCGAGAATCGTCAAGACCTACGATTACCGCGATGAGGAGGGCCGGTTGCTCTTCCAGGTATGCCGGATGGAGCCCAAGGATTTCCGCCAGCGCCGGCCCAAACCGAGTGGCGGTTGGGAGTGGAAAGTCAAAGGGTGTCGGTTCGTCCCGTATCGACTGCCCGAGCTGGTGAAGGCCAATCCCAAGCGGCCTGTTCTCATCGCGGAGGGAGAGAAAGACGCTGATCGGCTGGCGGTCCTCGGGTGCCTGGCCACCACAAACCCCGGCGGGGCCGGCAAGTGGCGGCCCGAGTACAACGAGCACTTCCGCGGCCGGAAAGTAATTATCCTTCCCGACAACGACGAGCCCGGCTGGCGCCACGCCAATGCGACGGCCCTCGGCCTCCACGGCATCGCGGCCGAAGTGAAAGTGGTGCAACTTCCGGGCGTACCCGAGAAAGGCGATGTCTCCGACTGGTTGGAAGCCGGCGGCACGCTGGATCAACTGCGGAAACTTATCGAATCAGCTCCACCGTGGAAACCGGGCCCCAAGGCCGTCCGGGCCCGCAAATGCGAGATTCTGCCGTGGCAGCCGTTCCCCGTCGATGCTTTGCCTGAGCGGGTGCGCGCGTTCGTCACGGCCGGCGCCCGGGCAATAGGTTGCGACCCGGCTCACATCACAGTTCCGCTCCTAGTGTCCCGTCAATCTTCGATTGACGGGTAAAGTTTTCGTAGTTTTCGGC
>CAYGZA010000585.1:0-1566 GCA_964354135.1 uncultured Planctomycetaceae bacterium
CAATGGCACTAAGTTTTGTACGTAACCGTTTTAGCGGCTTTGCGATACTTCTTCTTTTTGTACTTGTCGGCGGGACGTGGGTAATGGCGTCCGGGACGGAGGGGTACGAGGTGTTCGGCGATCCGTTGGCACAGTCTGGGCAGCAGGACACAGGCGACGTGCCGGGGACTGGACTTCAACAGGGCCTCCCACATGTGCTGCAACTCCCGGTGCGCGTTGGTGAAGCTGATTCGCAGCGGTTCGATGCCGTGTTCCTTGGCCGCCTCCACCATCAGCCACCGCGTCAACAGGTACAGCAGCACATGCCCGGCGACCTCGAAGTAGATCCCCTCGGGGGTCCGACTGCGGAGGTTTTTCATCCCTTGCCGGACTTTCAACTCGCAGAACATCGTCTCGATTTCCCAGCGTCGATGGTACAACCCCGGCTCCAGCGTCCGGCCCGCTTCGTCCTGCGTGGCCAAGTGGACCCACTCTTCGGCGGAGACGAGCTTCGGGTCGCGGATGTTCGTGACCACCGCGCTGGGCCGGAAGCCGCGAACCTGGTAACGGATCACCCGCAAGTCCAGCGATGTCGGCAGGTCGGGGAAGTCCTTCCAGCGGCCGCGTTGCTTCGACTGCTTGCTCGGCGTCCAACGCATGATCGCGTCGCCCTCTCCGAGTCTCTGGATGCATTTCATCGTCATGCCGCGACGCAGCCGAATGCCGAAAAACGCCTGCTGCCGCTGGATCATCCAGAACAGCCCGAAGCACCAGAACCCCCGATCCATCAACACCAGATCGCGGGCCGCCAGACCCGTCAACAGCCGGGCGGCCATGGTCTGCTCGTGGCACGACCGCGGGGCGAGTTCGTAACGCCACGGCACGCGGGCCAGAGGAAAGGCCAACATCAACATCCGCGCCTGGGGCGTGCGGCGGCGCTTGCCGTTGCGGCTGGTCCCGAAGTGCTTCGCCAGCCGCTGGTCGCGCTGCAAGGCCAACTCTGTTCCGTCCATGGCCAGCAGCCGGAAGCCTTTCCATTTCACATACTCCGCATGCTGGGCCTGGAACTGTTCGCTCAAAAGGAGCAACAGCCACATCCAGAACTGGATGGGCATCCGCTTCCGCGCCTCGGCGAAGGCCTCTTCGGTGACCAGGGGCCCGCCGTGGCCGTGCGGATCGTGCTTGCTTTTGGACCATTTCCTGCCTCGCGGCCGTTTGCGACACGTCCGGCCCAAAGGCGTGCGACTCCAGCCTTGAAGATCCTCCAAGAGCCGGAACGCAAGCACCAAGAGCGAGCAGAAGCTCTCGGCGGTGTGCAGGGCAGCGGCAATGCCCAACCAGACCATGTTGGCCCAGTTCAGGGCGTTGCTGCCCAGCCTCACCCCCGCAGCTTGTGCCGCTTTCCCGAACAGCGAGGGCGTCAGGAACTTGACGAAAGCCCTCAGATCCAGTTGACGAATTTCGTCCCATACTTTACACCTGCGTTCATCCTTGAACATCTTCTGAGTCCTCCTGACGAAGTGTTTGACGAGAAACCACTTACGTCAGCGAGGACTCGTTTTTTGTCAAGACTAACTTAGTGCCATT
>CAYGZA010000586.1:0-1533 GCA_964354135.1 uncultured Planctomycetaceae bacterium
TACAACGCTAAATTGACCTTGCGTGATTTGGGAAAAATGACGAAACTGCATGTCTTCCGGGAGTCACAGGAGATAGGGCATGGACGCTCAGCAGATTCGTCAATTGAAGCCGGAGTTGGATCGCTATTTGAAGCGGTTCGCCGATTGTTTCGCGCGGAAGGACACTCGCGGGCACTTTCCGGTGTACGTCGAGGGTCAGTTGTCGGACCTGCACCGCAAGAGCGTGGAGCCGATCGCCAAGAAGGCGCGGGTGCCCGTGCGGACGCTGCAGGAGTTCTTGAGCCTGTTGAAGTGGGACGAAGGCCGGATGCGGGATCGCCTGCAGGCGATCGTGGCCGCCGAGCACGCCAGCCCGCGGGCAGTGGGCGTCATCGACGAGACCAGCTTCGCCAAGCAGGGGGACAAGACGCCCGGCGTGAAGCGGCAGTACTGCGGCAGCACCGGCAAGACCGAAAACTGCATGGTCACGGTCCACTTGGCGTACGCGGCGGACGGCTTCCACTGTTTGTTGGACGGGGAACTGTTCCTGCCGAAGGACTGGCACGAAGACCGCGAGCGTTGCCGCAAGGCGGGCATCCCGGAGGAGATGGTCTACCGTCCCAAATGGCAGATCGCCTTGGAGTTGTTGGATCGTTCGCGGCAGAACGGCGTGGTACTTCGCTGGCTGACGTTCGACGAGGGATACGGGGGAAAACCTGGATTCTTGGCTGGTTTGCGAGAGCGCCAGCAGGATTTCGTGGGCGAGGTGCCCAGCATCCTGCCGGGCTGGTTGGATCGTCCGCGGGTCACGCGGCGGCCGTATCGTCGTCGTCGTGGCGGACGGCCTCGTCTGAGGCTCCGGGTGACCAGCGGCAGCCCGCGAGCCCGCAACGTGAAGCAGTGGCTCCAACAGGACCCGCGGTTGCGCGACCAACCTTGGAAGCGCTATTACCTGCGCGACGGCACCAAGGGCCCGATGGTCTGGGAGGCCAAGCATACGTGGTTTTACCCCAAGGACGAAGAGGGCTTGCCGGCGCCGCGGCTGCAGTTGGTGATCGCCCGCAACGCCCTCAACCCGAAGGAGATCAAGTTCTTCCTCGGCGACGCTCCGGCCGGCACGTCCGTGGGGACGATGTTGCTGGTGGGCTTCTCCCGCTGGCATGTGGAACGGTGCTTCGAGGACGGCAAAGACGAACTGGGAATGGACCACTACGAAGGACGGCGTTATCCGGGCTTGAAACGGCACCTGATCCTCAGCGCCGTCAGCTACCTGTTCCTGTCCCGGGTCCAGAGGGAGTTGGGGGAAAAAAATCCCGGAGTTGACGGTGGACCAGGTCCACGACGCGGTGGCCGGCCTGATCCCGTCCTGGTGGCGGGGCACCCGGGTCTCGGCCCGGCTATGGGAGACACTCGTCGAGGACATCCAAAAGACGCAGCAGGACAACGCCAAGAGCCGCCGGAGCCACACTAAACGAACCCGCAGAAAGCTCAGGGAATTAGGCATCAAACTGACCCGCATCAAACGTTGCCGGTGGAATACGAGTTAGCGTTGTA
>CAYGZA010000587.1:0-1529 GCA_964354135.1 uncultured Planctomycetaceae bacterium
TCGCCCTGATCCGCAAGCACCGGGCGGCAACCCTGCGGCGCCAGGTGTTTCGCATGGCGGCGGCGTCGCACCCGCTGGTCCGCTGCGGCGACCGGCTCTTCGGGCACGAGGAGGCCCGGGTGAAGACGGAGATCGCCGCAGAGCTCGGCCGTCCCTGGGACGAGATCGACCGCGAGCTGTATTCCGACGTGATCGACTTCCACCGGCTGGTCCGCTTCGAGGGCTATCCGGACGGCGCGGCCCTTCTGGCCCGGTACAACGTGGCCCAGGTCCAGGTGGCCTTGTTCGACGCCGTCTCGATGACGGTTTGGGCCACCGACGACTTCAAGACGATCCTCCGCTACGCCAAGCTGGCGCGGCTGATGCACACGATCGCGCGGAGCGGCGACGGGCGGTACTGTCTCCGCTTCGACGGCCCGGCGTCGGTGCTCCGCACGACGCGCCGCTACGGGGTGGCCATGGCGCGGTTCCTGCCGGCCTTGATCGCCTGCCGCGGCTGGCGGATGCACGCGGTGATTCGCAGCCGCCGCCGGGGCTCGAGCATGGCCCTCGATCTGGCGGCCGAGGACGGCCTGCACAGCCACCTGCCGCCGCCGGAGGCCTTCGATTCCAGCGTCGAGGAGGGCTTTGCCGCGAAATGGGGCGCCGAGCCCCGCGAGGGCTGGCGGCTGTTGCGCGAGGCCGAGATCCTCCATCGCGGGCAGAAAGCCTTCGTCCCCGACTTCGTCTTTCGGCACGAGGACGGCCGCACGGTGCTCCTGGAGATCGTCGGCTTCTGGACGCCCGAGTACCTCGATGCCAAGCTCCAGTCCGTGCGGACGTTCCAGGACCAACGGATCCTGCTGGCCGTCGCCGAGCCTGCCGCGAGGCGCCTCGCCGAATGGCCTTCTGAGGCGATCCCTTTCAAGACGAGCCTGCCGATCGCGGCCGTGCTGGAACGCCTCGGGGCGTCGAGCCAACCGATGTGACGCGCGGCAGCCGTCGCGTGCCGCAGTTGAGCGGCGCGTGGTTTTGCCGGCGCAAACCGAAGCCCGAAATGGATTGTTGGCCAATAAGGGAATCGGAGCGGGTTGCGGGCCGCGCGGAGGCCGTGAAGAAACCCTTGCGCCGCAACGGATTACGTGCGTGCGAGAATCACATGACGAACCCCCCACAGGAATGAAAGTGCAACTTGTCATAAAAAACCGCCCCTAAGTGCTTGGCGGCCAAGCCCTTAGAGCGCGAGGGCGAAACCAGTTCTGCAGTTCTTGTGCGTTTTCTGGCAATCTGCGGCGACTTGCCCTGTTAACCTGCTCCCAGTATGGGACTTGCGACTGTGAATCCGGGAAGACTCCACCCGGCCCGGTGGCACAAAAGGAGACGTTGACACGCCCGTGGTCAACGTCCCGGCTGACCAGGCGGCCAAGTTGCCCGGCCAACATCCCGGGCCATTGCCGCAACTCCCATCTTGCCAAGCACCTGGGCAGCAATCGCGGTAAACCTTCGTCCAACCCGTCCGTTGGGGTGGATTAGCGAGAGAATTGATCTGG
>CAYGZA010000588.1:0-1509 GCA_964354135.1 uncultured Planctomycetaceae bacterium
TCGAGTGGGAAGACAGCGGCATGGACCGCGACCACGGGGCCAAGGAGGCCTGCGACTTCGTCAAGAGGCTCGACTTCGAGCCGAGCCGCGTGGCCTTCGACGCCGCTTTCGACAAGACCGAGCAAAAGCGGGACTGAATCCTGACACCAAGGAGTCCATTCCATGACGCGACCGATCACTCTGTGTACCGGCCAGTGGGCCGATCTGCCCGTGGAAGTGCTGGCCCAGAAGTGCCAAGCGTGGGGCTTCGACGGCCTGGAGCTGGCCTGCTGGGGCGATCACTTCGAGGTGCCCAAGGCCATGGCCGACCCGGATTACTGCACCAAGAAGCGGCAGGTGCTCCAGAAGCACGGGATGCAGGTCTTCGCCATCAGCAACCACCTGATCGGCCAGGCGGTGCTCGACCTCATCGACGCGCGGCACAAGGCCCTCCTGCCGCCTCACGTCTGGGGCGACGGCGAGCCGGCCGGCGTGAACGCGCGGGCCGCCGAGGAGCTCAAGCAGACTGCCCGCGCCGCCCAACGTCTGGGCGTGAGCGTGGTCAACTGCTTCACGGGCTCGAGCATCTGGCACCTGCTCTACTCGTTCCCGCCGGTCTCTGCGGCGATGATCGACGACGGGTTCAAGCTGCTGGCCGAGCGGTTTCACCCGATCCTCGACGTCTTTACCGCGTGCGGCGTGAAGTTCGCCCTGGAGGTCCATCCGACGGAGATCGCCTTCGACATCTACACGGCCCAACGGGCCCTGGCGGCGCTGGACCATCGCCCCGAGTTCGGCTTCAACTTCGATCCCAGCCACCTGATCTGGCAGGGGATGGACCCGGCCGCGTTCATCCGCCGCTTCCCGGACCGCATCTACCACGTCCACATGAAGGACGCGATCGTCAAGCTCGACGGCACGAGCGGCATCCTCGCCAGCCACCTCAATTTCGGCGACCCGCGCCGCGGCTGGGACTTCCGCTCCTTGGGCCGCGGCGGGGTGAATTTCGAGGAGATCATCCGGGCCCTGAACGATGCCGGCTACCAGGGACCCTTGTCGGTCGAATGGGAAGACAGCGGCATGGACCGCGAGCACGGCGCCAAGGAGGCCTGCGATTACGTCCGCAGGCTCGACTTCGCCCCGAGCCAATTGGCCTTCGATGCCGCCTTCGACAAGAAGAAGCAGGCCTAATCCCGGGCAGGCAAACCGTGAAACGGTGCCCTGGTTGTTGACCAGTCTCGGGCCCGCGGCCTCCTCTCGACTGGCCGAAATAGGATTGTGGACAATATGAGGCGTTTGGCACTTTTTGGGCCAGAGACGGCAAAATCGCAACCTTTTGCCGGATAAGAACTTAAGTGGCTATCTTATGGGGCATGGCGTACCAGCCTCTGGAGGCATGGTCAACGATCTCCCAGGAAACCGCCATGAAGTGCTTACAGGGCAACAACTTGCGGCGAAAGCCAGGAATCCGTTTCGGGCGGCAATTTCGCCTCTTGTGAATCTGGGGCGACCTGGGCCATGAACCCTTGG